>JBAYHH010000007.1:0-49343 GCA_041666265.1 Candidatus Magasanikiibacteriota bacterium | reverse complement strand
GAGTAAAAATTTGTAGACGAGCGGGAGCGATCCGTTAGGATTTGGGCCAATGTGTGACCCGCCTCGCGGCGGGGAGTTTTGGCCCAAAAGCGACCGCGAGTCACAAATTTACGAGTCGAGCAATAGATTTGAAAAAGTGTATTGTTTTGATAATTATCTGCCGATTTTTTAAAAGATCCTTCGCTTCGCCCTGCCTACCGGCAGGCAGGTCAGGATGACAGTAAAGTTAAAAGCTCCGCCTTGAGCGCATCACTCGGGCTAACCAAATACTGCGTCTTGATTTTCTTATCCCCCACCAAAATATATACCGGCAACCTGCCTGCCGGTAGGCAGGATGCGCCCGCGTGCGCCGTCAAAACTTTTTTAATCGCGTCCGCCAAAGTTTTTATTTTACTCGGATGTACCATGATCACCACGCGATCAGCCAAAAATACCACCGGCTCCACGGACTCGACTGTGGGGGTGTTCGTTTTTGATACCGCCCCACTGATCGGCGCTCTCACCGCTTCCTCACTCACATACTGACGCATCGGCGAGCTATTGACCCGCATGCGCTCAGCGAGCGCCATCGCATTATCCGGCGTCAGCTCATACGCTTTTTCCACAAATAATTTATCGTCACCCTCTTCATCGCCGGTTTTGCCGACCACACACACCATTTTTCCTTCGACCCAAACTTCTTTGGTCACTTCATAGGTGCGCGGAAAAACCAGTAGCTCCAAACTGCCGGACAAATCCTGAATAGTCACAAATGACATCGCCGCTCCGCTTCTGGTAATTTTCTTTTTCACGCTGTCCACCACTCCGCCCACCACCACCCAATTACTGCGCGGCTTAGTGGACAAATCCTTGATCGGCGTAAGCGTGTCGATCATCGCATCGGCATAATACCGAAAAGGATGCGCGGTCACATAGAGCCCGAGCAATTCTTTTTCCCAAGACATTTTTTCATTTTCCGTGGCCAGGGGCGCGTCCGATAGTCTCACTTTAGTGTTCATGGCGATTGGAGTGCCGGCAAAAAGCGAATTTTGCGCGGTCGCGGATTGGTCTTGCGCGCTGCGCGAAAACGCCAAAATATTTTCGATGTTCGCGACCAGTAGTCCGCGATCAAAACCAAAACCATCAAAGGATCCGCATTTGATGAGACTTTCCAAAGATTTTTTGTTCAAATCACGATCGTTGACGCGTAATAATAAATCCTCGATACTCTCATAGCGACCGTGTTCTTTGCGCTCGCGAAAAATCTCGCCGGCGATGTGCTCGCCGACATTTTTGACGCCGTTCATGCCAAATCGGATCACCGACTCGGTGATCATGGCGAAATTTTTGAAGCTCTCATTGACATCGGGCGGTAAAACTTTCACTCCCATGCGTTCGCACTCGGCGATAATTTCCGGCACCTTGTCCATGTCGCCCGATTCGGCGATAAGTACCGCGGCCATATATTGAGTCGGGTAATTCGCCTTCATGTAAGCGGTCTGATAAGCCACCACTCCATAACTGCAGGCGTGCGCTTTACCAAAACCATAGGCCGCGAATGGCTCAATCAGCTCCCACAAACGATGGATTTTTATATCCGGTAATTGTCCGACTTCTCGACATCCTTTAAAAAATTTCTCTTTTTGTTTGGCCATTTCTTCGGGGATTTTTTTACCCATGGCTTTGCGAAATTTATCCGCCTCTTCCCAATTATAGCCGGCGAGATTGATAGCGGTAAGCAATACATCATCTTGATACACAATCAACCCCAATGACTGATCTAAATAGTCTTTCATGCGCGGATCCAAATATTCAATCGTATCCGGATTGTGCTTGCGGCGAATGTATTCCGGAATCTGCTCCATCGGCCCCGGGCGAAACAGCGCCACCATCGCCATAATGTCAAAAATACTGGCCGGCTTTAGCTCTTTTAAATAGCGGGTCATCCCCGACCCCGACAACTGAAACACGCCCATGGTCTCACCACGCGCGAGCATCTCGTATGTTTTGACATTGTCCCACGGGATTTTGAAAATATCCACTTTGATGCCGGTGGTTTTGGCGACGATCTCGACCGCGTGCCCAAGGATCGACAAATTGCGAATACCCAAAAAGTCCATTTTGAGGAGGCCGGCCGCTTCGACCGCGTGCATCTCATATTGAGTGGTGATTTTTTCCCCGCCGGTCTCGCGCTGGATCGGTGTGAAATCCGTAAGGGGCGAAGGCGCGATCACCACGCCGGCCGCGTGCATACTGGTGTGGCGCGCGCACCCTTCGATTTTTTGCGCGAGGTCAATCAAGCGATGCGCGTCGCTGTTTTCATTATATAGTTTTTTGAGATCAGGCTCGAGATCAATCGCTTTCGCGATCGTCATCTGAAATCCCTGCGCGCCCATGGGAATCAATTTGGAGATTTGATCGCAAAACGAATAACTCAACCCGAGCGCCCGCCCGACATCGCGGATACTGCCCCGCGCCGCCATCGTACCAAAAGTAATAATCTGCGCCACTTTGTCCGCGCCGTATTTTTGGGTCACATAGGCGATCATATCGTCACGCCGGTCGTCGGCAAAGTCGGCGTCGATATCAGGCGGGCTGGGACGAAAAGGGTTTAAAAATCGTTCAAACGGCAATTTGAAATACAAAGGATTGACCGTGGTGATACCCATGGCATACGACACGATCGAGCCGGCGCCTGATCCACGGGTGGTTTCGATAATATCGTGGGTGCGGGCGTAATCCACATAGTCGGCCACGGTGATAAAATACGGCGAATAACCTTTTTTGGAAATGACTTCCAATTCATAATCCGCGCGCTTTTTTACTTCATCAGTCACTTCCATCAAAGTTGGTAATTTTTGGTAAACCAATTCACGCAGATAACTGTCGGCATTGTGGCCGGCGGGGATATCGATGGTCGGAAAATGCCATTCATTTAGGGTTAATTTAAGATCCACGCGATCGGCGATTTTTTTGGTGTTCGCGATCGCCTCGGGTAAATGTTTAAATCTTTTTTCGATCTCATCGCCTGAACACAAAGAGTAGTCAACCCCTTGCATACTACGACGATTGGGCTCGTCAATAGTGCGTCCATCGCGAATACAAGTGAGGATATCCTGCGCTTCGCCGTCGTCGGGATTGAGGTAGTGCGCGTCACGCGTGACGATGATTGGCGCGCCGGTTTCTTCGGATAGTTGAACCAATTTAGTGTTCAACTCCATTTGCCCCTCTTGCGCGGGCGCATCCATGAGCTCCAAATAAAAATTTTCCTTGCCAAAAATCTCTTGATACTCGGCCACGGTGGTTTTGGCTTTTTCCCAGTTATTTTCTTTCATCAAAATCCACGGAATCTCACCGCGCAAACAAGCGCTACTGGCGATGATCCCATCGTGATACTGGCGCAATATTTCTTTGTCCATGCGAGGCTTGTAATAAAACCCTTCCAGATTGGCGATGGACGCGAGTTTCATCAAATTTTTGTAACCGGTATAATTCGTCGCGAGCAGTATCAAATGAAAATATTTTTCATTGGGATTTTTTTCCGCGCGATTGCCGGGAGCGAGATAGGCTTCAATGCCAATGATCGGTTTGATTCCCTGCTTCTGACATTCTTCATAAAACTCGATCGCGCCATACATATTGCCATGATCGGTCAAAGCCAACGCCGAAAAACCGCGCTTTTTGGCGGTCTTTACCAGCTCGTCGATCTTGGACAGACCGTCGAGCAACGAATAGTGGCTGTGGACATGGAGGTGAACGAAATCGGACATGCGGAGGTATTAGGTGTTAGGTACAAGGTATTAGGCGGAAAAACATAATGTCGTGTTTTCCTAACACCTATAAGCTGATACCTAACACCTGAATATTACCTCATCCTCTCCATTAAATCAACCCTAATTTGAGCGCCCCCCCCATAAATAAAAAGGGCCCGGTATCGCGCGATACCGGGCTGGACGGGACTACTCCTTCCTTAAGAGGATATCTACGACCTCACAGAGGTCGCACCCAAGATAAATTTCCCCCACCCCCTCGGGGAGCGGAGTCTTGTGGTCAATGCCTTGGGGAAGGTCCAGGCTAAAGACCACCACCGCCAGCTCAGGCCGACGGCTCTTGATGTACCCGGCTAACAGCCGGCCGGATACATAAGGATCATATTCCGCCTTTCCGGCGATCCGGAGGACTTCTTGCTCGAGCTCGGGGTCGAGGGCTTCCTCAACATCTCCGGCAAACAACACAACAGAGGAAATGTCCAAACCCCCGAGCCCCTCACAGAGCTCGGCAAAGGTCACCCACACGGGACAGTGACCTTCGACACTAAGAGCCTCAATTAACGACAGGACGATCCCGTCGTTTTTTCCCAACAAAAAAATTTTCATTTTCGCCTCCTACCCCTTATTTGTTGATTTAATTTAAAACTAACACAAAACAATTATCTTGTCAATCCTCAACATATATGACAGAAATATTCAATAAAAAATTTGGTTACCACAAGTAAATAACTATTAAAACAAAAACTCCGCTTTCTAAGCGGAGCTCTATTTACGGTTGTCTAATTACTTAATATTCATTTCCCTGGCCGTCTGACGCATTTTTTTGGCCGTGGCCTCTACCGCCTTGTCTACCGCTTCTTTGGCCGCGCGGTCAAAACCGGTCGCGTGATAATCGGTTTTATTCATCGCACCCTCGGTCCATTCGGCCGCTTTTTTAACGGCAAATTTTTTGGCCAATCCGGCCGCCCCTTCGGTGGCGAGTGTGAGCAAACTCGAAATACTCTCTACTTTACCGCGAATATATCCGATCGCTTCGGTGAGCAGCTGCAAACGCATCCGAAATTCTTCTACAATTCGCGCCGCGTCTTTGAGGATCTTGCCGGCATAATAAAACATCCAGCACAAAAACACCGTCACCCAAATAATACAAAAAGATAATACTATGTATAGCACATCTTTGGAAGTATCGAACATATTTTCTCCTTGATGCCATCCGCCGGCACGAAGCGAACGACAAGTTAAATTTGAAGCATTGTTATTATAACACAGAATTGGTGGAAGCGCCAAGACCTAAATCACAAATATCAAATTTCAAATCACAAATAAATTACAAATTCCAAAATTTCAAATTTGTTATTTATAGTTTGAGATTTATTTGGAATTTGCGATTTGTTATTTGGGATTTATCCCCTCATTTCACCACCCAATTTTTTTATCACACTCATTACCTTCGCCATCACCCCATCCACTTCATCGGACTTGAGTGTGCGCTCGGGGTGGACAAACGATAGCCGATAAGCCATCGATTTGAATTCATCGCCAATCGTAGCTCCCTCATAGACATCAAATAGCTCCACCTTCGTCAAAAGTGGATCCACACTGGATAGCGCGTCCATTATTTCAGCGTGGCTCACAGATTTTTTCACCACAAACGCCAAGTCGCGCGTGACTTCGGGAAATTTGGACAAAGGGGTGTATTTTGTTTTCGCGGTCGCGCCCAGTTCGGACAACGCGCTCAAGTTTATCGTTAGCGCGCCCACTCGCACATCAATCCCAAAATTCGATGCTATCGCCGGATTGACTTCGGTAACCACACCGATGGTTTTACCGTTCACGGCCAAAAGAGCCAGTCTTCCCGGGTGTTCCCAGTTTTGCACTTTATCCACCGGCGCCAAACTCCATTTGAGACCAAGCGTCTGCGCGATGGTTTCCCAAGCCCGACGCGCCTGCCAATAGGGGGATTTTTCCTTGCGACCGGCAAACACCAGCGCCACCCCAGTATCCTGTCGTGGTAATAATTCATCACTCTGCTCGCGCACGCGCGGACCGGATTCGTTATTTTTAAAAGTTTTACCGATTTCAAATAATTTTACTTCGGGGAAATTTTCAATGTTACTCGCGACATTGGCGAGTAGCCCGGGCAATAAATTACGGCGCAGATAGGGCCGATCACTGGCGAGCGGATTATTAAGTTCAATAAATTTATTGACATCAGTTCCAAAATTTTTGATCTGTTGCGCGGAAATAAATGAGTAATTATATACTTCATTGTAGCCAAGCTCCATACTGGCGATAGCGCGAATTTGGTGTTCAAGCGCGCGTAAATCATTGGCCGACGCTGGCGCTGTCGGGATCAAAGGCGCGACCGCTACGATTTTGTCATAGCCATAAATACGCGCCACTTCCTCCACCAAATCTTCGTCAATGCCAATATCTTTGGTGGCGCGCCAAGACGGAATTTTCACGAGCAAGGAGTTTTTCTTTTCTTTAATTTCAAATCCCAAGCGCGTCAAAATAGCCACAATCTCTTTGCGTTCAATCACCTGACCGATTTTTTGATCAAAAAAATCATAGGCGATTTCGATCGGACCCTGATATAATTTAAAAGATTTCTCATCCACCACTTTGCTCGCCACTTTGGCGGTGGGGCAAATTTGCAAAGTTAATTCCACTGCTTTGGCCAAAGCCAAAGCGCACAAATTCGGGTCCAAAGCTTTTTCAAACCGCGCGGACGAATCCGTGCGCAAACCCAATTTGGTGGAAGTTTTACGAATTGATGACGCGTCAAAATTGGCCGCTTCAAAAACAATGTCGGTGGTGACATCGGATATACCACTCTCTTCCCCGCCCATCACCCCCGCCAGCGCCACCGCCTTTTCATCATTGGCAATCACGAGCATGGACGAATCTAATTTGTGATTCACTTCATCTAAAGTTTTAAACTCTTCATCATCTTTCGCTCGCCTCACCTTAATATTTATCGTTTTAGAGTTTAGAGTTTCGGATTTAGAGTTTCCGATGCGCGCCGCATCGAAGGCATGCATCGGCTCTCCCACATCGTTCATCACAAAATTGGTGATGTCCACGATATTATTGATCGGCCGCAAACCAATGGCGGATATTTTTTGTTGGAGCCATTCCGGCGACGGCCCCACGGCCACCCCCGACATCGCCACCGCCATATAGCGCGAACAAAGTTTTTTATCTTCCACTTTGACTTTGATTTTTACATCATTGTTTTCTTTGATTTCGGCCACTACATATTTTTTCAAATCCTTTTTAAACAACACCGCCACTTCGCGCGCGATGCCATAATGCCCCCACAGGTCCGGACGATTGGACAGTGATTTATTGTCCACTTCGAGCACCGCGTCATTTAGACCCAGTGCCTCGGCCAGCGGTCGCCCCACCGCCTTGTCATTCCCGCGAAAGCGGGAATCCAGTCGTTCTCCGGTGTCCTGGATCCCCGTTTTCACGGGGATGACAACCGTAAGATCCAAAATCTCTTTTTCGCTTTTGAGCGGAAACATTTCGCCCAGCCCGATCTCGGTGGACGCGCAAATCATACCGAATGACTTTACTCCGCGAATCTCCGCTTCCTTCATTTCTATCGGTTCGCCCTCGCCGTGCCATTTGACCATAGCGCCGAGCTTGGCGACTGCACATAGCATACCGGCCTTGACATTACTGCCACCACACACGATCTGCACCATACCCCCACCAACATCTACCTGACAAACTTTTAATTTGTCGGCATTGGGGTGTTTTTCCGCCGACACGACTTTACCCACCACAATCCCCTCCAAATTCGCGCCGGCGCGGATGATTTTTTCCACTTCAACGGTGGCGGATTTCAATCGGTCAGCCACTTCTTCGGGGGTGGTGGAATCGGGTAGGTCAATATACTGTTTGAGCCAAGCGAAAGAGATTAACATAAAATAATTACCAAAAAATAAATTTTTAAAAATAATAATTGCTTCAAATATACCATTGTGCCATCAATTATATTACTACTTATCCACAGAGGGTTGACTCTTGCCTATTTCTGTGGTATAGTATTTCCGTAAGCATCTGTGAGGGCTTCGGCTCTCCAGCGGTCAACACATAAACCGCAGACAGGTGTTTGCATAGAAACCAGCCACAAAAGTGGTTGTTTTTTATTTAATCCTCTTCTAAATTACCCGAATAAAAAACTTTCTTCATACCGCCGTTACAGTCAATTTCTTTTTTCCACGATGGGTATATACTCCAGAAAAATGGCGACCCACCCTCAATCTCTTTAACCACCACCTTAAAACGGACACCAAAAGCAACCATGACCGCAATAAATACATAATACTTCACTGTTTTGGGTCGTTTTTCCCAACGGGAATTAATTTTTTGCTTGACCAACATGTTTCTTTCATCGTATTCCTGCAAGGTGTGCGAAAGCTTGATCACCTCAACAACTTTCGGCAAAAGTCTCAACCTGGTATATTGTTCTATTTTAGATCGTCCACGGTTCCAAGATTTTGACAAAATATGTTCAAAACCAAATTTATTAAAGTGTACATCTTTTTTAAGATATGGACAGCTCACCGGACCTAATCCATCATAATATGTTTTGGCTCCATTTTTAACTTTCTCAAATTTTTCTTCAGCAATTTCCATACGCTACTCGGTATAATTTAATTCTTTGTTATAAACGCATTCACATCACTCATCATACGCCCCGTCTCAGTAAGTGCCACGGTATTTTTTTGATAATACTTCATGTAACTTATTTCAACAATTCATACTTAAATAGCTTGGGCTGAATCACGGCCTCATAATATTTAGCTATTTTGGTCTTTAAACTATTGATCGCCGTATTCAGTTCCGGGTAATCGTAAATCCATTCGTCATTTTCACTTTTATAGCGAGTATTAAGTTCTTCATCAATTTGATAGGTGCCGTAGGTAAATTTCTTGTTATATTTTTCCGTGGCTTTGGCTTTTTTCAATACATCATAAAAAGTGTCCACTAAATCCCGCTCATCCTTGGTGAGTTTATAGCCCTTCAATTTACTGCTGGCGAGCGTTCCTTTATCAAAACAAAGTTCGTTTTTATAAAATCTCTTGTCGCTTCCGTCAAAACTCCGACAATGATTGCGTTGGCTGAGACAGGTAAAGACAAAACAAGATTTTAAAAATTCTTTGTCTTTTAGATAGCGGTCGCCGCCATCAGCGGTAGTGAAATACACATCGCGCTCATACCAATTTTTTTGCGGATAGAGCTTGGCGGCAAATAATGGAAGTTTGTCGATGAAATTGTCGGAGCGAAGATAAAAACCGCGGATATTATATCTTGTGCCACACAATAAATAGACATCGTGCTGTGTCACCGCGTATCCTTTGGCTACCAAATAACCAACAATATTTTTATTCACATGTGATTTGCCATCCGTTTTTCTACCGGTTATTTCTTTTCCATCATTCTCAAAATATACAGCAGTTTCAAGATCATCAGAAAACGATCTTCTGTCAAAATACGGCTCTAAAGTATTATGTGCTTTTTTTATTTTAATGTCGCTCACCGCTACTATTTCATCGTCGTCTTGCTCTATCGTATCTTTATCATCAATATCAAATGCTTTAAGTGTCAATTCCTCAACACTGTCATTTCTGTTTTGCCATAATATACAGCTAATCGCGCTTGGACCGGCGTGAAAAAAATATCTATTAAATAAAAATCCATCAATAAATTTCTTTTCGCCGAGACCAAGCGACTTCCAATATTTTATGGGGCTAAATAACACAAAATAATCATCCGGTTTTGTTATGTAATATTTCCATCCCGACCAAATAAATTGATTGGAAATATCGCGCGCGGTGCTAATATTGGAATTCGCGAGATTTTTCAAATCATGTTTCATCGCTTCAAAAACAAAGGTGCCTTTACTGGACTTATTGGTGCTATTATCCGTATTGGCGGCACTACTGTCTCGATACGGCGGATTCTCGTACAAAATTATGTTTGTCTTTTTGTCTTTGACATACTCCAATAGCGTGTTTATACTCTCCCTATATTCCTTGGTCATCCCCTTGACTGTTTGGCCGGTGACAAATTGCTCGCTTAGGGCGTCCCCACCCTCCACCAACGCTTCTTTGTTGTTAATCTCCTGCGGCGGAGGAATGATAAGTTTGACGCGATTGCCAATTCGTTCGTGCAGCACAACCCACTCTTTCAGTTCATAGGTGTTTACAATAGCGTGCGACAGCTCGTTGTCAAAAATATAATCATGCAGTGAAATTTTGGTTTTGTGTTTTTCCAGCTCGCCAACCGTGATTTCTTCAAAATTGCGCCGACTGTAAAATGTATTTATAACATCTTTTTTACTCTGTAAATATTTTATTTTAAGATCACTGTCAATATACCGGCTAAGCTCGCCGATGGTGATAGCGTTTACCGGTTTGTCGGTCAAAAACTCTTCCAGATTGCCGGTGCCGGCGGAGCGATCCAGAATTATATAATCGTGTCCTTGCGGAATTTGTTTGATGGCTTTGCGCACCAATTCGGTGGCTTTGCGACAATATGCCGGCGGAGTATAAAAAGCGCCCAGTTCTTTTTTGTGCTGCGTGTCATTGAGTAGATCCATGATGTATTTGAAGTCCTCTTCTTTGCCTTTCCAGGGGTGAATATAGGCCGCGAAATATTTCGGCGCGCGCAATTCCTTAAAAAATTTAATCTTGTTCGCGGATGGATTGGCTTGATAAAAACGACCGGCCCAACCAACCACATCAAATAAATCAATGTGAATTTTGGTGTATTTTTCAGTTTCTAAAATTTCGGTAACGCGACGCAGACCGGCCAAATGGCTATAATCAATTTTTTCCGGCCGAATCTTAGT
Source organism: Candidatus Magasanikiibacteriota bacterium (assembly GCA_041666265.1). Taxonomy (GTDB): domain Bacteria; phylum Patescibacteriota; class Patescibacteriia; order Magasanikbacterales; family GWA2-37-8; genus GWA2-37-8. The sequence continues at coordinate 38,726 of JBAYHH010000007.1, read as the reverse complement.
GGCAAAATCAGCATTGTTTTTGCTGGCGGCGCCGGCATAAGGAACTTCTATATACGCCAAAAAGTCGCCGGAGCTAAACAAATAGGCTTTTTCTTCATTTAGCGCCACCAGAAGTATCTGCGCCGGAATTGGCTCGCCTTTTATGCGTCTGTGACTAAGATATTTTATGGCTTGAAACAAAACTTTGTTGATATCGGCAATGGTAAGTTTAAATTCAAAAAAGGTGCCCTTATATACGCCGTCAGTATTATATGTTAATTCAACATCGGCGCTGATTTTCAAATCAGCGAAAAATTTTATTTGACCTTCGCGTTCTGACCGAAATTTGTTGCTCATATTATTTATAGGTATTCGGATGTAAAATTTGTCGGCATATTTTAGTTATTTTCACCCGGTGGATAACAAAACTTGACAGCTACTGGTATTATATGAGATAATGTATTTACATTATTGCTATTGCAACTTCGGTTGTGATAGCCTCCGAGATTCCTACCCCTTAAAAGGTAGGTTTCGTTTTTTATTCAATTATTCCAATATTCCAATTATTTTTTGTTTTATCTGATTAAAACTGTTTCAAAAATCGCAAATCACCGCCCTGAAGCAAGCGAATATCATCAATGCCGTATTTAAGCATGACGAGGCGCGTGAGCCCAAAGCCAAACGCGAACCCGGAGTATTCGTTGGGGTCGATTCCGCCTTCGCGCAATACATTGGGGTGAATGAGTCCACCGGGCATTACCTCCAACCAACCGCTATTTTTACAAACTCGACATCCTTTGCCGGCGCACAAAAAACAAGTAACCTCACCGCGCACTCCCGGCTCCACAAACGGATAATATTTTGGCATCAAACGAACCTCGGTCCCTTGGCCGTATAAATGATCGGCCGCGGCTTGCATCACACTTTTCAAATGTGAAAAATTAATTTTTTTATCAATCACGATACCTTCAAGTTGATCAAAAGTATGCTCATGGCGCGCGTCGGTAGATTCATTACGAAAACATCTGCCGGGAATAATCGCCCGCAGGGGCGCGCCGTGTTTTTGCATCGCTCGCACCTGCACCGATGATGTCTGGGTGCGCATCACCCACGGCACATCACTATAAATATCATGGCCTTTGATATAAAAAGTATCCTGCATGTCACGCGCCGGATGATCCTCGGGGATATTAAGCGCGGTAAAATTATAATAATCGCTCTCGAGCTCCGGACCGTCGAGCACCATAAATCCCATACCGGTAAACAAATCCTCCAAATCTTTTTGCACGATGGAAATCGGATGAATGTGTCCTCGCTCCACCACTGGCAATGCCGGTTGGGTAATATCCACTTTTTCTTTTTGTAAAATCTCGGTCCATTCGGCCACAGACAACGCGGATTTTTTCTCGGCCACGGCGGTTTCAATCGCGCCTTTCACTTCATTGAGTAGTTGTCCCGCGCCCTTGCGCGCTTCATCGCCCAAATCTTTGAGCCCTTTCATCAGCTCGGTCAGCGCGCCGTTTTTGCGCCCCAAAAATTTGGTCTCCACCGCTTCCAAGTCGATTTTGGATTTGATCGCGGTGATAGCGAGCAAGGCTTCTTGTTTTATTTGATATAATTTATCTTGCATAATATTCGACGATTATTTTTTCGTGTTAAGATTTTGAATATATTTTGTCAAAGCGTCCATTAACGCGGGAGTAAACGCGCTAAAGTCCATCTGCGAAGCGCTCTTTGCCAGATGCGTCACGGTTTCCGGAGTCATAACCAGTTTAGATTCGCGCAAAAATGCCTCCACTGTATCTTTTATAATTATTGCCGGCTTCACCCCGCGATTTTCCGGCCGCGATGATAGCTCGCCAAAAACCACCATCACTTGATGAAACCTCGCCTCCATGCCATTGCCGTTTCTGCGTTCAGACATATTTTTAGAAAATTTTATTAAACAAATTCATAAAAACCCCCTTAAACGCGCCGAGGTCTTTGACCGTCACCACTACGACGAGTAACATCAAAAGCGCGAAGCCGATCGCGTGCGCGGATTGTTCAAATTTCATAAACACCGGTTTTTTAAAAATTTTGCCAAGCCAAGTAAACACAATCCGCCCGCCATCGAGCGCCGGTATCGGCAAAATATTTATCACCGCCAAATTGAGCGAAAGCATCGCGGTGAATTGGAGCAAATACGCGAGTCCCATGCGCGCCACCTGGCCGGTCATGACAGCGATCCCCACCGGTCCGGCCACCGCCTCACCCGCGCCTTTGCCGGCAAACAATCCGACAAACAAATGCCAAAACGCCAGCACAATCGCGAGCAAATACGCGCCGGTCGCGATCACGCCATGATAAATCGCCAGATACCACGGATATTTGATGAGGCCCACCTCGGCGATCGCCACGCCAATACCGCCTTTGCCGGTTTCAGCGCTCACCGCCGGGGTGATTTTTTTCTCAAAATTTTCCGCGCCACGCGCGATGATAAAAGTTATTTCTTGACCGCGTTTTTGATCGACATAAGCTTGCATGTCCACTATGCGCGGATTTTTGATCTCATCGATCTGGATAATCTCGTCGCCCATCTTGAGACCGGCCAACGCCGCCGGACGACCGGACGCCACCTCGAGGATCGCGATGCGCGCGTCTTTGACCACAGTCGCGTCCGATACATCATCGGTGGTCTGGGGCAACCCCACCATATATCCGACCGACAATAGCACCGCCGCGAGCACGATATTCATCACCACGCCCGCCGCGAGCACGATCGTTTTCTTCCAAGCCGGCTTGGCCATGAAACTATCCGAATCATTTTCGGCGTCGCCGTTTTCGCCTTTTATTTTCACAAACCCGCCAATCGGAAGCCAATTAATCGAATACACGGTTTTTTCTCCGCTTGCGTCTTTATTGCCCCACACCCATTCGCGCTTGCCCCCATCCAAAAACCTGACACCAAAAGCGCGGGGCGGAAAACCAAAACCAAATTCTTCAACTTTCATCCCGCATTTACGCGCGGCGATAAAATGCCCGAACTCATGCGCGAGCACGAGAACACCGAGGACCAAAATAAAAATAATTGCGGTCAACATAAAAAATAAAATTTTAAATTTCTAATTTTCCACCCTTGTATTTTTGACTAATTGGTGTTATTATATACAAGTAATGCCAATTTATGGCATTTATCTAATCTAAATGTATGGGTATACTTTACATCATTTTGGCGGTCGTGGCAATAGTGGCCGTCTGGGTAATCGCCATTTTTAATGGCCTGATTCGCACCAAAAACCAAGTAGACGAAGCGTATAGCGACATCGATGTCCAACTCAAACGCCGGTATGATTTGATCCCGAATTTGGTCGCCACCGTCAAGGGCTATATGACCCACGAAGCCGGCACGCTCGAAAAAGTGACTGCCGCCCGCGCGAGTGCCATGGGCGTACACGATAACAAGAATGCCAGCTTGGCGCAACGAGAACAAGCGGAAAATATGTTATCGTCCACTCTCAAATCTTTATTCGCGGTTTCGGAAAATTATCCGGATCTCAAAGCCAGCCAAAATTTCTTACAGCTCCAAGATGAACTGTCCGATACGGAAAATAAAATTCAATCCGCGCGCCGTTTTTACAATGGCAATGTGCGCGACTTCAACACCAAGATTCAAGTGTTTCCGACCAATCTGATCGCGGGCATGCTTAAATTCGTGAAATACGAATTTTTCCAAGCCGGAGCCGAGGAAAAACAAAATGTGCAGGTGAAGTTTTAAAAAATTTGAAACCAATCTTGACTAACCCGCCTACCGGGCGGGTTTTTGAAATATTTGACAATATCTAAATATTTATATACAATATAATCACGATAATTCATGTTTATGGCGAGCAAAATAACTAAAAAAAATTACTCCGCGTTGGAAGCAAAAAAAATAATTGATTCCTACATTGACGAGTCGTCTTTGCGATTGCGCAAAAAATTAGTCGCCGAATGGAAGCGGCAAGCTCAACCGGCCAAAAAATTATTATATGCTTGAAATTCGCTATAGCGAATTATCCTTGTCAGAAATAAAAAATTTTATCCATTCTTACGAGGAGGGATTTTTTGTTTTGTACCGCGACAGTGGATTGTGGGCCGAAGATATTATTGTGGAACAATACCACCAAACAGCCAAACGGCTAAGTGAACGCATATTTTCTGGAATTGAAAAACACCTATCGCCAATGAAAGTTTTAGGCAGAAAAGAACAGGGTCGGTGGAACGAATTATCTTTTTATATCGGCGACCGTTTAATTATCGTGTATTATTCCGATGACAACAAAAATAATACTCGCCTGATTGAATCAATCGGGATAGATCGTAAGCCAATAATCTTTTAAAATATGTACAACGAAATCACCTCCAACAAACGCAATTCCGTCATTTTGATGACCCTGTTTATCGCTGTCGTGATTGGAATTGGCTATGTATTTAGTTTAGCCAATGGCGATACGACATACAGCGGTGTTTGGATCGCTGTAATCCTATCGCTGGGCATGACTTCGATATCGTATTTCCAGGGCGACAAGATCGCGCTCGCGGTCTCGGGCGCTCGACCGATCACTACTGAGGAAAACAAATATGTCTATCGCCTCGTAGAAAATCTTTGTATCACGGCGGGACAGCCGGTGCCAAAAATTTATATTATCGAAGACTCTGCGATCAACGCCTTTGCCACCGGACGCAAGCCTGAGCTCGCCTCGATCGCGCTCACTACGGGGGTCATCGCCAAACTTGCCAACGAAGAACTCGAAGGTGTGATCGCTCACGAATTATCCCACATCAAAAATTACGACATTCGCTTCATGATGCTCGTGGCCGTGATGGTGGGGGCGATTGCGATTTTATCAGATATTTTTATTCGCTCGCGGATATTTGGTGGACGACGCGGCGGCGACCGTGAAGGCGGAAATCTCGGCGGAATACTGATGATCGTCGGTATCGTTTTGGCTATTTTATCCCCGATCATCGCCGAGCTCATCAAGCTCGCCATCTCGCGCCAACGCGAATACCTGGCCGACGCCAGCGGGTCGCTGCTCACGCGCTACCCGGCCGGACTGGCCAACGCGCTCGAAAAAATCGCGCGCGACGCCCAACCGATGCAACGCGCCAGCAGCGCCACCGCCCACCTGTATATTTCCAGCCCATTTGGATCAGGCAAAAAATTCGCTTCTCTTTTTTCCACTCACCCGCCGGTCGAAGAACGCATCCGCCGACTACGCGCGATGGCCTAAAATACTTTTTAAACAGCTCGGCAAACCCGAGCTGTTTTTTGTTTTAAAATTAGCTATCGCATTATTATTTGACAAAATTTTAGGTGTAGGTTATACTATATTCATATGTATAAACTTACCGCACAAAATAATAACAATAATAACTCTCCGATGCGTGGGTAAGTTTTGTTTCCACACTAACAAAACCCTCCCACGCGGAGGGTTTTTTGATTCATTCCGGGGTAGTTGAGCGGTACAACGCCACGCTGTTAACGTGGATATCGCAGGTTCGACTCCTCCCCCCAGAGCAAAAGTTAAAAGCAACTTTGAAACACTATTTTTTGCCAAATTACGCCGTATTTGGTATAATTAAAAAAAATTATGACAAAAATTTGGTTTAAAGCGAAAAAATACGGTTATGGCTGGAGCCCGTCCACTTGGCAGGGTTGGCTTGTAGTTGCGGTTTATTTGATTATTCTAATCTCGTTGATATATATTTTTGAAACAAATATTGAAAAATATTTGGTTTTTTATTTGATTTCGGTTTTCATCTCCACCGGATTATTGATATATATCAGTTACAAAAAAGGCGAACCCGCTCGCTGGCGTTGGGGCAAAAAAGACAAGGAGTGATTGGATAAAATACATTGAACGATAATAATCTATGATCTATCTCATCGGCGCGCCGCCACGCTGTGGCAAAACCACATTGGCTAAAAAAATGTCTATTCAAACTAAAATTCCTTGGTTATCTTGTGATACTTTGGATTCAATCGCGCAAGAATACACGCCGGCAGAACAATGGGCGAAAAAATTCCCCTACTCTCATTTACGCCGAACCACAAAACCACGCAGCAATGATATTTTCTATCAAAAAAATTCGCCTGCAAAAATAATCCGACTATTAAAACAACAGGCCCGATCCGTTTGGCCAGCCATGGAAACCGCCATCGCCTGCAAAATTGCCGATGGCAACGATTATATTATTGAAGGCTACCACATTACTCCGGATTTTGCCGGTAGAATGATAAAAAAATTTGGCAAGGACAAAATCCGCGCCGTGTTTTTGGGCAAAACTGACGCGAAAAAATTTGCCATTGATGCGCACAAAAGCACCACCCCCAATGACTGGTTGTTGGTTTTAACCAAAAAACCGGAAACATTTTTGCTGGTTGGAAAAATGGTGGCTGATTTTAGTCGTCTGATTGAAAAAGAATCCGCCAAAAATGGCCTTAAATGCTTTAAAACCGACCAAGATTTCGAGATTACAATCGACCAAGCCATCAAACATCTCTTGGGTTGATTATTTTCCCCCAATCGGGTAAAATACCGCCAGTCAAATATACCGTATTTATGAAACTCACCGCCCAAAAAATCGAGGAAATTGCCAAATTGGCGCGCCTTGATCTGACCGAAAAAGAAAAAACTTTGTATGCCGATCAACTGTCGGCGGTTTTGGATTATGTCGAACAGCTCAACGAAGTGAACACCGACAATGTGCCAGAAACTTGTCAGGTAACCGGCCTAAAAAATGTAACGCGCGCCGATGAGCCAGTGACTTGTGACGACGATACCCGCGCCAAAATCATCGCGGCGTTTCCGGAAAAGTTGGATAAGGTTTTGAAAGTAAAGGCCGTTTTTGAATCGACATCGGAATAAACAATAAGCAAATGGCTGGCTAATATACTGTGGCACGCTCCTTGTGCTACGCAGTGTCGCTTTGCCACAGTATATTAGCCAGCCAAAATGGTAATTTATGACAAAAAAACTAAACGAACTCACGATTACCGAAGCCCAAGAAGGCCTAAAAAATAAGAAATTTACCGCCTTCGAACTGACACGCGCTTGTCTTGAAGTTGCCAAAACCAAAAATAAAAATTTGAACGCGTATATCACCATCTGCGAAGAATCGGCCATGACCGAAGCCGTGCGCGCCGACGAAATGATTGCGCAAGGAAAACAACAGCCACTCACTGGCATCCCTTTTTCGGTCAAAGATGCGATTTGTACGGTGGACATTCGTTCCACCGGATCGGGTAAAATCCTCGACAACTATGTCGCCCCCTATGAAGCGACCGTAATCGGAAAAATTCGCGCTCAGGGTGGCGTACTGATCGGCAAAACCAACTGCGATGCTTTTGGCCATGGCGCCAGCAACGAAAACAGTATGTATGGCCCAGTGCGCAATCCGCACGATTTGTCCAAAGTCGCGGGCGGATCTTCGGGCGGCAGTGCCGCGTCGGTCGCCGCGCACACTTGTTTATTTTCTATCGGCGAAGACACCGGTGGTTCTATCCGCCAGCCGGCCGCTTTTTGCGGTATCGTTGGGTTGCGTGTTTCCTACGGCCGTAATTCTCGCTACGGTATCATGCCGATGGCCTCATCGCTTGACACCGTTGGCCCGATGACCAAGACTATCGAAGACTGCGCGATCGTGATGGGTGAAATCGCCGGTCCGGACGCGCGCGACGCCACCACTGTCCCTGATGTAGTGCCGGATTATACCAAAGAACTTTCCAAAAAGAAAAAATTTACCGTGGGCGTGCCCAAAGAATATTTCGAGCTCGACGGTATGGAAGCGGAAACCAAAAAAATTATTGAAGATAAAATTTCCGCACTCAAAAATGCCGGACACAAAATTGTGCCGATATCTCTCCCCTATACCAAATACGCTTTGCCGGTGTATTACATTGTGGTGCCAAGCGAAGACAGCTCCAACCTCGGCCGCCTCGACGGTATTCGCTATGGCGTGCGCGCGCAGGTAGACAATCTATACGATATTTACGCCAAATCGCGCGGTGTCGGATTTCCCGAAGAAGTGAAACGCCGAATCATGGTGGGCACCTATGCGCTATCTGCCGGCTATTACGATGCGTATTATCGCAAAGCGCAAAAAGTCCGCACCCTCATTATTCGTGATTTTGAAAGAGTTTTTGAAACCGTGGATTTGCTTATCACTCCATCATCGCCATTCCCGGCGTTTGATTTGGGCGCCAAAAAAGATGATGTGATTGCCATGTATTTGGCGGATGTGTTTATGTCTGCCGCCGCGGTAGCCGGATTGCCCGCTATTTCTGTCCCGGCCGGTCTGACTGAATCAGGACTACCGGTGGGCGCGCAGATTATCGGTCCGCGTTTACACGAAAGCGAAGTGATGAATTTAGCGAAACAGATTTAAACTAATCATATGTTTACAGAGCAAATACAAAATACAGACTCTGGTCAATATGATCATAAAAGGTCTGCGTCAGTCAGAGTTCCCACTTTAGAGGAAGAAAAAAATATTTTATCAAAACTAGAAAATGGCAAAGAGTGGTCAAATGAAGAACTTGAAAAAGACAGAAAAGGAGTAAAAATTTTTATTGTTGAATGCGGAAGCAAGCAGTTGCTAGTTTATTTGTTTGGTGGATATGAATTTATGACCATTGTTGCAAACAATAATAAAGAGAGGGCGGAAAACGAAACAACAATTGTTTACGAAAAAGCCAAAGAGATAATGCAAGATGAATCAAATTCTAAAGGCAAAGAAATGATATATTCATTGGTAACTTCAAATGAAAAAATGTTAGCTTGGGCGAGAAATCGTGGAGATGAAATATTCCATTGGCAAAGAATAACTGAACCTAATTCTATTGATAAACGGTGGGGTTTTATTACCATGATAGAACCCGAAAAAAGAATGGAAAATTAGTTTGCTTAATCAGGAGTAAATTTTATGACAAAGCTAACACCGATCATCGGAATGGAAATTCATGTGGAACTGAAAACCAAGTCCAAGATGTTTTGCGCGTGCGTGAACGACCCGGATCGCGGAGCGCCCAATACCAACATCTGCCCGGTGTGCACCGCCCAGCCCGGCACTTTGCCGGTGCCCAATGCCGAGGCAATCAAATGGACGGTGAAAATCGCCACTGCTTTGGGTTGCCAAATTCGCGCGCTTAGCAAATTTGATCGCAAACATTATTTTTATCCCGATCTCCCCAAGGCCTACCAGATATCGCAGTACGACGAACCAGTTGGCGAGCACGGCGCCATTGAATTACAATTTTTGACCGGTAAAAATTTTCGCGAAACCGCCAAAATCGGGATCACGCGCGTACATTTAGAAGAAGACACGGCCAAATTACTTCATGGTACGGCGGGCGAAACCCTCGTCGACTTCAACCGCGCCGGCGTGCCACTCGTCGAAATCGTCTCCGACCCGGACATCCAAAGCGCGGCCGAAGCCAAAATGTACTGCCAAGAATTACAGATGATCTTTCGCGCGCTCGGCATTTCCGACGCCGATATGGAAAAAGGTCACATGCGTTGCGAGGTAAATATTTCTCTACAAGAATCCGACAAATTCACCATCAAAAATGGAATAATTAAATTCGCGGACGGCTACACCCCCTATGCCAAAGTGGAAGTAAAAAATATCAACTCTTTTCGCGCGGTGGAAAAAGCGATTGAATACGAAATCGCGCGCCAAACCAAGATGATTGCCGCCGGCGAACCGTGGGTACAACAAACTCGCGGTTGGAACGACCCCAAAGGCGAAACCGTGATGCAACGCGCCAAAGAAACCGCCGCTGATTACCGCTATTTCCCGGAGCCGGACATTCCCCCGTTCGAGCCGTTGGTTATCGCCGGAGAAATTGATTTGCCCGAGCTCCCGTCCGCCACGCGCGCGCGTTTTCACACCGAATATGGCTTTTCTTATGCTGACGCGTATTTGCTGTCCGAGGATAAACACTGGGCGCAATTTACCGAGGGTGTGGTGAGCGACTTGTATCAATGGCTCGAGGATTTACCAGAAACCGCCAAAAACGCCGAAAACATTATTTCTGCTAAAAAATCAACGCTTGCCAAACTGGCCGGTGGTTGGATCACCAGCAAGCTTATGGGGGCGATGGCTGAACGCGCGATTGATATTCGTATCTTAAAAATTAAGCCGGAAAATTTTGGCGAACTCGTGGCTCTAATTTATACCAGCCGAGTCAATGCCACCAATGCCCAAAAAATCTTGATCGAAATGCTCGAGTCGGGCATTGACATGGATCCCACTCATATCATGGAGTCCAAAGGCTATGGTCAAATTTCCGATGAAGGAGCGCTGGGTAAAGTGGTGGATGAAGTAATCAAAAACCACCCGGCGCAAGTAGCACAATTCAAAGCCGGCAAAGAACCACTACTCCAATTTCTCAAAGGCATGGTGATGAAGGCCACCGAGGGCAGCGCTGATCCAGTGGTAGCGGAGAAATTGTTGCGAGATAAACTGCGATAAAACACGATACAAAATACATGGAATAACATCCAGCAAAATTGGTGATATATTATGTATATTTATCCATGTATAGTGTATATTGTCATGTGGATAACCCATCTTGCCAAATCCGAGTTTTTATGCTATACTATTGAAAATGTAATAGCGAAATTATGTCATTCACCCTACACAATATTGACTGCGTCCGACTCAAATTTTATTTTTTCTAATCATACCCCGACTTAGTCGGGGTATTTTTTTGCCTTGTCCGCTATGCCCCTCACCCCCTCACAACTCATCCTCCAAAACGGCGCCCGCTTCGAGGGGCTGTCTCCGGCTTGGCAAAAGCAGATTTTTGAGGGCGAAGTGGTGTTTACCACCGGCATGACCGGATATGTCGAGTCGCTTACTGATCCGTCATACAAAGGACAGATAATCACTTTCACTTACCCACTCATCGGCAACTACGGCGTACCCGCTCCCAAGACTTGGGAATCAACCAAAATCCACGCCTCGGGTGTGGTGGTGAGCGAAGCTTGTGTGCATTGGAGCCATAGTGACGGCCAAAATTCCCTGCTCGAGTGGCTCAAAGCGCAAAAAGTGCCGATCATCACCGGCGTGGACACGCGTGCGCTCACCAAGATTTTGCGCGAAACCGGTGTGATGCTTGGCGCCATCGCCCCCGTCAAAAGCAATGTCAAAAAATTCCACGACCCCAATGTAAATAATCTGGTCGCGCAGGTATCTATCACAAAACCAACCGTCCATGAATCACAGATGAAAAAAAGCTTGCCCCGCACCGACACGCGTAGCGGGTCTGGTGCGCGGGTAGTCGTCGTGGATTGCGGTATGAAAGCCAATATTTTACGCGAGTTGAAAAAATATCCGCTCACGCTCAAACAAGTTCCGTTTGATTACGATTATTCCAATGAAAATTTTGACGCCATTTTTATCTCCAATGGCCCGGGCGATCCGGCCATGTGCAAAAGAACTATCGCCATTTTAAAAAAAGCGCTTGAACACCAAAAACCGATTTTTGGTATTTGTCTTGGACTGCAACTGATGACCCTCGCGGCTGGCGGAAAAACCTACAAACTCCCCTATGGCCATCGCGGACAAAATCAACCGTGTATGGAAACTAAAACCGGCCAATGCTTTGTTACCAGCCAAAATCACGGTTTCGCGGCCGACGCCAAATCCCTGCCCGCGGGCTGGAAAGTATCGTTTACCAATCTCAACGACGGCTCGGTCGAAGGCATTGAACACAAAACGAATCCATACTTCGCGGTGCAATTTCACCCCGAAGCCGCGCCCGGTCCGACTGACATGGATTGGTTATTTGAAAAATTTTATCAATCGATACTGTCATCTTAACACTAATGTCATCCTGAGCCCCGTCATTCGACGGGGTAAACTCCGCAAAGGATCTAACACTGTCATTCCCCCGACTAAGTCGGGGGAATCCAGTCGCCCGGTGTCTGGATCCCCGCCTGCGCGGGGATGACAACAAACAAACAAACATGAACAACATGACAAACACAAAAAAAATCAAAAAAGTTTTAATTCTCGGATCAGGCGGACTGCGCATTGGGCAGGCCGGCGAGTTTGATTACTCCGGCTCGCAAGCCATCAAGGCGCTCAAACAAGAAGGAATTAAAACCGTGCTCATCAATCCCAATATCGCCACCGTGCAAACCGACGCCGGCCTCGCGGACACAGTGTATTTGCAACCGCTGAATATAGAGACAGTTACCCGCATCATCGCCAAAGAAAAACCGGACGGCATTTTACTCGGCTTTGGCGGACAAACCGCGCTCAATCTCGGCCTCAAATTGGACAGTCGAGGAGTTTTAAAGAAATACGGCGTCGCGGTTTTGGGCACTCCGGTCTCGGCCATACGGATCACCGAGGATCGCGAACTTTTCAAAAAATCATTAGAAAAAATCGGGGTAAAATCAGCGCGCAGTTTTGCCGTGTCCACCGTCAAAGACGCGCTCATTGCCGGTGAAAAAATCGGCTACCCGCTGATGATTCGCTCCGGATATTCGCTCGGTGGCTTGGGCTCGGGCCGAATCGATAGCGCCGAGCAACTAAAAGATCGCGCCACCGAGTCGCTCCACGGCGCGCCTCAAGTTTTGATCGAAGAATATTTGGGTGGTTGGAAAGAAATCGAATACGAAATGGTCCGCGACGCTGGCGACAACACCATCGCCGTCTGTAACATGGAAAATTTTGATCCGATGGGTATCCACACCGGTGAAAGCATCGTGGTCGCGCCATCGCAAACCCTCAACAACGAAGAATATCACCGCCTGCGCGCGATCGCCATCAAAACCATCAAACACCTCGGAATTATTGGCGAATGCAACATCCAATACGCGCTCCACCCCGACACCGGCGACTACCGCGTGATCGAGGTCAATGCTCGCCTATCCCGCTCATCGGCTCTCGCCTCCAAAGCCACCGGTTATCCCCTGGCCTTTGTCGCGGCCAAACTGGCGCTCGGCAAAAAACTTTCGGAAATAAAAAACTCGGTCACCAAAACCACCACTGCCTTTTTTGAGCCGGCCTTGGATTATTTGGTGGTCAAAATCCCGCGCTGGGATCTGAATAAATTTCGCTCGCCGGTGCGCGAAATCGGATCCGAGATGAAAAGCGTGGGCGAAGTGATGGCCATTGGGCATAGTTTCCCCGAAGCCCTGCAAAAAGCCACGCGCATGTTAAATATTGGCGTGTCCGGTATCACCGACTATCCCGAAGAAATTTTAAATCTGCGCGCTGAATTATCTTGCCCCACCGATCGCCGGCTATTCGCGCTCGCGCAATTTTTTGCCGAAGGAAAAACGGTCGCATCCGCTCACGAACTGACCAAGATTGACGAATGGTTTTTGCATCATATATACGACATCGTCCAAAAAGCGCACGAACTCAAAAAACAATCGCTCACATCGGCCCTGATTTTATCCGCCAAAAAACTTGGCTTTGCTGACAAAACTATCGCCAAAATAAAAATCACCACCGAAGCAAAAATCCGCGCCTTTCGCCTCAAAAATAACATCAAACCATTTATCAAACAAATCGACACTCTGTCCGGCGAATTTCCGGCCGAAACCAATTATCTTTATACTACTTATCACGCCAGCGTGTCGGACATCGCGCCGTCGCCAGTCAAGCCGATCATCGTGCTCGGATCGGGTCCATATTGCATCGGCTCGTCGGTAGAGTTTGACTGGTGCGCGGTCAACACCGCCCGCACTTTGCGCGCACTCAACCAACCGACTGTCATTATCAATTCCAATCCCGAAACCGTCTCCACCGACTACGACGAATCCGACCGCCTGTATTTCGAAGAACTTACTCTCGAGCGTATCGCCGACATCGCGGACTTTGAAAAATCCGCCGGCCTTATCGTGTCGGTGGGTGGACAAATCCCCAATAACTTGGCTATTCCACTCGAGAACGCCGGTTATCCCATCCTCGGCACTTCCCCCGCGTCGATCGATCGCGCCGAAGATCGAGAAAAATTTTCTTCGCTTTTAAATCAACTAAACATCGACCAACCCGAATGGCAACGCGTCACCGATATTCACTCCGCCAAAATTTTTGCGCGTCAAATCGAATATCCGGTACTGATTCGCCCCTCGTATGTGCTCTCGGGAGCGGCGATGAATGTGGTCTATACCGAAAACGAACTGGCCGAGTATCTGGAAAAAGCGGCCGTGGTATCATCGGAGTTTCCGGTGGTGATGTCCAAGTTTATTTTAAACGCCAAAGAGCTCGAGCTTGATGGCGTGGCCCAAAACGGAAAAATTATTATCGAAGCGATTGCCGAGCACATCGAAAACGCCGGCATCCACTCGGGCGATGCCACCATTGTCTTGCCGCCCCAACGACTATATCTTGAGACTATTCGCCAAACCAAAAACATCGGCCGCGCCATCGTGAAAGCCTTGCACATCACCGGACCATTTAATATCCAATTTATCGCCAAAGAAAATAGCGTCAAAGTGATCGAGTGTAATTTGCGCGCCTCGCGCTCATTTCCGTTTGCTTCCAAAGTGACCGGCCATAATTTTATTGACATCGCCACCCGCGCGATGCTCGGAGTGATTAAAAATGAAAACTACGAAACCCTGGAGCTCGATCATGTCGGCGTCAAAACCCCGCAATTTTCTTATCAGCGCCTCAAAGGATCGGATCCGGTGGCGCATGTCGAGATGGCCTCGACCGGCGAGGTGGCCTGCATTGGCGATAATTTTCTCGAAGCCTTTTACGCCTCCTGGCTCGCCACCGAGCAATCGGTCGCGGGCAAACGGGTCATGATTAGCATTGGCGGCGAAAATAAGGTAAAATTATTAGAGCCGATCCGCGAGCTGGAAAAACAGGGTTGGGAAATCTATGCCACGGTCCATACTCACGATTTCCTCACTAGAAACGGCGTGGCCGCGAATTTTATCTATAAAGTCAGCGATGGCCACGAGCCCAATGTCGCCACCCTGATCGCGAATAAGGGCGTGGATTTGATTGTGAATATCCCGCGCGGACTTTCGCCCACCACCCAAACCGACGGCTACCTGATTCGCCGACTTGCGGTCGATCATCATATTCCGCTATTATCCAATTTACAAACCGCCGGGCTACTGTTGCGCTGCCTGACCGAGCTCGATACCAAAAAAATGCCAGTTAAATCGTGGAATGAATTTATTTATTAATTTAATATTTATGCCGGAAATAAATCTCAAGGGACGAGACATCATCTCGATCACCGACCTCGACAAAGCGGAAATTTTACATGTGCTCAAACACACGCGCGCGCTCAAGCTCAAGCAACAGCCGAAATTGCTCGATGGCCTGGTGATGGGTTCGTGCTTTTTTGAACCATCCACCCGTACCCGTCTGTCGTTTGAAACCGCCATGCAACGGCTGGGCGGACGCGTGGTGGGATTTGCCGACCCCGGGGTCACCAGCGCCAAAAAAGGCGAAACTCTCTACGACGCCATGAAAATCATCGGCCAATATTGCGACGCGATCGCCATGCGCCACCCGATCGAGGGCGCCGCGCGCCGAGCGTCCGAAGCCACCGACAAACCGATTCTCAACGGCGGTGATGGCGCTAACCAGCACCCCACCCAAACCTTGCTTGACCTGTTTTCGATTCTCGAAACCCAGAAAAAACTCGAAGGATTGAATATCGCGCTCATAGGCGACCTCAAATACGGACGAACCACCCACTCGCTTGCCCAAGCGCTTATCCATTTCAATGCCCGCTTATTCTTTGTCGCTCCCGATTCTCTGCAAATGCCCGATCATATTTGCGATGAGCTCAAAGCGCACGGCGTCAAATACACCATGCACCAAAAAATCGAAGAAGTGGCCGACAAAGTGGACATCCTCTACATGACCCGCATCCAAGGTGAGCGCTTTGCCGATCCGATGGAATACGAACGCATCAAAAATGTATTCGTGCTCACCGCCGACATGCTCACCGGTGCCAAATCAAATATGCGCGTGATGCACCCTCTGCCGCGCGTCAATGAAATCACCACCGATGTCGACAACACCAAACACGCCTACTATTTCGAGCAGGCGGAAAACGGACTCTATGTCCGCCAAGCGCTCTTGGCTTTGGTTTTAGGAAAACTAAAATAATTGAATGCCATTCTGACCTGCCTGCCCTGCCTACCGGACAGGCAGGCGGCAGGCAGGGCGAAGTCGAAGAATCTAATTTCACTAATATTTAATTATGACTAAACAAAATCCCAAACAATTACTGGTATCAGCCATCAACAATGGCACGGTCATAGACCACATCACCGCCGGTTCGGCGCTCAAGATTATTCGTTTGCTAAATTTAGCCTCGCACAAAAATGTGGTGACGGTCGGGCTCAATCTGCCCAGTCGAGCGATGAAATACAAAGATCTGATCAAAGTGGAAGGGCGCGAAATCTCTCCCGCTGAAATCGATCGCGTGGCGATTCTGTCGCCACAAGCATCGATCAATATTATTAAAAATTACGAAGTGGTAAAAAAATTTCTGGTAAATTTGCCGGCGATCATCGACTATGTGGTCGTTTGCCCCAACCCCAAATGCATTACCAACAATGAAACCATGTCCAGCCGTTTTCATGTGATCAAAGAAAAAGACGGGATTAAACTCAAGTGTCACTACTGCGAAAAAATTTTTAAACAAAACGATATTAAAGAATATAAAAATAATTAACGCTCGCTGTCATTCTGAGCCCTGCCTACCGGCAGGCAGGCGAGCGCGGCGAGTCGAAAGCCTGCCCTGAGCGACAGTCGAATGGGAATCTATCATAACATGAAAATCACCACCTACAACAATCAGTCAATCGACGCTGATATCACGCCCGCATCGGGCGCGTCTTTGGTCGCTCTCCCTGGACTCATCGACCCGCATGTGCATTTTCGCGTGCCCGGCGCCGAGCACAAAGAGGACTGGATCACCGGAAGCGCGGCCGCACTTGCCGGCGGTGTGACTACCGTCATCGATATGCCCAATAATACCCCGCCGGTGATCGACTACGCGAGTTTGATGAGCAAGAAAAAAATTGTCGATGAACAAATCGCGCCAAGCGGTCATGCACTACGCTATTTTTTTTATTTGGGAGCCACGCCGACCAACTGGATCGAATTTGAAAAATGCCAACGCGAGGTGATTGGCATCAAATTATTTATGGGCGCTTCGACCGGTGATTTACTCGTGGATAAATTATCCGACCAAGAAAGAATATTTGCCGAGGCCGCGCGCTTGGATATGCTCGTGGCGGTGCATGCCGAGGATGACGCGACGATAAAAGCACAACACCTGTCATCCCGAGCGAATCCGCCCGCTGGCGGAGGAGTCGAGGGATCTGTGGCAACACACTCTCAACTTCGTCCTCGTTCTGCGGCGATCATAGCCGTCCAAAAAGCAATTATGCTGGCCGAAAAATACGGCACGCGTTTGTATATTTGTCATGTCAGCACGAGCGATGAGATCGACCTGATTCGCGCGGCCAAAACGCGCGGGGTTAAAGTATTTTGTGAAGTTGCGCCCCATCATTTATTCTTCAATCAGAGCGCTTACGAGACCTTGGGAGCGAAGGTGCAAATGAACCCGCCCTTGCGCACCGCCGAAGACCAAACCGCTCTCTGGCAGGCGATCGCCGACGGCACGGTGGATACGATTGGCACTGATCACGCGCCTCATACTTTGACCGAAAAAGCCAAGATTTACCCGGCCACTCCCTCGGGAGTACCTGGTGTCGAGAACTACTTAGCGCTCTTGCTAAACGCGCATAACCAGGGTAAAATTACCATAGAAAAAATCGTCGCTTTGACCCATGATAATCCGCAAAGTATTTTTCGCCTTCCGGAAATTAACGATTGGGTGGTTGTGGATCTGAATCAAGAGAAAACTGTCCGCGACGAAGACCAAAAAACCAAATGCGGCTGGTCGCCATACTCGGGAATGAAATTAAAGGGCTGGCCATTGGCGATTGTTTCAATTACAAAATAATTCACTATCTTAAATTGTCATTCTGAGCGAAGCGTAGCGGAGTCGAAGAATCTGTCGCGGTGGAAGCAGATCCTTCGACTCGCTTCGCTCACTCAGGATGACATAAAACACTATGCGTCACCTAATTTCGCTCAAAGAGCAATCACGCGAGGATATTTTAGAAATATTGGATATCGCTAAAAAAGTCAAGGTGACACTCTAAATATTTTGTTAATTCAATTTAGTAAATAGCCTAAAAACTCCTTATTTTAGCCCAAAATCCACTCTCTTGACATTACTATAGCATTAGAGTATCATAGTAAGTGGTATTACTATATCACTTAACTAACATACAACTTTATACCTTCGGTATAATCTCATTCGCTCGGAAATAATCAAATGGGTTTGATTATTTCTCTCACTCATTACGATTATGGAGGAAATCCTTAAATACGTACAAAATCAACTAGTTCAAATCCCCTTTCGCTTGCGTACCTATGTGCAGGACGAACAGGGCAAAAAATATCCTCAAAGAAATATCTATATTAAAATAGATAAATACTTGAAGGATTTTTTGCATAACCCAGAAGCCCGTGATCGGTGGATTATTATCCCCGGCCTTCGTGGCGTTGGTAAAACCACTATACTGGCCCAACTTTTTCTAAATCACTATCAAGAAGTTGACCAACAGAGAATGTTGTATATTTCACTTGACGAAGTGGTGAATGTTTTGGGTTCGTCCCTCAAAGATGTTTTGACGGCTTATGAAAGAATCCTTGGTGAAAGTTTTGAAAAACTGACCAAACCATTGTTTATCTTTATTGACGAAGCACAATATGACCCAAAATGGGCATCAGTGTTAAAATCCGTTTACGATCGATCAAATAAAGTTTTTGTGGTTTGCAGTGGTTCGTCAGCAGTTTCTTTACAGACAAATCCCGATGTAATTCGTCGCTCCATTTTTCAAAAACTTTTTCCAACCAGTTTCACCGAATTTTTAATGATTCGCGACGATAAATTGCCGGTTAAAGATCTTAAGAAAAATTTAAAGGAAGCATTATTTAATGCCGATTCTGCCAAAGACGCTTTTGAAAAACTACAAAGATACCAACAAAGCGTGGTGAGCGTGTGGTCGTCTATTGATCGTCATTATGTTGACGAATATTTAAAAATTGGCACTTTGCCGTTCGCAATCCGCATGAAAGATGAAGCACGAGTGTATCAGACAATCTCGCTGCTTTTAGACAAGGTAATTAACCAAGATGTCCAAAGCTTGGGTCGTTTTGATGCCAAAACGCTTGGTTATATTAAAAGAGTGTTATTTTTGTTATCCGAATCCGATGTGGTAAGCGTCCAAAAACTTTCCACGACACTTGAGACAACCGTGCACACTGTCGCTAACATTCTTGAAGTGCTGGAACAAGCGGAATTGCTTATCCGTATTATGCCGTATGGTTCTAATTCCAAAAAAGTTAGAAAACCATCCCGCTATCAATTTATGTCATCGGCTATGCGATCGGCATTCCTGTCCGTCGCTGGTAACGAACAAATTTTCATCGGCCAAAGGGGCCGACTGATGGAAGATATTGTCGCTATGACATTACACCGAGAATTTGTGGCCAGCAGTCGCGGCGCTCTCAACCATGACAGTTCAAAGAATGGCGCTGATTTTATTCTTACTATCGCAGAGAAAAGTATCATTCCAATTGAGGTTGGTATGGGCGAAAAATTGGGCACGCAGGTGAGAAATACAATGAAAAAAGTACATTCGGCAAAATATGGCATTGTGATATGTAGCAACGAGCTAACACTGTTGGAGGATGCCAACATCATAAAAGTCCCACTGGATTATTTCTTGTTGATATAAAAATATGCGACTACTTCATAACCAAAAAATAAACAAAGAGATAAAAGAAGAATATTTTTATTCTTTTGAAACAAACGAGAGGGTTTATTTGATTGAAATAATAGCCCAAGCAAAAAGTTGGTGGCAAAACTTGAAAAGTTTTAGATCTATTTTTAAAGATGATGATATAATTTTGTATTTAGATAATATTGAAATTTTTACTTCAAACAGCAAAAAAAGTGATGTCAGAGCGATTTGGAACGGTAATGAACTAAAAGGATTGTCAAAAACAGTATTGATTGCTATCAATTTGAAAAAAGGCCAACACATTCTTCGATTGCGACCTGACCAAAGTCCAAGCTTAGAAAGTATTAGTATAAGGGAATTGGAGGAAATGGATAACCAGACAATAATTTATTCTCCATCAGATAATAATCCGCCAAAAAAAGGTGATAGGAGGCCGTGGATAAATTTTATTTTACAAAATTTAGCTATTAAAGAACTTGGTATTGTGGCCAGCGCTAATAAATCAGGCCAAGACGACGATGATATTAAAATGATTATTGATGGTAAAGTAGAAAAGAACGAAAATAAAAATTCGCATAAAGATTGGTATTGGTGTGGAAAAATATTAAAGGGGAGTGAAATGGAGTTCAAAAAAGAGTTAAATTTAGAAAAAGGAAAACATTTTATTGAGTTGTGGGCGGACAAAAGCCCAACTCTAAAAAAGATTGAGATGGTGATTTTAGCTACTAATAACGAAAATAGCGAGGCAATTATCAAACCTTATACCTGCGGAGACGCGGGATGCAAAGAAGATTATAATCGCTATGACGCGATCATAGCGGAAGTGGTCGCTTACTGGAATAGTGAATTTTTAAAAAACACTGACCCACCCAGCGAATTGTTAGATCCTAATTTAGTAAAAGCGATAATGTATCAAGAAAGCAGAGTGGGGTCTGATAAGACGGCTGGATCAAACATCATGCAAGTTGGGAATGATGGCGATCCATCAATATTAACCCTGAGAGGATCGCTTCCGGAATATTGGATTAATAATGGTAAAGTAGCGCTTTTAAAATATGATGCCAAAGTAGAAACTGTTAAAGATAGTATCAATTGGGGTGTGAGGTGGCTTTATCATAAAGCCCAAGGCATAACTCCCGATAATAAAAGATACTGGAAATCGTGGCCAGAAGCCGTGCTGAAGTATGGGCCCGGCAAACAAGAATATGTGGATAGTGTTTGGAATATATATAAAAAAGGTGTAAAAAAAGAGAAAAACAGGACGATTTACTTATGGTCAATAATTTTGTTTATGCTGATGGTTTTGTTTTCAAGCAAAAGTAATGCCCATACGCTTGACGCAAAAATTAACGATCAAATTACCAAGGAGCAAAATCAAGAAATTGAAGGAATTGAATTGAATTATAGTGAAGATAAAAAATATATTTTAGCGCAGGTAGAGCGAGAAAAAGATTGGTGGGAAGAATTAAAAGTCGGCCAGATTAAAAATGAAAATATAAATTGGCTTAAAATAAATGATCCTCCCGGCGAGCAGGCCATATTGTCCGGAAGGCTGATTAAAATAAAAAATTTTATTAATCCCATAGTGGAGGTTTACGGGTTAACCCACGCCGGGCATGGTTTTTTATATATTTATAAAATTCAAAATAACGAACTAAATTTATTATTTAAAACCCCCGCGGTTGATATCAACCCTGACATCAGATGGGCGCCTGACAATTTTAACAAGTATGGATACAATAACTGCGGAGAAATTTTTTCCAACAACAAATTGGCGAGCGAATATATAGATGTAAATAAAGATGGTAATTCGGATTTAGTATTAAGCGGTACAAAAAAAATAATTTGTGAAAAAAGAGATGAGTTTTTAAAGAATGCTTATGAAATAACCGCAAGTAGCGCGCCCATTTATAAAGAAATTTTGTGGAATAAATATGAGTATGCCTGGATAAACACGGCTAATCGCAATGACGGTCCGCGATAGATTGCATTTATTAATATATTTAAACTATGAAACACCTAATTTCGCTCAAAGAGCAATCACGCGAGGATATTTTAGAAATATTGGATATCGCCAAAAAGGTAAAAGCCGATTACAAGGCCGGCAAAGTCGCGAACTACCTGCCCAACAAAACCCTAATCATGCTTTTTCAAAAATCATCCACCCGCACGCGCCTATCATTTGAGGCCGGCATGACCGAACTGGGTGGCCACGGCATTTATCTGGATTCGCGCAACACCCAATTTTCCCTCACCGACTTTGGCGACGAAATTCGCGCCGTGATGCGCTTTGGCGATGTGCTGATGTTTCGCGCCCTCAAAGCCAGCGATGTTGAATTAGCCGCCTCATTCAACCAGATTCCGGTCATCGATGCTTGCAGTGAAAAATATCACCCCTGCCAGGCACTGGGAGATATTTTGACCATGTCCGAGCACGCCGGCGGACTGGAAAATGTCAAAAAAATTACTTGGCTCGGCATTGAAAATAATGTCAGTAACACCCTCAAGCTCGCCTGCGCCAAACTGGGCATCAAAGTCGCTATCGCCGCGCCCGAAGCGAACGGCCCCAGTGTGGACGCGGAATTAAATAAGATGGCCGATGACACCGGACTCGTGACTTACACCAAAAATCCGGCCGAGGGGATGGCCGACTCTGATTTTGTCCACACTGATACTTGGATGGATATGGAATTTTTCAAAGACGGCAAAGTGGTGCCGGAATTTCAGGCCGAATATGATCGCCGAAAATCTACCTTTATGCCATTTCAACTTAACGCCGCGCTGGTAAACGATAACGCCCCGAAATGCCAAATCATGCACTGTATGCCCTGCCATGTGGGCTATGAAATTTCTCGCGACGCTATTGACCACAAAAACGCGATTATTTTTGATCAAGCGGAAAACCGCAAACATATTCAAAAGGCGATAATTCTTTGGTTGTTGGGAATTAAAGTCTAACTGTCATCCCCGCGCAGGCGGGGATCCAGACAGTCACTGACGGCGAACTGGATTCCCGCTTTCGCGGGAATGACAAATAAAGAAGTGGCAAAAACAATATGTTACAAACCACCTTTCTCACTAAACAATTCACCACCCCCCTCGTCCTCGCCTCGGGGATTTTGGGCGTGACCGCATCCAGCCTCAAAAAAGTGACGGACAACGGTTGTGGCGGAGTGACCGCCAAATCGGTTTCGCTTACCCCGCGCACCGGCCACCCCAACCCCACCATGATGGGCACGGAACATTATTTTATCAACGCCGTGGGGCTATCCAATCCGGGGGTGGAAAAAGCGGTGGAAGAACTAAAAAAATTTCGCCAAATGACCGACAAGCCACTCATCGGCAGTATTTTTGCCGGCACGCCCGATGAATTTGGCGAAGTGGCGACCAAACTTTGTGAGGCACCGTTGGATTTTTTGGAAGTGGATATTTCTTGCCCCAATGTCAGCAAAGAATTTGGCCGACCGTTTGCCTATGACAAATCCGCAGTGGAGGCGATTACCAAAAAAGTCAAAGCCAATTCCAATGTCCCGATTTCGGTGAAGCTGTCGCCCAATGCTTGGGATATTGATGAAATTGCCGTGGTAGCCGAGGCCTGTGGCGCCGATGCCATCACCGCGGTCAATACCGTCTCTGGCATGGCGATCAATGTATCCGCGCGCCGACCGTATCTATCCAACAAACAAGGCGGGGTATCGGGTCCGGCGCTATTCCCGATCGCGCTTAAATGCGTTTATGATATTTATAAAAAAGTGAAAATCCCGATCATCGGCACCGGCGGAATCACCACGGGTGAAGACGCGCTCGCCATGATTATGGCTGGCGCTACTCTTCTCGGTGTTGGTTCGGCGGTATATTTCCGCGGTCAGGATGCGTTTGCGAAAATTATCGCGGAAATGGAATCAATTATGAAATCCGAGGGAATTAAGTCACTCGACGAAATACGCGGTTGCGCGCATCTCTAAACCTGTCATTCTGAGCGAAGCCGAAGAATCTATCACCGTTACCGATTAGATCCTTCGACTTCATTCGCTATCGCTCACTCCGCTCAGAGCCTGCCCTGAGCCTGTCGAAGGGATGACAGGTAATAATAAAACGACATATGGACAAACCCACTTTCCTAAAAATTTCCAAAATCACCAACGAAAACCCGTTTGTCAAAACTTTTTATTTTGACCACCCGCTCGATTCTAAACCTGGCCAATTCGTCATGCTCTGGATCCCGGGACTAGACCAAAAACCATTTTCGATCGCCTATGACGATGGTCAATCGTTTGGTCTGTCTATTTTTAAACGCGGACCAACTACCGAAAAACTATTTGGCATGTCGGTTGGTGATCGCGTTGGTATTTCCGGCCCCTATGGCACCTCTTTTACCGTCAATCCCAAACTGCGCTACATCATGGTGGCTGGTGGCTATGGCGCCGCGCCGCTTGGCTGTCTCGCCGAGGCACTCGCCAACTGTCATTCCGAACAACACAATTGTCATCCTGAGCCCTGCCTACCGGCAGGCAGGCGAGCGAAGCGAGTCGAAGGATCTCCAATCGACTTCATCGCTGGTTCGCGCAATAAAGATTTGCTATTATTTAAAGACCGACTATCAAAAATACCAAACTTAAACCTCCACATCACCACCGATGATGGCAGCGCCGGACACAAAGGATTTGTCACCGATTTATTACCCGACCTAATCCAAAATGTCATTCCCGCGAAGGCGGGAATCCAGTCGCCCGTCCTCGTTGTCACCTGCGGCCCCGAAATAATGCAGAAAAAAGTGCTGGATATCTGTAATCAATACGATGTTGATTGCGAAGTCAGTATCGAGCGCTATATGAAATGCGGAGTAGGCGTGTGCGGGCAGTGCACGGCCGACCCGATCGGTATTTGCTTGTGCCAGGAGGGCCCGGTAGTCAAACGCGCTATCGCCAATCAAATCACCGAATTTGGTAAATACCATCGGGATAAATCAGGTGCGATAATTTCTTTTTAGTATGCTTGCGAAACGCAAACGAGCAAAATTTATCGTTGGAGTCTTTGCTGTTATCTTTGACAAACAAGGACGAAGTTTGTGGTGCTTGCGACGCGATTACGATCTATGGAATTTGCCGGGTGGCGGAATGGAGTACGGCGAAACCCCACAAGAAGCAATTATCCGTGAAGTAAAAGAGGAAACTGGTGTTATTGTAAAAGTTGAGAGATTGGCCGGAGTGTATTACAAAACCGGCGATGACGCGATAGTCTTTTCTTTTGTTTGTAAAATTATCAAGGGTAAGTTAAAATTATCCGATGAAGTAAAAGAAAACAAATTTTTTAAACTATCGGAATTACCCAAACACATATCACAAAAACAAGTTGATCGAGTTAAGGATGCGCTGAGATTTCCCAACAAAACTATTTTTGCCAAACAAAGTAGTATCTCCTCAATAAAAAAATTTAATCTTAAAAAATCACAATAATATGCTCCAAGACCTAATTTTAAAACTCCACGCCATCAACGCCGTCAAATTTGGCGAATTCAAACTAAAAAGTGGCATCATGTCGCCGATATACATTGATCTGCGCGTCACCGTATCGTATCCCGAGGTGCTCAAAATGGTGGCCGAGGCGATGTGGGAAAAAGTAAGCGGACTGAATTTTGATGTCATCTGCGGCGTCCCCTATACCGCCCTGCCGATAGCGACCGCCATCTCACTCGCCCATGATAAACCCATGATCATGCGCCGGAAGGAAGTAAAGGACTATGGCACCAAAAAAGCGATTGAGGGAAAATTTGAGACCGGACAAAATTGTCTGGTGGTGGAAGATTTGGTGACGAGTGGCGCGAGCGTATTTGAGACTATCGACCCACTCCAGCACGAGGGGCTCAAAGTCACCGACATTGTAGTGCTCGTCGATCGCGAACAAGGCGGAAAAAAACACATCGCCGAAAAAGGATATAATTTGTATTCCGTGCTGACGATTTCGGAAATGCTGAATGTTTTGGAAGCAGAGGGGAAGCTGGACGCGGAGATGGTGGATAAAGTGAAAGAGTTTATTAAAAATAACCAAGTGTGAAAATCTCAAATTCAAAATTCTAAATCACAAATAAATTCCAATATCCAAATACCAAAAAATATTGAAATTTGTGATTTATTATTTATTTGGAATTTGTAATTTTATATTTGTAATTTATTTTCTATGCTCACCTACTCAAAACGCGCCGAACTTTGCGCCAACCCTACCGCCAAACGCCTGCTCGCGCTCATGGAAGCCAAACAAACCAACCTGTCTATCGCGGCCGATGTCACAACCAAAAACCAATTATTAAAAATCGCCGACGAACTTGGCCCATACATTTGTGTCCTCAAAACCCACATAGATATCGTGGAGGATTTTGATACCGGACTAATCACCGAGCTTCAACGCCTATCCGAAAAACATAATTTTCTAATTTTTGAAGACCGCAAATTTGCCGATATTGGCAATACGGTGGCCCACCAATACCAAGACGGCATCTATCATATCGCCGATTGGGCGCATATTACCAACGCCCACACCGTGCCGGGACCCGGTATTATTGACGGCCTCAAAAAAGTGGGCTTGTCCAAAGGACGCGGACTACTACTCCTCGCCGAGATGAGTAGCAAAGGCACACTGGCCAAAGGCGAATACACGACCGAAACCATAAAAATGGCGCGAGAAAATAAAAATTTTGTCGTCGGATTTATCACCATGCGCCAGCTAATTGACGATCCGTGTTTTATCAACATGACCCCAGGAGTACAACTTTCGGCCGGCGGTGACACGCTCGGCCAACAATACAACACTCCGGAAAATGTTATCACCAAACAAAAATCCGACATTATTATTGTCGGACGCGGAATTTACGAAGCCGCCGATCCTATCGCTGAAGCGAAGAAATATCAAGAAGCCGGGTGGATCGCCTATAATAATAGATAAGGATAGGGACTTGCAATGAATGCCAATGAAAACGCCCAGCTTCAGCTGGGCGTTTTCATTCGTTATCTATACGCTTTTATATCATTCGGGGTCAAAATTTTTAATATAAACTCCTGGTTTTTTGCAAACAGCTCTTCTGTGGATAGCTCGCGATCTCCCTCGTTAAAAAAACCACGACAGTCAATATAGTACTTACCTTCGACACCGTCAGATCCTCTAAAGTATGCTGCCGCACTCATTATTGTTTGTTTTAACTCTTCATTAGTTTTTCCCAAGCCTATTTCTATGTAATTACTTTCTTTATTCATTGTTTGTTCACTTGCTTTTGTATGTGCCTTTATCCATTTAAATAATTTATTCAATTGATCTTGCCTTTCTTCGCCAACTTGACCTATGACAGGGATATTGTCAAGACTACCAGTATGTTCAACTGGAAAAATTTTTATTGAGCCACTTTCACCAATTAACATGAACTTTGGATTTACATCTTGTTCGTGTAATATTTCTTGAATCTCTTTAATGGTATCTCTAATGGTATCTTCAATCTTATCTTTTCCTACCCTGTTCAAGTAAGTCTCTCTTTTAAGACCTATATCACGATCATTGGCAAAGGCGATATTGCGAATACTTTCATCTACACGCCACCCCTTTAAAGACGGCGTTACCGCGCATAATTTCTCCAAGGGTGAAATAATTATGTTAACCTTGTCTAATTCAGACGATGCTGAAGTTCCAACAACCACATCATCAAGAATGCGCTCTATAATACTTTTAAAATCAATCTGCAATTTATTTTGTTTGCAATAATCAACCATCGCCGCCCAACCATTATAAAAATTGTCACCGAGATTTTGATCTCGATCCTTAATCATATTGATCAAACGATCCTTTAAATTATCCCCAATTAACTTGGTAAGATACGAGGCTAATTTTTCATTATTTTCCAATTTAATATCATAATGTCCGGATAAATCTTTCAAAAAACCCAAAATTTGCTCTCGTCCTACCGCCCCGCCACCGATGGGTAGAGCGTGTTTGGCCGCGATTGAATACATCAGATGATCCTCGATATCCAGATCCAAATTGGCCATGTCGCACGCTTTTTTCAGCCGATCAATATAGGCGATTGATTTTTGCAAATCTCGCGGTTTTTCCGCTGAAGCGTAA
Organism: Candidatus Magasanikiibacteriota bacterium; assembly: GCA_041666265.1. GTDB lineage: Bacteria > Patescibacteriota > Patescibacteriia > Magasanikbacterales > GWA2-37-8 > GWA2-37-8. Next base: position 10,791 of record JBAYHH010000007.1, on the reverse strand, counting down.
TTATTTAAACGAAATTCACTCGCGTCTCCCATAAAAAGATTCGGCAGGTGTCTTTTGAAAAAATCATACAAAAAACTCCGCGTCCATTCTTTCACATGATCAGCCTTATTTTCGGCAGTAAGATGCCCTTTGTTGGCTTTTGTTAAACGCTTGATTTCAAAATCAAGCAGGGCGGGCAATTGTTTGGCCACCTCTTCTAAATTGTCACTTGCCACACCATCGTCAAAGCCATGTTCATCGCCCATTTTAAAAATTTTTACAACATTTTCTTTTTCATTATAATGTTGTACACCTTGTGATAATTCCTTAGCTTCTTCTCCCCCAATGGCTTTTACTTCCCTAAATGTACCTGGGTTAAAACCCCTATTTTCTCCTGACATAAATATATTATTAAAAATAAACATGGTTATTATACAGTATATGTATTTTTTGACAATAGGCGCGAATAAATAGAGCTATTTCTGAAAAACAATCACTTCACCCTCTGCAACGCCTCGCGCAAAATCTGCTCGCTGGTTTTGCCGGCAATATCCAATTTTTTCACCGCCTCACGCGCGTCGATAGCCGAATATCCCAATGCCACCAGCCCCTCAATCACATCGCCAAGCACCCCACTCTCACTTAGAGCGGTAGTTTTGTCTATCTTGCCACGAAGCTCCACCACGATGCGCTCGGCCGTTTTGCCGCCGATACCACTCACCTTAGTAAGATATACCAAATCTCCACGATTGATCGCCGCGCCGATTTCTTCCACGGTGCCGAGTGACATCAACCGCAAAGCGGTCTTGGGGCCGATCCCGGATACGCCAATCAATTTGGTAAACAAACTGCGCTCCGCTTCCACTGCAAACCCAAATAAATCCAGCGCGTCCTCGCGCACCACCTGATAAGTCAAAATCTGCGCTTCGCTCCCCACCTTCCACCCCTCACTGCGCGCCGGGCTCACAAAAATCTTATACCCTACCCCGCCCGCCGTCAAGACTACCACTTCCGCGCCGGTGTTGGATAGGATTTTACCTTGAATCAACGAAATCATAGCTTTTCTATTGAAAAATCATATTTAATAATACTATTATATCTTATGCATTATTTAATTTCAATAGACGCGAAATATAAGCACGCTACAAGCATGCATGTATTGACAATAATAAACACGCATTCTATAATACCTCCGTATTTATTATAAAAATATAAAATATATGCGTCATGTAGATGAAATCGGGTTAGCCAACCCACAACAAGAACAAAGTGGGGCATCGACTGAGAACACAACAACCAAAGAAGCGGGAAAAGAAAAACAGGAAGGACAAAAAATTTTTGAAAAAGATTTTCAAGTAATTAATTATACACAACATCAAAAACTGGGTGGCGACAGACTCTCACCGACGGGAGATGCCATTTATAGTGATCAGGGCATGGACGCAATGAACATTCTTCGTGTAGTTGCTTGTAAGGACGACTATGTTTTACTAAGAGAGGATGAAATTGTAGGAGAATATCAACCAGATGATGAAAAACAAAAAAATAACCCGCTTTGGCTGTTTAAAAAAGATAATTGGGAAAAATATTTAAGAGATAATAATGAAATAGAAAATAAAATAAAAAGGATGCTCGCAGTCGAAAGCCCTGATGATCGCGAAATTACTGTTAATAAAACCTGCTATAAACAATTGGTCAATCTTACTCCAATAAATATTGACGGGCGTGAATATAAATTTGGTGATGAGATTGAAATACCAGACCAAGCGCGTTTGCGCGTTATTTCCACAGAAGGAGATGAGGCGCTGGTGGAGTGGCCGCCCCCGGGATTTAAAGGAAAAAAGGGAGTAGGATTATTATTTCTTGTGAGCTTGCAAAAATTGGAGCAAGCAAATGATTGGACTGTCAACAACGAAAAAACAAACGCCGACACAATCAGCAAGGTTAAAAAAATGCTTGAGAGTCCTGATTGGAAAGATCGTGAATTGGTTGCCCAACATCTTGGATGGATAATCTTAGTTAATCCAAATCCGATCAATATTGATGGGCGTGAATATAAATTTGGCAATCATATTAAAATACCAGACCAAGCGCGTTTGCGCGTTATTTCCACAGAAGGAGATGAGGCGCTGGTGGAGTGGTCGCCCCCGGGATTTAAAGGAAAAAAGGGAGAAGGAGTATTATTCCTTGTGAGCTTGCAAAAAATGAAGGAGGATAATAAGGCGGTTTCCGATTCACTGGACGCAAAAAAAATAGAAAATGCCAAAATAACAAATAAAGTGGAAGAGATGCTCTATAAACCAAACCTGCTTCCGCACAGTATTAATACCGGTGGTATGGAAAATTTTTGTGTAGTGAATCCAAATGCAGTCAATATTAATGGGAAAGAATATAAATTGGGCGACCAAGTTTCTCTGCCTTTACAAACACGTTTACGCGTTGTTTCTTCAAAAGGAGAGGACGCGCTGGTGGAATGGCTTCCTCCAGACTTTGAGGGAAAAACGGGAGAAAGAGTGTTGCTCATGGTTAATTTATCGCAGTTGGAACGAGTAAATATAAAATATAAAGAAAATAAAAAAAGACGGGATCGAGAAAAAAAAGAAAAAATTAAAATAGCGCAAGAGATACTGCGAGAGGCGGAAGTGTAATTAATAAATAACATACTAAAAAACCGGCAAATAGCCGGTTTTTTAGTATACTGCTCACCAAAATTATCAAAATTACTTTTTCCCTTTTTTCACCCGACTTACTCGTATCAACCCACTGCACGGCACGATCTCCACGCCTTTTTTCTCGAGCTCATCCAAAAACAAATTCATCCCGAGCGAATCACTCGCCATATGTCCGGCGATCACCACATTCATATGATGCTCGTTCGCAATATCGCGGGCGGCGTCTTTCATATGCATACCGACAATCGTCGAAATCCCAAAATGCGACAATTCTTTGTAAACTTTATCGCTCGGATTGGTGCCACCGGTCATCTCGAGGAGCCACTTGCCCACGCGATGTTTGGGACTGCCGGCAAATAGCGCCGGACCGGCGCCGCGTTTTTTGGCTTCATGGTATTCCGAAATTTCGAGTAGCGAATCTAATAAATCGCCGATGATTTTGGGGTTGCGTTTACTCAAATGATCGTGTAAAAAATTATGCACCAAATTATCCGTGATAGTGTGGGTATTAATCAGATTCACTTTAAGCAGTTCAGCCATGTTAATCAAACGGTAATGATTGACCGGATGCACACTGCGCCCGACTTCTTTCACCCGCTCTTCCATGATTTTTTCGGCCACATGCACCGGCACGCCCATTTTTTCCCAACCCGCCACTGTCATGTCCATCACGCTATGCAGATCGGCGAGTCCGCGCCCCACCGGATGATGCGCGATCACTAAATCAATTTTTTTACCGCGTTCGCCCAGTTGCGACGCGAGCAAAATTTCACTTTCGCCGATATCGATGCCGGTCAAAACGCGTTTCACTTCGGTCGCTCCATCATCAACATGCACTCGGCTGTCAGCATAGGGGTTGGCGAGGCGTTCGGAATCAAAGTATTGTTTGTCTTTGGGTTTACAATTTTCAAAATCTTTTTTGATTTCCGCCAAATAATCCTTCACGCCTTGGGTCCCGCGCGGGTCGGCGGATATGGCGAGCTTGAGTCCGAGATCGAAAATTTGTTTGACTTTCATAATCGCAATTACATAAATGAATAATAACTGATATCGAGTAATTCAATAATACGCTATCTATCCAAAAAGTCAACACATCGGTAAAAAGCATTGACAAAACATCCTTGTATTATTATACTAAACACAAGGAGGAAAACATGAAAATGACGAAAAGGGGAAAAATGGTGCTCTCTATTCTTTGTATGGGAGCATTATTGATGGCATGGGCAATGATTTTTGCCACCCTGGATTTGGGGGTATAAAGTCTCAACCCCATCATGATAACCAACAGACAGTCCTCGCTGTCTGTTTTTTTATTACATAATTACTTAATTTTTAGCTGAAATTAGCCAAAATGTAAAAGTTGTCAACAGGGTGACCCCTTGACAAAAGGGTATTTTTGTGCTATACTATTTTGTTCTTTGACAATCAACAACCACGGCCATACCGCCACGCATCAAGCGTTGGCAGGCCACAGTGCCCCAACAGGGCAAGGAGAGAAAATGGAAGCCACGAAAAGGGACGACGGGCACAAACTGACCGTGGAACAGGTCAAAGAAATTTTTGACCTACTCAGCAAATTGCTGGGAATGGTGTTTTCGGGGGTGTTTCAGTGGAACCCCGAAAAAACCATCGATGCCCTCCAGCGCATCATCGCCGGTGATCATGTGATCACCGAAAGCTGGGGATGGTCAACCCCCGTTTGGCCATCCTTTCACCTGTTATTTGACAGTGTTAATGTGTTGGAACCCGGCCAGCGCCGCTATCACTATCAATGGGAGGTAGTGGCGGACAATGCCACATATTTCGGAGGTGGGGGGAAGAGATGGGCGGACGAGCTGGAGTTGGTAGCAGTACCAAAACTGCTTCCTCCAGGCGGATTGTGGGAAGTATTGCTCCATGAGGGAGCGCTCCCATACTGCGACCTAATCGCGATAGCGCAAGACTATCGCGACAAACCAAGTTGGCTGGCACAATACACGCCGGCCAAAGAAATAACTGTCGTCGCAGGGACCGCCCTGCAAAAACACGACGAGTACTACAACAAGACCAATATCGTTATCCCATGGGTCCCCATGGGTATCGAAAGCCCACACAATCTTGGGCACGACCTCAGAAAGGTCGGGATGGGGGAGACTTACATGCCCCGATTCTATGTGAGGCGCCGACGCCCCACATAAACGGTTTTTACAATGCCTACCATACTTTCGTATGGTAGGCATATTTTTTTAACCACCTATTCCATTTTACCAATTATGGATCAATTATTCCGCCGGCACCAAATTGGCATAATACTCGTGATACTCGATCCGAGCGAGCCCCCAGCGTTCTTTCCATCCGCAATCATGATAGCCGAAATTTATTTTTTGCGCGCCGAATTTTTTGGCCTCATCGATACTGACCAAATTTAAAAACGGACTTAGATCTTTTATTGATCGATCATATCCGACCACATAAAAATAATATACGCCTTTATAAACCACTGATAGTGTCACCGCCTTCACCGCCCCGCCAAGTCGCACCGAAAAAATTCTCCACTCATACGGCAATTTCACCAAATCGCGATATATTTTTTTTACCACTTCATCCAAAAAACTGGACTCGGCGCCAAAAACCGCGATATTCAAATCAAATAATTTTTCCAAATCTTTCCAATCGTTTTTCACGATTTCCGGCTTCAATTCCCGCACCCCTTTTTGTCCGGCGCGCGTATGTTTGCGCAATTTTCCGGTTAAATGATTTTCCAAAAAATCCGTCGCGTCAGCATACGGAGCCAAATCCAATTCATAACTAACATCATCGATAGCGAGACCTCGAATAAACTCACTATCGCCACGCAAATAATCCAACCACACCGGCTCATCTACCGCGCGCAAAAATTCCCATTCCCTATTTTCAAATCCCGGCTTCACCCAGATGCCGTTGTCCTCCATTTCTTCACCGCCAAAAAATTGCCAATACCCCTCGGCTGACTCGTATTCAAGGGGCAAAAGGCCAATCGGCTGATTGCCGGTGTAACCGACGATAAATTTGAGCGGATAATTGAAATATTTATAATGCGTATAGCGCCAATCCCACTCTTGAAAAATCGTTTGATGCGGTGAAAATTTTTCCCACAGCGCTTGGCATTCCTCCAAATCGGTCGCAACGCGAAACTCCAAAGAATTCATACAATCTACAAAATATTGGTCTGCAAATGATGATACGGCGGACGATCTTTGTAGCGGGTAATTGCCAAACGAATCATTTCTTCTAAAAATTCACCGTAATTCATGCCGACGAGCTCGGCCGCGGCCGGAGTCGAGTCCTCGATATTGATTGAGGGGTTGGGATTTAGCTCCAAAACATACGGATTGTCATCGGCATCGACGCGCAATTCCACCCGGCCGTAGTCATGGCAATCCAAAATATTGTAAGTATCGAGCGCGATTTCCGAAATCAAAGATTCCAATTTTTTGGAAATATTTTTGGGCGGGCTTTGAGTGATGATTTTGTCATAAGCGTTCCCCTCTTCCCATTTGGACGCGAACGGATAAATGTGCCAGTAGCCCTCGGGCATATCTTTGAAAATCGAACGAGTGAGCGGGAGCACGCGCAACTCGTCGTCATTGCCGATCACCGACGCGTCATACTCATCACCCTCGATAAATTCTTCGATCAAAGCGGCACTACTGATCTCGAGACATTTTTTGATCTGCTCGCGCAGATGCGCTTCGTCTGTAACTACCGAATCATTGGTGATACCGATCGAATTATCCGTCGAAGCCGGCTTCACGATCATGGGATAACGCAGATCCGGATCAATCTCGTCTTCGGCGAAATACACATAGTCCCAATTCGGCGTGGGAATATCGTGATAATCCAATAATTTTTTTACTTTGATTTTGTCGATACACAGCCCCAGCGTGTTGGGATTGCTGCCGGTGTAGGGAATATTTAGAGCGTCCAAAATCGCGGCGGCATGGGGCTCGAGCAGACTGGAATTATTGATGCGCTCGCAGACATTAAACACCATATCGACATTACTGTCTTTTAGTTGTTTGATCGCTTCGAAAACATCATTGAAATCAAAAAAGGTCACTTTGTAGCCGCGCTCTTTGAGCGTCTTCATGATATTCATCCCCACCGATGTCAGATCACTGTCCACCGGATTGGTCGAGTTCTCATTGTTGTTGCAAGCCACGCCGATATGCAAATCGCGTAAATTATCTTTAGCCTTGCGTTTGATGCGTTCGAATTTGGACGCTTGTAATAAAATACTTTTATTGAGTACAGCCGAAGAATAGCGCGTCTTGCGCTGAGTTTTGCCGAGCGCCGAGCCGGCATTAAATCCGGCCACGCGAAAATTGATCAGCTTGAGCGCTTCACGCAGATTATTTTGCGCGTCGAGATAATTTTCACCCGACACTGTCACCCAGCCCATGCTGTCTTCGTAGCCCTCGGGCGGAAGCAACACCGGATCGCCGACTTCTTTGTATAAATGAATTTCCTCGAAATAGGGCTTGTTTTTTAATTCGTCATTAATGGTGAGCTCCACGAGCAATCCCGAAGTCTCGGGATACAAATCCCAGCCAATAATATATTGCTTGGGCTTGATCATCTTGACCACCGGAATATATTGACCGATGGCGATCTTGACCGCGCCCTCGATGAGATCCACCCCCCAAGCGTCTTTGATATATGAATACACATAATCACCGCCCAAACGCAGATTGATATCGAGCGGAATCGGACCGTTTTTGCTGAATTTCGCTTCGAAATGAATACAGCCGTTTTGAATGCCCAATTTTTCCAAAGTCTCTTCGGCCGTCTCGACCAAAGCCGCGCGCGTGCTCTCGGGCAAGGTCGATGGCGTAGCCTGGCCGCTATCCAAGAAAAATTCACCGCGATCTTTGCTGTAATTGTCCGACACGCAGGCAAATTTAATTTTACCGTGTTGTAATAAAATATCGATATCCACCTCATCGCCATCAACATATTCCTCGATAAAAATATCCGAGCCGTCATTGAGCGCGGACTCGGTCTCGGGCGACAAACTTTTTTTGACAAAAGCGTAACTGCTTTTGAGATCCACGGGGTCGGTGACTTTCATCACAAACGCGCTGCGACTGCCGTAGGCCGGTTTGAGCACCAGCGGAAAAGAAAAATTTTGCGCGACAAAATCCAAATCATCGCCGTTTTTCACCAAGCGATGTCGTGGAGCGGTGATATCGCTCCCATTACAAAATTCGCGAAACAAATATTTGTTGCGGGCGTTCTTGGCGATATTAAAAGGCGTGCCGATAAAATCGTATTTATCCACGATTTTCGAGGTCAAAAGCACATCGTCCTCCCAAAAAGTGACCACGCCATCGATTTGGACACTCGGATTATCCTTGATAAAAGCGCCCACCGACTTGGTCGATTCGGAGTGATTGTAGGTATCGGCGATAATCCAATGATCGACATAGGGCGCGATCCAATTTTTTTCGCGATGCAAAACCACCACCGTCAATCCCAATTTTTTGAGGCGTTGAAAAATAAATTTTTTTTCGATCGGGCCGGTGTTCACTACCAAAATTGTTTTACCAACAAACGAATCTTCGCCGATTTGATTATTTAATTTCGGATTTTGCAAACTAAGTTCCATAATTATATATTTTTCATTTCCGAGCGAATGAGACTAAAATTTTTTCAAAAAAATTAACGCGAACGAAATGCTCGCGTTAATTTTACCTGTTAATAATATTTGTGTCAACGATTTTTGAAGAAGTTATCCACTCTTTTGTCGTTCTACGCAAAGTCCGAAGGGGGGCGGAATCAAAAAATACAGATCCTTCGACTCGCTACGCTCGCTCAGAGCCTGCCCTGAGCCTGTCGAAGGGATGACAAATTGATAAATAATTTTAATTTTTTTTCATCGATCTCGATTTCTTTGGCGTCGAAAATATTTTCCGCCGTCAATTTTTTGGTGAGAGTGCTTTTTTTGATTTCATCGCCGAACTCCGCGATCACTTTTTTGAGCTCGCTATCATCGGTCTCATACGACACGACCACACTGTCACTGATCGTCAGCTTCATTTCTTTGCGCAATTGATTGATGGCACGCACGATTTCGCGAGCCGTGCCTTCGGCTTTGAGCGCGGGGGTGATAGTTGTATCTAAACCAACTTGTAAATCACTATTCGGAGTTTCATTCCAAATTACATTATAAACATTTTTCCCTAATTCACTTTTCCAGATAACTTTAACTTCTTTTACATTCAATTCATCGGCAATTATTCTTTTCATTTCATCAACTAATCTTTCTTCACCAAAATTATTTTTTGCCATTTCGCTTATACAATCAACTACTAATAATGATAGCGGTTGTTTAACTTTTATGCCTTTAAACGCACGAATTGATAATCCCAATTCTACTATTTTCCGTGCAAAATCCATTCCTAATAATACTTTTTCATCTATCATTTTCTCATCATACTGTGGCCACATCTCCAAATGCACACTCTCGTTTGTTCCTTTTTCCTTATTCCTTACTCCTTGATACACCTTCTCCGCCATAAATGGGGTAAACGGCGCCATCACTTTGGACAATGTCAAAAGCACCTCGTGTAAAGTGGCAATCGCTTGCTGCTTGTCGTTCTGAGGTGTGGCCGAATAATCTTTTAGATCCTTCGCTTCGCTCAGGATGACAGTGCTATTGCCGTCCTTAAATCGATCCCGCGACCTCCGCACATACCATTGCGATAATTCCGTCACAAATTCAACAATCGGCCGGCTGGCTTTTACCAATTCATAATTCTCCATCCCCTCGGTAACATCTTTGACGAGCAAATTTAATTTAGCCAAAATCCATTTGTCGAGGACATTAGAACTGTCATTCCCGTGAAAACGGGAATCCAGTCGCCGAGTGTCTGGATCCCCGTTTTCACGGGGATGACAATCGGAGTACATCTTATAAAACTCCACCACATTCCACACGGTATTCACCAATTTATTATACATCTCGCGCACACCCACCTCGGAAAAATTTAGCGCCTGCGCTTCCATCACCGGCGCGGTAACGAGATAATACCGCATCGCGTCGGCGCCGTATTTCGCGATCATCAGATCGGGCTCGGGATAATTTTTCAACCGCTTGCTCATTTTCTTGCCATCTTCAGCCAGCACGATACCATTGACGATCACATTATTAAACGCCGGACAAGTTTGCTTTTTCGGAATCGACGGATTTTTACCGGTCGTAAGCGCAGTCGCGAGTACATGCAGAGTATAAAACCACCCGCGCGTTTGATCCTGACCCTCGGCAATAAATTGCGCCGGGAATCCGGCTTCAAATTTCTCGCGATTTTCAAACGGATAATGCATTTGACCATAAGGCATACTCCCCGACTCAAACCAGCAGTCCAGCACCTCGGGCACGCGCTTGTATTTTTTGCCATCTTTCACTATTTCAATTTTATCCACAAATTGTTTGTGGAGATTGTATTCCCGACCATTTTCATCCAAATAAAAATATTGCACTCCGCGATAACCAATGCGTTCCTCGGCAAAAAAAGCGTCGAAATCGATACCGCGAATGATTTTACTCATCGACGCGTTGATCCCGCCGTGACTCACCACCAAAATGGTTTTGCCGGCGTGCTCCCGCGACACTTTTTCCAAAAATTTGCGGACGCGTTCGGTAATCTGTGCTCGACTCTCGCCGTCACCGGCAAACCGGAAATTATATTTAGCTTCAAGCGAAGCGCTGATTTTTTGATACTCCTGATAATCCGCCTGCTTTTTCAGATCGACGCGTTTTTTATCCTCCCATGAGCCATAGAAATACTCTCCAATCAAATCGTCAAAAATTATTTCAGCCTTTAATTTCTTATTGATAATTTCAGCGGTTTGACGCGTGCGCAAAACCGGCGAGCTGATAATCAAATCAATTTTATCGGTAATTTTTCCCGCCACTTCTTGGGCTTGCTGTTCTCCCGCTTTGGTAAGGGGATATTTATCGACAGCGCTCGTGAAAATATCGTCAATGTTTTTCTCACTTTCACCGTGACGGACAAAAATAATTTTGGTTAATTTTTTGCCGGATAATTCGGCCAACTCATCCACGCTCCCCACGCAAATATGATCGCCGTCGGCGCTCTCCCACACCGGCAAGGGGTTG
>JBAYHH010000006.1:0-54204 GCA_041666265.1 Candidatus Magasanikiibacteriota bacterium | reverse complement strand
CGCCCGATGATTTGGTGATTGAGTTGTCGCGACGCTATATTATGCTATATGAGATGATTACCGGGGAGAAGTTTGTGTTTCCTGAAGGCAATATTCAAAAAAGACTTGACAATAACATTAATAGTAAATAAATTGATAATATTATGCTTTGTGTATTAATCATGGGTTCCGAATCGGACAAAGATTGGGCCAAAAAAATCACCGATAAATTAGACGAATACAAAATCGCGCACGAAGAACATGTAGCGTCGGCGCACAAACAAGCGCCCGAGGCACTGGCGATTTTGGAAAAATACAAAAATGAAAAAGTGATATATGTTACTATCGCCGGACGCAGTAACGCGCTCTCCGGATTCGTCGCCGGCAATTCCGACCAAGTCACCATCGCCTGCCCGCCATTTTCGAGCAAAGAGGATATGATCATCAACCTTAATTCTACACTCCAAATGCCCAGCAATGTACCAGTCCTCACCGTGCTTGATCCGGCCAATTGCGCTCTTGCCGTTAAAAGAATAATTGATTCAAAATAATTATGCCCAACCTCACCCGACTCACCACGCTTGACGGTCGCTATGCCGATCAAATCGCTGAACTGGCGCCGTATTTTTCGGAAATGGCGATCATGAAATATAGGCTGATGATTGAGACGGAATATTTTATCGCTCTTAGCGAACAAAAAGAGATTACTCAATTGAAACCGCTATCGCTCGAAAATAAAACTGTCTTGCGCGCGCTCTATAATAATTTTTCTTTAAAAGACGCCGAACGAATAAAAAGAATCGAAAAAACCACTAATCATGATGTCAAATCGGTGGAATATTATTTAAAAAGCAAACTGCCGACCGGATTAAAAAAATACAGTGAGTTTATTCATTTTGGTTTGACTTCCGAAGATGTCAGCAATCTGAATTATACGCTAATGTTACGAGACGGACTTAATCATGTGCTAATACCGACCATTCAAAATTTATTGGATTCTTTGAAAATTTTAATTCGCGCTTCGTACGACACACCGCTTTTGTCGCTTACGCATGGCCAGCCAGCCACTCCCACTACTATCGGGAAGGAGTTGGCCGTGTTTTATAATCGCATCTATCGCGCCTTAAATCACCTTAAAGCCTTTAAGCTGGACGGGAAATTAAACGGCGCTACCGGAAATTTTGCTGCCGTAACTCTTGCCTACCCTGATGTTGATTGGCTTAAATTTTCTAAAAAATTTGTTACGGCGCTTGGACTGGTGCCAAATCTTTTGACGACCCAGATCGAACCGCACGATTGTTCGTGCGCGGTTTACGACACCGTGGCGCGCATCAACAATATCATCAAAGACCTGGATCAAGATATTTGGCTTTATGTCAGCCGAGGCATCTTTAAATTGCGAAAAAAAGAAGGCGAAGTCGGATCATCGACCATGCCCCACAAAGTCAACCCGATTAATTTCGAAAATAGCGAGGGAAATCTTGGGTTGGCCAACACGCTTTTACGATTTATGTCCGACAAATTGGCAGTCTCGCGCCTTCAACGCGACATTACCGACAGCACTATTATTCGCAATCAAGGTGTGGCTCTCGGCTATTCTCTGCTCGCCTATCAAAACACGACCAAAGGTTTGAATAAACTGGAAATCAACGCCGAAGCGGTAAAGGATGAACTAAATAATCACTGGGAGGTGCTCGCTGAAGCCGTGCAAACGATTCTGCGCAAAGTTGGTTATAATAAACCTTATGAAAAGCTAAAAGAATTAACGCGTGGAGAAAAAGTTACCGAAGAATCAATGCGAGTATTTATCAACGAATTGGATATTCCAAAAGTTGAAAAAGATAAACTATTAAAATTAACTCCGGCCAAATATATTGGGTTGTCAGTCAAATTGGCAAACTTGATTGTGCGATAGATCCTTCGACTTGCTACGCTACGCTCAGAGCCTGCCCTGAGCCTGCCGAAGGGATGACAATGGCAGATTCCCGCTTTCGCGAGAACAATCACCACAACCTAACACCTAATACCTAAAAACTAAAACCTTAAAATATATGTGCGGAATTGTTGGCATCTTATCACATCGTCCGGTAGCTCAAGAGCTTTACGATAGTTTGATTCACCTTCAGCATCGTGGTCAGGACGCCGCCGGCATGGTAACTTATGATCAGCAATTTCATTTGAAAAAAGGGATGGGGTTGGTGCGTGATATTTTTCAGCAATCAAACATGGAACGCATGCAAGGCAATCTTGGTATTGGGCATACGCGTTATCCTACAGTTGGATCATCGGATGGCGGTATCGAAGACGCTCAACCGTTTATTGTTAATTCACCGTATGGGATAACCATGGCTCACAATGGCAATTTAACAAATTATACCGAGTTAAAAAAAAATCTTGAAGAGCGTGATCATCGTCATTGTAATTCCGGTTGCGATGTCGAAACGATATTAAATGTTTTTGCGTCTTCTTTGCGCGCAGACACGCAATACGAAAATTTTTTTGAAAATATCTGCCATGCCGTCAAATCAGTATACGAACGAGCGCACGGAGCCTATTCAGTGATAGCAATCATCGCCGGTTATGGCATGGTGGCATTTCGCGACCCGCACGGTCTTCGACCGATGGTATGCGGCATGCGCACCAACGATGATCATACCCGCGACTACATTTTTTCTTCGGAAAACACCATGTATAGCGCGCTTGGCTTCAAACCAATGGGCAATGTGGCCGGCGGTGAAGTAGTTTTTGTCAATGAAAACGGTGAAATGCAGAGCCGGATTTTACGCCAAGAAAAATTTACGCCTTGCGTGTTTGAATATGTCTATTTTGCCCGACCAGACTCGATGATGAATAATGTCAGTGTATATCGTTCGCGTCTGCGCATGGGACAAAATCTGGCGATAAAATGGAAAGAAAAATATCCGGATATTTTACCCGATGTGGTAGTGCCCATCCCCTTCTCATCCAATACCGCGGCCCTATCGATGGCCAGTGAACTGGGCGTGCGCTATTCTGAAGGAATATATAAAAATTCTTTTGTGGGCCGCACCTTTATCATGCCGGGACAAAAAATTCGCAAGCGCTCGGTTTTGCAAAAATTATCACCTCAAGAAACCGAATTAAAGGACAAAAATGTGATGCTCCTTGACGACTCAATCGTACGCGGGACCACTAGTAAGGAGATCGTTCGTTTGGTACGCGAAGCCGGAGCCAAAAAAGTATATTTTGTCTCCGCCTGTCCGCCGGTAAAATTTCCTTGTTTTTATGGAGTGGACATGCCCACCAAAAGCGAGCTGATCGCCGCCAATATGGACAATGAGCAAATTCGCGAGTTTATCGGCGCCGATATTCTACTTTATCAGACCATCGATGATCTGGTCGAAGCGGTCACCCGGCGTGGCGATCACAATATCGCCCGCCCCTGCCTTGCTTGTTTGGATAATTTTTACATTACGGGTGATATTGACGAGAAAAAAATGAAAGAGATGGAAGACGAAAGAAACAAAGAAAGAAAAGATGTATGATGAATATTTTATTAGTCGGTTCGGGAGCGCGCGAGCACGCGGTAGCACGCGCATTTAGCAGATCAAGTCATTGCTCGGCCTTATTTTGTTTGGGAACAAGTGTGAATCCCGGCATCAGACAGCTTTGCAGGGATTATGAAGTGGGAAATATTTCTGATTCAATGATTGTTTTGAATTTTGCCAAAAAATCAAAAGTTGAAATGGTTTTTATCGGCCCGGAAGCACCGTTGGCCGCCGGAGTTGCCGATGTATTGTTGAAAGAGGGTATTCCCTGTGTTGGCCCCAAACAAAAACACGCGCAAATAGAATCAAGCAAAGGTTTCACTCGTGATTTACAAATTGAATACGGTATCCCCGGCGCACCTAAATTTAAACGCTTTAATTCTATTATTGGAGTTAGGGAATTTTTACAAGAACTGGGCGAAGATGGCTATGTGGTCAAAGCCGATGGTTTAGCTGGAGGTAAAGGAGTGCAAGTTTCCGGTGATCATTTAAAAAATTTTGACGAGGGACTGAATTATTGCCAAGAAATTATTGATAGTAAAAATGAATTTGTCATTGAAGAAAAATTTATCGGGCAAGAATTTTCATTGATGAGTTTTTGCGACGGAGTTCATTTGGCGCATATGCCTGTGGTGCAGGACCACAAACGAGCGTTTGACGGCGATATCGGCCCCAATACCGGCGGTATGGGCGCTTATTCCGACACTGATCATTTGCTACCATTTTTGACCGCAGGCGACATCGTGTCTGCCCAAGCGATTAATCAGGCCACGGCGGACGCTTTGCGCGCCAAATTCGGCGATGGGTATAAAGGGATATTGTACGGCGGATTTATGACCACCAAGGATGGAGTGAAATTGATCGAATATAACGCTCGACTCGGAGACCCCGAAGCCTTGAATGTGCTCGCGATTTTAAAATCCGATTTTGTCGATCTCTGCGAAGCGATAATATCCGAAAATTTATCTCAAAGCCACGCCATATTCGCCAATCAAGCGACAGTTTGCAAATATGCCGTTCCTATCGGCTATCCGGATAATCCGATTAAAAATCAACTGATCGACATTTCAAAGGTGCCAAACATTGATCATTTGTATTTGGGGGCCGTCGATGAGACAGGTGCCGGCTTATCTGAAACCGGATCGCGCACGGCAGCGA
Organism: Candidatus Magasanikiibacteriota bacterium; assembly: GCA_041666265.1. Taxonomy (GTDB): domain Bacteria; phylum Patescibacteriota; class Patescibacteriia; order Magasanikbacterales; family GWA2-37-8; genus GWA2-37-8. Next base: position 49,540 of record JBAYHH010000006.1, on the reverse strand, counting down.
TTGTGGGTATTGCCGATACTATCGCGGAAGCCGAAAATATCGCCGAACAACAAATCAATTTCATCGCCGGCCCGCTTTTTCACCGCAAAGATATTGGCAAGCGGGAGCTGATTGATCGGCGCATAAAAATGATGCGAGATTTAAAAAAAACAAGCTAAATAAAAAAGCGCGCTGTGGGACGCGCGCTACGCTGACTTGCGCATTTTGCGTTGAAATGCGCTGACTACCCGCCCATATTCTTCCGACACTGCCGGAGACAGCAGGGTCGCCGTAGCCAGTGGACCTTTTTTAATAACACTGGACGCCACGGGGCGCCGCTTCAACTCTTCCGCCTCATCAACGCTCACTGACCGAGGCGGTCCGTCGTCCCAAGTGCAAGTCGTGCACCAACACTCCTTGCCACCCTGCCAATATTTAATTAGATACAATTGCCCGTTACAGCTCGGGCAATCTTGACCAACGAGACGCCACAGCTCGTCCACCTCCATTTTCATTTTTCCCTCCCCGCTTGAAATTGTGTTACCAAACATACCCTAACAAATATTTCTTATTATGTCAACCGTTCACTTGGCAATACTCGGCTCGACCAACGGCACTGACCTGATCGCCATCCACGACGCGATCGTATCGGGACATCTAAACGCCCGGATCGATATCGTGATAACAAATCGATCCGCCGCCCAAATATTACAAAAAGCGCATTCATGGGGAATCCCTTCAAAATTCATCGAGCCAACAAATACGCGTGAAGAATTTGACAGGATCATCTTGTCAGAACTATCGCAATATCCTATCGATCTGATCGTGCTCATCGGATACATGCGAATCATATCACCGGTGTTATTGCGCGCGTATCCGGATAAGATTATCAATGTTCACCCGTCGCTTTTGCCAAAGTTCGCCGGTGGAATGAATATGGATGTGCACGCGCAAGTGATGGCCGCCGGCGAAAAGGAGACCGGTTGCACGGTGCACATCGTCGATGAAGGCGTGGATACCGGTCGGATATTATTACAAAAAAAATGTCTCGTCAATGACTCTGATACTCCCCAAACACTTAAGGCAAGAGTACAAAAACTGGAAGGAGAAGCTTTGATTGAAGTAATAACAAATTTTTAATCAACATGAAGCCGATTGTTGTAATTCCAACCTACAATGAAAGCGAAAATATCTCAAAATTAATTGAGCAAATTTTTTTTCAAAAAATCGAAAACCTGGAATTAATTATTATTGACGACAATTCACCTGATAAAACAGCGGAAATTGTTAAAAAACTACAAGAAATATACCCTATTCAATTGATTCAACGCGCCAGTAAATTGGGCTTGGGATCGGCGCTTGTGGCCGGTTTTTTGGAAGCCATCAGCAGAGGTGCCGATATTATTATAGAAATGGACGCGGATTTTTCTCATGACCCTATCGATATTGCTCGCCTGATCGATGCTACCGCTCGTGGAGCGGATCTCGTCATTGGTTCGCGTAAAATTGCCGGCGGAAAAATCATCGGCTGGAATTGGTGGCGTCATTTTGAGAGCAATGGCGCCATGTATTTTTCGAGGCTTATGCTCGGTTTAAATGCTCACGATGTTACCGCGGGTTTTCGCTGTTTTAAATCGCCGATACTGCAAAAAATCAACATTGACAAAATTCAAAGCAACGGTTATGCTTTTCAAGAAGAGGTGCTCTACCGAGTTTCGCGATCCGGTTGCAAAATTGTCGAGATACCGGTGATATTTCGCGACCGCACGCTGGGACAATCAAAATTATCACGCAAAGATGTTCTTGAATTTTTCAAAATAATTTTTAAATTAAAATTTAATTTGTGACTGACTTAAACATTCAAAATTTCAATCGCTCGGCGCGCTATAGCGTTTTAAACAAATACGGGAAATTCGAACGCGTATTAATCCATGGCGTCAAATACATCCTTACCATAAACGATCATGGTAATTTCGAGATTTTACGCGACCAATCGTTAATTATTGAAAACGGTATTATTGCTAAATTGTTTCCCAAAGACGAAACAAAAGGAACGGTCGACATGAACGCCATCGACCTGATCTACGATGCTGAGCAAAAAGGCGGGGTAATGATGACGCCCGGGTTTTTTAACATGCACACGCATCCGCCGATGTACCTTTTGCGTTCTACTCTCACCTTTACCGAAGAGGACTTGGATTTGGCGCTTAAAGGTATGGCGGAAATAGAGGGGAAAATGAATTCCGAACAACTCTATCTGGGCGCTTTGGGGGATTTTACCGAAGAGCAAAAATCGGGAATATCGTTTTCACTAAGCCACTACGGAGTATTTGATGAAATCGAAAGAGCGGCCGTCGAATGCGGACACTGGGTGATCAATTGTTTGTCGGCGGCGAGCAACAGCCATCCGAAAAACAATCCGGCATTGGTAGCTAAATATTTGAATGGTAAAAATCACCACACGACACCGGGGGTGGCTTTGCATTATGTTTGGAAAGCCGATCCGATTGTTTTAAAAGAAATTAAAAAATTACTTGACTCGCACGATACCTATTTTACACTGCATGTCGCTGAAACCGAACAAACTATAGCGCGTTGCGTGGATAAATTTGGCGAACGACCGATCGCGGTGCTCGAAAAATACGGCTTGTTGGGACCACGGACCATCATGAGCCATTGCATCCACCTGACCACCGACGAAATAAAACTGATTAAACAGCGCCGGGTAATTTGCGTTCACTTGCCCACATCCAATCTTTTGCACCGTTCGGGGCAATTTGATTTCAAGGCGTTTCACGATGAAAATGCCGATGAGCTCATCACTCTCGGCACTGACAGCGTGGTGAGTAAAAACCGACTGGATCTGCTTAGCGAAGCTCTGGCAGCCAAAACCACTCACCAGGCACATCACATCGTCTCCTACGAGGAATTATTTGACATGTGCACCGCCCGACCGGCGCGCTTGCTGGGACTCAAAAATCATGGCCGGATTGCGGTTGGATTTCATGCCGACATGGCATTTTGGAAGATTAAAGATCGTGGATTGATGCCTTATGATGAGAATAAACCACAGACCCTGCTGACTAATCTGATCACCCATGGCAGCCGATCAGTGCGCGACCTCATGATAAACGGACAATTTATCATTAGTAATCGCTACCACAATTTGGTGGATGAAAGTAATTTGCTGGAAAAACTACAGGCTGCCCACATGGAATTGCGGAAACAATAATTATTCCGCGTTGTAATTGGGCGCGGCGTCAATCTGAATCAAATCATGCGGATGATTTTCGCGTAAACTCGCGTTACTAATGCGAACAAATTTGGCATTTTTTTGCAAATCAACAATCGTATGGGTGCCGCAATATGACATGCCCGAGCGCAAACCTCCGGCCAGCTGGTAGATAATACGATCTACCGGCCCTTTATACATCACTTTGCCGCTCACACCCTCGGGCACAAATTTCTTTTTATCATTGATGTGCCCTTGGCCGTAGCGTTCTTTGCCGCCCCGTTCCATCGCTTCCATACTACCCATCCCGCGATAAATTTTATACATTCTTCCGCCCACAAACTCCACTCTGCCCGGCGACTCATCGGTGCCGGCGAACAAATTTCCCATCATCACACTGTCGGCTCCGGCCGCGAGCGCCTTCACTACATCGCCCGATGTTTTGATGCCACCATCGGCAATTACCGGTACGATTTTTTTACCGGCCCGAATCGCCTTGACCACATCAATGATAGCAGAAAGCTGGGGCACTCCGATGCCGGATACCACGCGAGTCGTGCAAATTGACCCCGGACCAATACCCACCTTGACTGCATCCGCTCCGGCGGCCACCAATTCTTTGGCTGCCACGCCTGTGGCCACATTACCGGCAATCAATTCAATCTCCGGATATTGATCTTTTATCGCTTTTAGTGTTTGCAGAATGCGAACCGAGTGACCGTGTGCTGTATCGATTACCAACAAATCCGCACCGGCACTAACCAGGGCACCAGCTCTCTCCATCGCAGTCTCTACCGAAGCACCCACCGCCGCGCCCACTCTCAATTGCTTGCGATCATTTTTACAAGCGTTCGGATATAATAAATTCTTTTCAATATCGCGGCGTGCGACTATGCTGACTAATTTGCCACTGGCATCCACTACACACAAAGTCTTGACGCGTTTTTCGCGCAAAATTTCGTTGGCTTCTTTGAGGTTGATACCGCTCTTTACCACCGCCAATTCGGAAACCGGTCGCATTTTAAATTTAACCGGCACATCCAAATCATCGGGCAACCAATAGTCAACATCGGTGATGAGACCAACAAGCACTCCTCTGCCATCAACTACCGGAACTTTTTTGTAAGCATACTTGTTTTTTATTTCCATCACCGTCCGAATCAAATCTTCCGGTCCAACCGTCACCGGATCTTCAATAAAACCATTTTCAAATCTCTTGACCATTGCCACCTCTTCGGCCTGCTCGGCAATCGACATATTTTTGTGAATGATCCCGATACCACCGGCCAACGCCATGGCAATCGCCATTTTGTGCTCGGTAACCGTGTCCATGGGGGCGCTGATAAATGGTAAATTTAATTTAATCCCGCGTGTTAACTGACTGCCCAATTGCGCGTCTTTGGGAAAGATATCCGATTTTTGCGGAATTAGCAAAACATCGTCAAAAGTAAAAGTCGGCTCGAAATTGTCAAACATATGGATTAAATATTAAATATATGATATAATCGAGTAAATTGTCAGTATTATACACGAATAATCGCCTTTTGGCAAATAATCGCCTATGAACCCAAAAAATGAAATCGCTATCTTGGATTTTGGCTCGCAATACACCCATTTGATTGGCCGACGGGTGCGTGAATTGGGCGTAATTTCCCATATTTACCCCAACGATATCAGCGCCGACAAATTGAGGAACGCAGTGGGGATAATCCTATCCGGCGGTCCGCGCAGTGTGGTCCGTGACGCGAAACTGGCTTATGACAAAAAAATTTTTGAGCTTGGACTACCGATTCTTGGCCTTTGCTATGGACATCAACTGATGGCCTACCATTTCGGTGGATCAGTGGGATCCGGCCAGGCGCGCGAATATGGCGAAGCCAAAATGAGCGTGTCCCCTGCTCCGATTTTTCGCGGAGTGCCAAAAAAGACCACTGTTTGGATGAGCCACGGCGACCATGTCGGGAAATTACCCGATGGATTTTCGCAAATTGCCACCACCGGCAACGACTCGATCGCGGCGATGTATTCATCATCGAAAAATTTTTATGGTTTTCAATTTCATCCGGAAGTGAATCATACCAAAGCCGGTAAAATAATGCTTGCCAATTTTGTATTGAATATTTGTAAGGCGCGAAAAAATTGGACGACCGCCACTATGCTTGCGGAAATTGAAAAGTCCATCAAAACAGAAGCTGGAAATAAAAATGTATTTTTATTGGTCAGCGGAGGAGTTGACTCGAGCGTTTGTTTTGCTCTATTAGAAAAGGTGCTTGGTAAAAAACGAGTGTTTGGTTTGCATGTTGACTCGGGTATGATGCGCCGAAATGAATCTAAGCTCATAAAAAAAGCACTAAACAAAGCGGGATTTGACAACCTTCATTTGTATGACGCGGAAAATGAATATCTGTCTGCCCTCAAAGGAGTCACCGAACCGGAGGCCAAACGAAAAATTATCGGCGATTTGTTTTTGGATATCGTGGATAAAGTGATGGCCGAAAAAGGTATGGATAGCGCCGATTGGCTCATTGGCCAGGGCACTATTTACCCGGACACGATCGAATCGGGCGGGACAAAAAATGCGGATAAAATAAAAACCCATCACAATCGAGTACCGCGCATCACCCGGATGATTGCCGAAGGGAAAATTATCGAGCCGATCAAAGAGCTATACAAAGACGAAGTTCGGGCGATTGGCGCTAAATTGAAATTACCCAAAACTTTGATTAGCCGCCACCCATTTCCTGGCCCTGGACTTGGGATTCGCTGTCTTTGTTCGGACGGACAGGATGCTTCTGTTCCGATAGTGATAAATTTTGCTGGCGTAGATGGATACCGACTACCGATTCGTTCGGTCGGAGTTCAGGGCGACGAAAGATCATATTCTCACCCTGCTTTAATTGTTCCAAAAAAATTAAACAATGCTGTTTGGAAAAGTTTCAAAACTTTATCTCCAAGTATTACGAATTCGAACAAAGAAATAAATCGGGTATTGTTTTTACTTGATGGTGATAAAGATACATTAATGGACAGTCAACTAAACTTTGCCGATCTTACCAAAAATCGCTTAAACTTATTACGAAAAATTGACGCAATTGTAAACAAGCATGTTTTAAATAGCAAAAATTGCACCCATGTCTGGCAGATGCCGGTGGTATTGATTCCTTTTGGATATCGTCACAAAGAGACGATCGTATTACGACCAGTGGAGAGCGAAGAAGCGATGACGGTATCATTCGCGCGCATCCCGGATGCGATATTAAATATGATTGTTAAGGAAATTCGCGCACTTAGTGCGGTGGATTATATTTTTTACGATATCACCAATAAACCACCGGGAACCATCGAGTGGGAGTAAAGCTAAATTAAAAATAAACGAAACATTTTTGATGAACATTGCGAGACGAGAGAATAATTTGTAGTTGAGTTGGAGCGCTCCGAAGGATTTGAGCCAATGTTTGAGGAGCGAAGCGACGAGTTTTGGCTCAAAAGTGACAACGAGACACAAATTATTCGAGTCGAGCACTTGTTCAGAAAAGATGTTTCGTTTATTTTAATATCAGAATTTATTTGATACGATGTAAGATGGGCTCGAGTTCGTCGATTGATTTGACCTTGGCTAATTCGAGTCGAAAATCTTTGAAACCAGCGATGCCTTTGAAATACAAAAGCAGATGCTTACGAAATGTCACCATGCTATTTGGCCCATAATGATCGACATGAAAGCGTGCGTGGCGCAAGACAACGCGCATTATTTCGCTAATTAGAACTGGGGATTCTTCGCTATACTCAGAATGACAAGTCGACAATATCCAGGGATTGCCAAGCGCCCCGCGCCCAATCATCACGCCGTCAGCGCCGGTCACTTCGAGACAACGCGCGATATCAGAGCGTGAATTGATATCGCCGTTGGCCAATACCGGAATCTTAATTAATTTTTTGGCGCGGGCGATCATTTCCCAATCGGCTTTGCCTGAATATCCTTGCGCCTTGGTGCGACCATGAATCGCAATCATGTCGGCGCCAGCCTGCTCGAGCATCGGGGCAAACTCTAATATGTCATCCGATTTAGTCCAGCCGAGGCGAGTCTTTACTGATACCGGCACGCCGAGATTTGAGTTTTTGAGAGAGCGCACAATGTCACACGCGCGCTTGTGATCTTTCATGAGGCATGCTCCCGCCAAATTTTTAGCGGCGATTTTTGGCACCGGACAACCCATGTTCACATCGATGCCATCGGGATGAAATTTATCGACGATAATTTTTGACGAATGCGCAATCGTTTCGACATTACCGCCAAATACCTGGATCACAATCGGTCTTTCTGATTCTTCAAACGCACACATGTGCAGTGTTTTTTGACTATCACGCACGATCGCCTCCGAGCTGACCATTTCACGAAAGGCGGTAAAACCATCTCCGGCGATTTCGCGACAAACCCGAACAAACGGACTGTCGGTCATGTCCGCCATTGGGGCGAGGGCGATGATAAATTTTGAGCTTTCTAAAGTCACTGTAAATTAAAATGTACTAACATGCTATGCAGTTATCTGAATACTTTGTAAATCCAAGGGAAGAAATACTGATATGCCGAGTGGTTCGTTGCTAATATCACCTACCGCTTCAACATTTGTTAAGCGCATATGGAAAACATGGGGGGAACTGCCAATATCACATCCATTCAAAAAACCTTCAATTTCTACAATTGTACCATCGGGTGTTACTGGGATGTTATTGGTATTAACGGCCAAGTAATGCGATTCCGGGTCTGTTACTGTGATTGAATTTGAGCCATACTCAATGGTCCTGTCAGCATTTAAATATTTAATAATTACTGAATCAAGCACCGCATTTGTCTCATAACTAAATTCCAGCTTTTGTAATTTGGCGGTTTCTCCATAAGACAATAATTTAAATGAACCAAATATACCAGTCGCAAAATAATCGCCACCATTATGTATGTCTAAACTACCCACATCGTTTATATATGCTTCAATACTCCCAGTCTGCGTCACGATATTCCCACCTCCTTGGACAATCACCGCAAGCCCCGGTAATTGCAAAGGCAAACCGGAAACCGGCAGAACATTCATACTATCCGCGCCGGTCGCTACAACATTTTCAACGCTCGTCACTTGGGTCGTCGATGTCGTGACCCCATACAATTTACCATACACCTCAACTTTTGTTTCGGCGGAATTTAGCGGAACATTTAATCCCACAAAATTGCTTGTGCCTGGCTGTGCAAAAGTATTGTCATATGAATAAACCGTCGAACTGTTATTGGTAAATTTGACCAATGTTATTTCATATACAGTTTGATTTCCATTAGTAAAATCGAGGCGCGATAGAATCGAATTCTCACTCATAGACTTCAAAGTAAACTCACCGAATTTGCCATAGTAATCAGTCGGCTGTGTGGAAGTTCCAATCAGTGCCTCGGCGCTCGAACCAAGTTCCATTTCAATATTTCCGTGCTGTGTTATATTTGGAGCCAAATTCATAGACGCGAAACTATCTTGAATTTCACTGTCAGTCAAAACACGCTTATAGATCTTGGCTTCGTCAATGAGACCTTTGAAATAATTAACACTGCCATTGGCCGATCCAAAATAGACATAATGGGCAGTCTGTTTAATGATGCCGGTCTGAACTTTTTCACCAACTTTTACGCCATTGACATAGAGCCTGATCACAGAGCCATCGTAGGTCATGGCGATATGGTTCCATTGAGAGAAGGAGATGACATTGGACACGATCACATATACCCTGGAATCCGCGCTATTGGTAATATCTGCACGCAAATCGCCGTTGGGATAAAGCATTAAGGTATAATAATGGAGCTTACCAATAATATTACCCACGGGTTGGCTGGGGTTGAATTCCGGTTTAATCACGCTTCCACCGTGAGCTGATCTTGCGCTCTAACCAGATTAGAGTCAAGAGTATATCCATATGAGCTGGTGCCATTGAGTTGGATGGCGTTACCCGAGATGCCGATAGCGCCGGCGGTGGGGCATTTGTTGGCAGAACAACGAACAGAATAAACCCCGCTGCTATCTAAAAATGTATTACTGCCAGCGGGTTCAGAGAATGAGAATGACAAATTGCTCGGCATATTTGGGGTGAAATTCAGAGACGCGAAACTGGCTTGAATTTCGCTGTCAGTCAAAACACGCTTGTAGATCTTCGCTTCGTCAATGAGACCTTTAAACATGTCTGCCGATCCATTGGTGGAGCCAATATTAATATTGGAAGTCACGGTGGATACATTCCCGGTTTGGATCTTTTCACCCACTTTGACACCATTGACATACAAACGGATCATGGCGCCATCATAGGTCATGGCCAAATGATTCCACTGAGCAAACGCCACCGCATTGGGAACGGAAAAATATACACGCGTACCGCTCGAATTGGTAATATCCGCGCGTAAATCGCCATTATTGGAGATAGTGAGAAGAAAGTATGTGAATTTCGCAATGACGGTGTGGTAGGATTGACCGGGATTGAGTTCTGGCTTAACCCAAGCTTCCAGTGTTAATTGGTCATTTGGTTTGGTGAGATCAGAGTCCATGATGTAACCATATGAGCTGGTGCCATTGAGTTGGATGGCGTTACCCGAGATGCCGGTAGCGCCGGCGGTGGGGCATTTGTTGGCAGAACAATTGATAGAATACTTCTTGCTGGTATCTAAAAATCGACTGGATCCGAAATCTTCGGAGAATGAGAATGATAATTCATTAACAACTACCGGGGTAAATCCAACTGAACCGAAGCTCTCCGCCACCTCGGCCGCACTCAAAACACTATCATGAAATTTCACCTCGTCAATCATGCCCTTGTAGAAGCCCACCGAGCCATTGGGTGAACCGATGTAGACATTGGTGGTATTTTGTTTAATCCAACCGGTCTGAGTTTTTTCACCCACCTTCACGCCATTGACATAGACCTGGATGATAGCGCCGTCATAGGTCATGGCGATGTGGTTCCATTGTGAGAAGGTGATGACATTGGGTAACACCATGTAAACTTGGGTGCTACTGGTATTGATGACGCCGACTTGCAAACTGCCGTCAGTCCTAATGGTTAAATCGTAAAAGTTGTTTTTGTTTAAAATGGTATAGTAGGTTTGACCCGGATTGTATTCCGGCTTAATCCAGGCTTCCACAGTAAACTGATCTTGCGGTTTAGTGAAGTTGTTGTCCACGATGTAGCCAAAAGTGCTAGTGCCATTGAATCCAATGGCATTGCCGGAGATGCCGGGGAGACCGGCGGTGGGACATTTACCCGCAGGGCAACGCATAGCATATTTCAAACTTTGATCAAAAAATTGGGTGGCGCCAACCGGCTCGGAATATGAGAAAGATAGATGGGTGGCGATGACCGGAGTAAAATTCATGGACGCGAAACTATCTTGGATTTCAATGTCCGAAAGAACGCGTTTGTATATTTTAGCTTCGTCAATCAGGCCTTTGAACATATCCGCTGATCCGTTGGTAGAGCCGATGCTGACATCAGACGATACGGTGGATACATTGCCAGTTTGGGCTTTTTCACCCACTTTGACGCCGTTAGCATACAAACGAATCATCGCGCCATCATAAGTCATAACAACATGGTTCCATTGAGAGAATGTTATGGTGTTAGGCGCGGAGAAATATACCCTGGTGCCACTGGCGTTGGTAATGTCGGCTCGCAAATCGCCAGCCGGACTAACGGTTAATAGAAAATAGGTATATTTCGCGATGACAGTGTGGTATGACTGACCGGGGTTTACTTCCGGTTTGATCCATGCTTCCAGAGTTAGTTGATCGGCCGGCTTGAGGAGGTCGGAATCTGTAATGTAACCATATGAATTGGTACCGTTGAATTCAATGGCATTGCCGGAAATGCCGGGGAGACCGGCGGTGGGGCATTTGCCAGCGAGACATAATATGTTAATTCCTTCAACATTTCCAACAAACGATTGCGCACCGGATGATTCATCCAAATTAAATGACACGCTGGTCGGAATCACCGGACCGGCGCTGGCTGGGCCGACCCACTCGCCGACGGGACCAAGCGCGCCTTCGAACGAAACCGCCACGAGTGAATAATAATACGGGACACTACTACTGACACTATCGTCGGTATAGGTAACTGCCGTCGAAGCAACGGTAGTAAAAAGAACCGATGCGTCGATGTCCACCGCGCTTGATGTCGAACGATAAATATTAATATGATCAATCGTGTTGCCGGAATATTGATCCCAAGCCAACACCAAACTACCGGCGGTGCTCGTCACAGACAGTCCGTTCATCGCACCCGGCAACACCACCTCGGCATCCATCACCGGCGCGTTTAATCGAATATTGGAATATTGCGAGGCCAAGCGATGCTCACCGGTCGCGTCATCGTAAGTGTATCCGACATTGTTATTGAGCAAAGAATAAAAACCATTGGTGCGATTAGCATCGTTATTGAAATTCAAAAAACTTTTTTGTTTTAGATTTTTTTGTAAAACTACTCCCGCGGTTGTGATGACGGCGCGCTGACCACTGCTTAGCGCCACCACTATTTCTTGATCGGCATTCACCGCGTCCACATCGGAAAAAATAGGCGCATCTACGGCCTGACCACCAAGAGACACTGGAAATCCGGCAATCCCGACACCGGTCACGCTATTTATCGCCCACAGATCATTGGCCGAATCCACGAAATACAGTCGTCCGGCTTTATCATCGAGAGCGGGAAAAATTACCGGATTGGGTGTTAGAAATATTTTGGATAAATTCCAATTTGCACCTGATTTAGAATAAATATTTATACTGGAGGTGGTCGGAGAGCCAACAAAAATTTGATTACCAAATTTATTGGGCGTGACCCAAGACAAAACGCCGTTATCAAAAAATGGCGTCGCGCTAATCGTGCTCGATGATTGAAATGTATACAACGAAACCAAACCGGTGGAATTCGAAAGCAAGATATTTTCTTTGGATTGACCGGATGAAACCAAGACCACCGGTTCATAAGCGGGCGCAGATCCCAGTTCAATACTGGCCAACTCAACACCGCTACCACTAAAAAATCTCAGTGAATAGATTCGATTACCGGAGCCAACATCGACCGGGGATTGAGTTACCGCCGAAATTTCTTTGAGGCCATCACTATTGATATCCGCTAAAACCGGTGAGGAAATAAATGTCTGGCCGGTGATAACCACAGGAAACCCGCCTATGGTGTCCCCCGTCGCGGTTTGCGCATTCAAATTGCCGTTATCGCCGACAAAAACACGCTCCGCTCCGACGGAAGTATTCGTAATATTTCCAATTGATGGTCGGCTACCCGCGAGCGCAACCAGTGGCACGAGCAATAGACAAAACACCGTCAAAATATACGCGAGTTTTTGTTTGGGTTTCATATGTTTTATTTAAATAGTAAATTTATAAATATAATTAGCATCCACCCATATTCTTTTCTTCCATTTCATCATAAGTAGTGTGATATTTCTTTCCGGTCAACTTGGCGACACAAAACCCCCACCATGATAATTTCTGTTCCATTTCATTGCTATATACTTTTTTCGGGCTATTGGCACCATCATCAATGACCGCATAAACCTGATATCGTCCGCCCTTATCAACAATATTGTCTGAACCAACATCCCAAACATATTCGTTCGGCCCATCCTCTTGAATACTGTCGGTAATTAATCTGCCGGGCTTATTTACATCCACACTGGCCCCGCCTTTTTCTTCGTAATAATACAGAGAAATCTTGGCATTATCATCGACATCGCTATCTTCCCAAAAAATATGGATCTTGGGGACATATGATTGTCCAGATTTATCATTTTCAATAACCGCATTTAAATTTTTTAAAATTGGCGGAGTATTGTCGGGAAGAGAAACAACCAGCGCGTCACTATTTCCATCCGTGTCCACTCTCGCCATCACCGCAATTTGATTATTGTTATTAAATCCAATTCCCTCAAACGGACTCAAAATATATCCGTCTAAATTATTATAAATACGATAAACACCATTGCGTCGAATATAAACCTGATCACTAACAGTACCGATAATATCGCCATTGTCGTTGATATGAACGGCGATGAAATAATCAGGGGCTTCATTCAACGAATCCACCTGACCATCGGTTAACAAAAAATGATTGCCCAAAATTTGACCATTATTATTAATATCCACGGCGCAACCGGAAACATTATATTTTTCAGCCAAGTCGATCATCTTTCCGCCTTGCCACAAGTATGGATGCTGTTGGCCATTCTTTGCCAACGAACAGCCAACAATCTGGCCTTGATCATTGATGGCGCTCGCGGTAGTGGCGCCGTCGTTTTCATCACCACCCAGATTCCCCAAATATTTGACAATCCCCTTTTCCCAAATAAACGCTCGCACCGGAAAACCATCGGCTTGGCCGACATTGAGCTGGCCCACAACTTGTTTTTTATTGTTAATATCCAATGCATATCCCGGATATGATCCGATGCGCGTGACTTTGCCATTATCCCAAATAAAAGCATGCTTTTCGCCCCCGCCAGTATGGGGATTTGACGAAATTTGAATATATCCCACCGCTTGGCCGGTATCGTTGACCGCCAAAGCAGCACCACCATAACCACCGCCGATATCCGTCATTTTTCCATTTTTATACAAATACGGATGCGCGTTTTCATAGCTGGTCTTCATGGAATAGCCAACCGTGTCGCCATTGTTATTTAATCCCAGAGCAGCGGTGGTTGGATTTTCTTGACGCATGTGGCCAAGTTTTGTAATGACAGTTTTTGCGGGCGAAATATATTTAAATGAATTTACATTGGGCGCCACTGAATTATCATCAGCCGCGTCAGATTGATTGGTCGCCGGCGTAGAAATGACTGTCGGAACCAGAGTTTCTGAAAAAACCGTATTGGGTGTTACTTGTTTATCTACCGGCTTGGTTGTTGCGGCGCTTTGACCAGAAACAACTGAACTGTGGTTGGTATTAATTATTGTCGAATTTATTTTTTTGATTATTACCGGTTTTTTTATAGTAGTTTTGGCCGGTGCTTTGGTTACGGGTGGTTTAACAACCGGTGCCATCGGTGCTACGACGGCAGATTGCGACTGCGCCGGAGATGAAACATTTGTATTATTTGATGAATTAGTGACGGTAGGATTTTTTGTTGCCGACTTTTTCCACCAAGCGGAGATCTTGTCCCATCCGCTCCAAGCCAGGCGCTGACTCGATACCACCCTCACCTGCTCCGCTCGCGCCAAAACCGGAGTAGTGAAAAATACTGCCATGGTCATGATTGCGAGAATTGTGAGTGAGGGGTTTTTCATAAATACTAATTTGATTGAATTTTAACTTCCATGCCAAAATTAGAAACAAGTTTTTTTAACTCTGCAAGCATTTCGTCACTCGATAATTTTTTTGAAGCAAAACACCCTACACCATCTACTGACCAAATTATCATATCGAATATATTTAAGTACTTACCCAACTTAATCCATTCTGATTCAGTCCAATCGCTTAGTGCAGGAGGTAAATTATACAGCGATACACCTGGTATAAATCTGACATCATTCTTCATTTCCAAGAATTTTTCTTGTTCTTTTTTTGATAAAATCATTTCACATACACCAATGATATCCGGCTCAACATCAGGGTCAACACCTAATCTTGAACAATATTTCTTAATATATTTATTTCCTTGACCCAAACTTAAGCCAATGCGCCAAGTAGATAAATTAAAATTGGATATTTCGCCAATCTCGTCGAGCTTGAGTTCTTTCGACAAAACCGAATAAAACCTTTTTGCTTTTGATGTAACAAGCCAACGATACCACGGTATCTCAACAGGTTTCCGATCTGGCCAATTATTCATCCATTTACCATATGGTATACCGTCAAAATACAAACGCTTATTACAAGTAAAGCGCAAAATATATTCGAGCAATAAATCACTGTCATCATCACGAGAAGTCATGCAACTCTGCACGCTAACAACCCCAATATCATTATGTTGGTATTCATTAACCAAAACATCGCTATTGTCGATGTGACCTATTTGATATTCGTTAGGTATTTTAATAGTCATATACAATAACTTATTGTGACAAACTATTATATATACTCTCGCCAGCATTTGCCCCGGCAAGATATCCCACAACTCCACCGGCAATACCACCGATAAAACCACCTGCCATACCACCCACAACGAATCCAACGGGGCCAACTGCTGCGCCTATTCCAGCACCCCATGTGGCACCATAGGACGCACCAACAGTGGCACCCGCATATGACCCAGACCAACCACCGACAACACGCGCGGTTTCTTTAACTTTATTGTCGGATGTATAAATACTGTAACCATCTACGGCGGCACCAACAACTAAGCCTCCTACACCAAGAGTTTTTTCTGCCTTAGCAGCATATCCCAATAATTCTCCGCCCAAACCAACCTTAATATGTGGATCGTACTTAGTTGGGTTAAACTGAGATCGTTTTTCAAGATTAAGATGCCATTCGGCTGGTGAATTACTGTCAAAAGGGTGAAAATCTAATCTATTGCCACCTTTTGGTTTTGCGTTATTGTATATTTGAATAGCGGCTGTACTATTCTTTTCCCACAAAGGATGCTTGTTTAGGGACCAAGTGTATCCTGGCATTATAGATATGGGAGCACGAACGGTATTAATCATTCCATTCCCAATCAACAATCCTTGCCAATCAAAAGAGTCTGAATAATAATCAGAATTCGCTATGCACATTTGCGACTCATCGCTTGAAGCATACGCTGTATCAATACCCAAAATATAGTTTACCCAATCATAGAAATTAGCTTCTTGCTCTTCATTTCCAGTAGGATCAGTGTATTTCAGCGGGTTATTCATTACATAGATATAGCCATTTCGTGTTAGTGAATCTCCGAACCGACCTGATGATTTATCGCGCGAAATAAATCGGCCGAGTGTCGGATTGTAATAGCGAGCATTGTAATAATACAATTCACTCTCTGGGTCAAATTCCTGGCCGGTGAATAGATAGTTGGTGTCGTAAGTGCCAGCGTAGCCCATGGTAGCGCCAAAGGGCTCGTATTCGTATTCTGCCACCGTCTGACCAGTGCTGTTGGTGACGAGCACGGTCGAACCGAGGACATCGGTGTGGATATATTGAATCGTGCCGGAGACGAAGATTTCGGCTATCGGATCGATACCATACACCATTAATTTCGAAACCGTGCCCGATGCGGTGATTTCATTGAGCACGCTTAGGCCGTAATTGAAATAATAGGTCGAGGCTCCATTGACTGTCTTTTTCACGCGATTGCCAAAATCATCGTAAACATACGCGAGGTTGTTGTCGTTTCTCGTCTGCAATGTCTGGTCAGTATAGTGGTAATTTATCCCGGATAAACGGTTTTGTTTGTCCCACGAATAGCTCGCGGTCAAAACATTTTGACCGGCTTTTTTGTAGGTTTCTGAGCTTAGGGCGCCATTGCTGTTGTTTACTGTGTCGACAGTCAATAAATTATTCGCATACTGGGATAATTCATTGGTGTTGGCGGTATAGGCATAGTTGGTAATGCCACTGGTCGAGCTGACCATTGTGCGATTACCCCAGATATCGTAGGTGTAGGTGATATCGGTGGAGCTTGAGATATTGGTATAATCCACGCCGGTTAATTGTCCGAGGTTGTCATAGCCATACTGAATAGTGCGGCCATTGAGCGATCTCACACTCGTTCGATTGGACTCGGCGTCGTATTGGTATTCTTCCTTAAATAGGGTCGAGGTTGAACCTTTGGTTTCAATAGATTTGACGCGATTTAAATTGTCATAGACATAATCTGTGGTCACACCATTGCCGAAGGTGGTTTTTAATGGTTTTCCGAGCGGTGAATAAGTGTATGACGCAAGAGTATTGCCTAAGTAGGAAATATTGTCCAATAATCCCCTGTTATTGTAATTATATGTCAAAACCCGACCGCCGGCATCAGTGAGTGTCTTTAACTGCCCATCTTTTTGATAGGTCTTGCTAATGGTGCTGATAGTATTTAATCCGAGCAGTAATTTACTCTCACTGCTGACGCGATTGAGGGTGTCGTAAACATAATCCGTGACTCCACTTTCATCGCTCAGATGTGTCAAGTTATTCCAATTATCATAGGTGTAGGATATGTCGACACCACCAGTGAGATGTTTGGTCGTCATTCGATCGAGCTGGTCGTAATCCAAAGTCGTGATGACATTATTGCCATCGGTATAGGTAGCTTGGTTGCCATTGGCATCATATGTCCATTTTTCGGTCTTGTTTCCCGGATAAGTGATTTGTTTGACATGGTTTAATTCGTCATACTGATAGCTGGTGGTCTTGGTGACGCCGACGGTGACGGATAGTTGGTTGTTGTTGTCGTCATAGATATAGCTGGTCACTGTACCCTGTGCGTTGGTCTCGGTGGTCAATCGGCCCAGTTGATCATATCCATAGCTGTTCGAGTAGCCCAACTTGTTAACTTCGCTGGTACGATTTCCCATCTCATCGTAATTAAATATTCGCACACTGCTCGATGCGTCGGTAACGGTGTGTAAACGATTTAAGTTGTCATAGCCGTAAATTGTTTTTGTGGTGTCAGGATAATCGATTTCAATCTTGTTATTTCTGGAATCATATTTGTATCCGGTCACGATATTTCCCGGAGCTGTTTCAGAAGTCAGGCGATTGAAATCATCGTAAATGAATTGGGTCGTCAAGCCCATCGGATCAGTCTTGGACTTGATCAAACCGCTATCAAAATAGGTGTAGGTAGACGATGAATTATCGGCGTAGATTTCCACGGTCTTGCGATTCAAATTATCGTAAGTAAATTGAGCGATATGATTTCCGGCCGATCCGTCGCTGTTTTTTCTATCAATCGATTTAATCAAATTACCGCTGGCGTCATAGTAATTTTCCGATACTTTATTATTGGCATCGGTCACTTTAATCAAGCGATTGGCGCCATCGTAAAAATAGCTGATACTTTTTCCATATGAATTGCGTAGATTGCCGTCGCTGTACCCGCGCGGATTTAATTCGGAAATTTTATTGCCGACATTGTCATAGTATACAGTGGAGGTGTTGCCACGCGCGTCAACTGTGGAATATAACTGATCATTATAATCGTACGAAAATTTCGTGGCGTTATTATTGCCATCAATTTGCTTGACAACTCTGCCCAAACCGTCGTATTCCCATTTCAAAGATATGTAAGTCGAAGCGTCGATATATCGGCGCTCTTCGATCTTATTTCCACGCACGTCGTAAAAATACATCGTTTTTTTAATGGCAACGCCGGGATTGCTATTGGCGGTCACTGTTTCGCTTAAAGTCAAACCGTTGGCATAATAGGCGTATGTGACGGTTTTTAATGAGTCGGATTTTGACAACAAGCGATTGGCAGAATCGTAATTATATATTGTTTCGGCGCTATTCGGGTCAATTTCTTTTTTTACTGTGCCGAGCCAATCATACTCGCGTCGATTAACGATATTTCCGGTAATAGAGCTTTCCTGAGTTACCGACATCAGGCTGGAATTAATATCTGTATCGTAAACAAACCGGGTAACATGACCCAATTTATCTGACTGCCAATCCTTGTGGCCATTCGCATCAAAATGATAATTTAGCGTCTTATTGTTCGGATCAATTTCGCGTCTCAAATGACCCCGACTATCATAGGCATAAGTGGAAACATAACCACGCGGATCAGTTGATGATGTCACATTGCCATACCCATCATATCCAAATAATTTGATAATTGTTTGACTCGTCACTCCGTCCACAGACAACACGGTCGTATCTTCTCTTTTGCGATAGCCATTCGCTGTATACTGGTAATTTGTCACCTGACCATTGCGATCTTTAGCAGTCAAAACATTTCCTTTGGCGTCATAGGTGTACACATCGGATTTGTTCAAATAATCCGTGCTGGTGACAATATTTCCGTAAGCATCGTAAAGAAAAGATGCCGTTCTTTCTAAAACAGTGCTATCCGACAATTTCGTCGCGGTTTCTTTTTTGCTGGTTAATTTATTGAAAGTATTTTCGTAAGTATTAACAATGACATTGTGCCACGAGCTATCCGGCAAAACCGTTTGTGTCAACCGACGCTTGGTATCGTATGTATAGGTGGTGGTATTGCCGAGCGCGTCTGTGTATGCGCTTGGCATGCCATTGCCGTCATATGTCCAGCGTTCAACATTCGAGCCTCTTTCGCGATAAATACGCAATTCATCACTGTTAAAACAAAGTTTTTCGTTGTAATTATCGTTTAAAGCGCGATAATTTTTTAATAGCGTGCAGTGCGTACTCCCCGGCGCGACCGGATCAGCGGTTGTGGTGTAGGATATTTCGTAAATCAACCGCTTATCACTTGGCCCCAGGCGAGGATTTTTTTCATATTGTTTAAGCACTTTACCTTCGCTGTCATAATCGTTATACAAGATTGTCCCGCTGGCATTCGTATAGGTCAACAATTTGCCATCGGACGCGTAAACATAATTATTTAAGGCTGATTGAGATACTCCCTCAAAGTGAGTGAAATTTGTCACAGATACTAAATCGATCGAAGTCGCGTCGATGACATTGTAGTTGTACTTTGCAATCAATCGATCAGCACCAGACATGGATTCGTGTACTTCAAGCACCTTATCCCAAGTGGAGGTGGTCGTATCGGCCGGATAAACAAACGACAAAACTCTGCCGGCAGAGTCAGTGACCGTTGTCAAAAGCGGAACACCGCGAGTCACATCGGGATTACTATAACCGAAAGTCAGTGTGTTGCTATTGGTGTCAGCAATGGTATTTACCATGCTGATGTTATTGACCGTGTTTACGCTAAATGAGTATTTAATTCCTTCCAGTGTCTTATAGATAAAATTACCACCCTCTTTGTAAAATGTTTCGGTTTCACCTTTGGGCGACACAAAGGTTGTCCCACCGTCGCTGGTGGTAAACACAGATGACTGCGCGCCACCTAAGTAAACTTGGATATTTAAGGATGAAGGATCCTGGTAATAATAGATATTATACGAATGACTCCAGCCACGACCAAGACGAGCGTTGCGATCAAATAATTTACTATTGTAGGTGCGGGTGTAATCGATTTTGAAGCCGGGGCCGTTGGTAACCTTAAAATCAGGCGCTTCTAATTCCAGTGCGCCGTTGCGTAGATTTACCGGATCAGCGCCGACATTTTCCTTGTCAGTGGGCTTACTGTAAAGCGGAGACGGAAATTGACTGTAACAATGAGTGCGGTCGGATGCGGTAACCGCTGTGCCGCAAATAATTTCGGCCAGGTCATTCAGGCCGTCATTATCCGTATCCGGTGCGGGCGTGCTACTACCGCCACCTCCGCCACCACCGGAATAATTATACTGCATTACAAATAAAGTATTTCCGGAATTCACCTGATTATTTGTTTCATTTGATTCGGTGATTGCGAGATTGGAATCAATGGTGACGCGAATATAGTATGTACCGACATATGGCATACCACTCGGAATTGTTCCGGTTAGCGTCACCGAGCTATTATACCCGGCAGAAAATGAGCTGGCGGATGCCGATAAATTGGTTAATGGATATGTTAGTGAGGAATTTGATGCGTTAACTAATTCAGCTTTAAAAGTAACACCCGAAGCGCTAACCGTGCCCAAATTTCGCACTTGGGTAATAATACTCAATGTTTGAGCGGTTGGATAATAATCGGAATAATGAAGACTGGTGTCGTTGATTGAGGCGCTCGTAACAGTCAAATCCGGCCTTCCTGAAACAGTGATCGAACTAAAATAATATTGGTTATTACCTTCGTTGCTTTCAGTGACAGCGTTGCCGGAGTCAATGAAATAACTCAAATAATATGTGCCGGCTGCGGTGTCAGGTGGAATTGTATATGTAATAGTTTTATACGATGTGCTACCACTACTCAATGCCGGAATTGAGCTACTCCCTTTTGCACTGGAATACGAAACTGAATCTTTGGTAAAATAATAACTAAATGTACTGCCGGCGGCCGACGAATTTCCGTTGTTGATTATTGTCGCCGAGGCACTGATGGTGTCGCCGGGGGAATATGTGTACGATGAGATGCTGTCGGTTGATCGGGTGAGATCTATAACTGTAAGAGTGTTTACGGTTATGGGATTAGCTCCTTGCCAGCTATTGTTTCCCTCATTACTTTCACTCACCGCATTATTTGCATCAATTATATAATACAAACAATATTGGCCACCAGATAAATTTGATGGAACAAGGTAATTTACGGTTTGTGCATCCACGCCATTCGGAGACAAATTTGGAACAGTAACTTGACCCTTAGCATTTGATGTATTATAGCATGTAGCAAGTGGATTAAAATAATATTTAATCACACTAGTCTGACCTACGCTGACAGTGGAGCTATTTTTGGTTCTAAATGTAATTGACAGATTCTGACCAGCAGTAATAGTTTGAGGTGTGAATGTCGTGAGGTTGTCAGTCAAATCAGGGAGGGTCGGCGTAGATTCAACATACAAATATGGCCACTTTGAACTTGTCGCATATCTTGTCGAATAAAATTTAAAATTTCGCTCTTTGGATGTCCAAGAATACGGGGGTGTAGGGCCAGATGTCCAATTTTCAGCAGGCTCCACCAATAAGCCATTATTCGATAAAGTTCCATCCTTCCAGCCTTGAACAGTTGTCGTATATATATTCCACTCATGTAGGGTATTTACGGCCGTTGCAGTATTTACATCAAGTGGATCACCGGCAAAAGTCAGTGCCCCTTGAATCGAACTGTATGCCAGTGTTGTTGAATTGGTCCAATATGTATTTATTTGTTTTGGCCGCATAGAAACGGCTCCAGAATAATTATTCGGAGCACACACTGCTGGGCCAGCATAATACATTCGTAACTTTGCCATGGTTATTGTCTGCCCGGATGGAATTTCATTCAGATTAAACTTTAAAACTGCATGACGAGATGCGGCCCCAGATGGCGGTCCGCACGGATCACCAGTCGCGGCAATCATATCATATCCCATGAACAAATTTGCGTTTGTGATATCCTGACTAGTCAAATATCTCAAATAGAAATTTTGAACACACGAACCACCCCCAGACTTACAAACATTGTAGGTAGGATCAATTGTCACCGGATATACGACATTAGAATCCATTAAAAAATTACTTTCAACAACCAACCCGATCATTAAACTCCTGCCATCACTCGAAATTCGAACTATTTGGTTTAAATAAATCGCAGCATTTTCTCGGTAGTCAGTATCAGGATTTTTATTGTCAAACATTACAGCCGGAGTAATTGACATAGTATTTTCATCTGCAAGCCTAATGTCTACGACATCTTTTGACATCACCTCGTTGAATAGTTCCTTTCCTCCAACATAAACCTTTGCACCTGTTGGAACTACGATAGAATCCCAAAAAATTAAACTTTCATTTTTATTCAATCCAAACGGCTGCTTCTTTATAATTATTTCTTTGCTTCTTGAATTCGCAAAGTCCGTAAAGTTAATATCAATATTGTCAAAATAATCGGTAAAGTTTGTATATACAGCAACAGACCCTTTCTTTTGTGAAAAATTCTTTCCTTTTCCGATGACAATACTTTTTGCGTTAATATTTTCCAAATTTCCGCCAGTAATCGTAATGGATCCGGCATCAAAGTCCATCTTGAAATTATATGGACCAGTGGCATTCTTTTTTAAACGAGCGTTTATTTTTTCATCATGAAACACGCTCCAATTAGATGGTCTTTGTTTTTTTATACCATTCGAATCGGTATAAATCAAACGGGGCTCCTCATAAACCTTGTACACTTTTTTTCCGTTAGACAAATCAGCCTCGTCTAAATAGTCACTTTTTACAGAAAACTTTAAACTATCATAATTTGTATTTTGTTTGTTTATTGCAGGCAAACTTAGCGATTGAGATGGCTCGGATAAAATAACTGGCGATACACTTCCTTCGGAAAGCGCTGCCTCCACATGACCAAACCAGACCAACCCCAGACAGATCGCAATCACCGCCAACCCCCTAAATTTGTTGTGCGTCATAGATTTGTATTATTTATTGAAAATTATTGATAAACAAAAAATCCCCATAATGGGGATTAAACACGATAACGCACAATATATCCGGCAATGCCGTAATTCGGCGACAATATGTATATAGTGAATTGGTTGCTTGTGACCATACCACTAACATTAATGCCTAAGCGTTGCATTTAGTTAACCACAAATATACTTGATTAGCAAATACGGCTGTGGATAACTCTGAAACACTATTTATACCAAGTAAAAACACACCAAAAGACCGAGTAAACCCAAAGTCTGCGCAATCACATGGGGGTGTTGTTTTCTTATCTCAATAAAAATCTTTAAAATCAAAGCCAGACCAAAAAATATTATAAAAGATAAATAAATCGAACGAGTCAAATCAAACATACTGGTCAAAGATCCAAGTGAATGACTGGCGGTCATATATTTCTGCATCGGAGTCGGCCCGCCAAATTTGACCACCCCCGCAGAGGTCGCGCTCGCAGTCTCCCCTACCAAATTCGTGGTCGTTGCCAAAATATTTTCGCCAGCCACTTTTTTTAAAGGCGTCTCAATATTTTTATTATTATTATTAATTAAAAAATTTATACGGATAGCTTCAGCTTTTTTTCCACTTACAGTCGCTGGCAATCCCAAATGCTGGGCAATATATACGGTCGGCACACCATCGTAATATCCACTCTCAATTCCGATGCCTAAGTCAGTAAAATCTTTGTCAATCAAATTCGCTAAATGAGTCGGACTCTTGACCCAGGCATCCACAACCTCCCGCGCGTCCGCAAACCCCATTGCCAGGTTTTCGCCCGCTGTCTCATAGTCATACCCCGCTTTGCCCAAAAAATACGCTAAATTGCGCTGTTTTGGCCCTTCGTGAGCAAAATACCCGTTTGAGGCCATATCCAACGCCTTGGCGCCGGCAGAACGATCCAAAACTACCGTTTCAGACATGGTCGGCAAACCCTGCCTCTCGCGAATCTCATTGGTATAGGCGATGATTTGGCGTTGCTCCTCGACCAGAACATCCGGCATCACAAAAGCCTCCAGCGGTAACAGCAAGACAAAACCAACCACCAATACTTTCATCGCGACAAATACTCCGGCGTAAAAAACCGCTCTTTTGGTATGCAAAATATGCGGATGGTAATTATTGCCGCGATGAGGGATAAAGTATTTTTTCAATGTCTTACGCATGAAGATATTTTAGCACAGATCCGATCAAAAAACCACCCCGACTAAGTCGAAATGGTTTGATGCTTATTTAGAAGCTTGGTATCTCTTTACCGCGGCGGTCGTGAGAGTGCCGTAGAAATTTGTCGTGGCAAAATTTTTGTTGAAGTAACCGAGCGCCTTTAACTTTGCTTGCATGTCTTTGACTTTAGCGCTCGATTGCCCCGGCTTGAGCGTGGCGATGAGAGTATCGAGGCTGGTCACTTGCGTACCCAGAACTTGTTTGACTGGCGTCGGCGCTACTTTGCTGGCCAAATATTTCTTTACGGCGTCGGCTGTCATTTTTCCGTAAAAATTTGTCGGCTTGAATGTCTTGGGAAAATATCCCAATTTTTTCAGCTCGTTTTGCAATTCTATTACTTTCGCGCTTTTCTGATTTAATTTTAGCGTAGCGATCAAAGTGTCTAATTTTGTAATCTTTTCACCGAGCACCTGTTGAGCCGGCGCAATCGTCACTGTCGGCACGGTGATCAGGGTCGTGGTAGCCACTACAGTCGTGACTGCCGGAATATTAATCGTCAATACATTGGAAAAATATCCGCTCGCGTCTATAAATTTCACATAAACCGTCTTGGCGGTGGTACCAGCAGAAAGCGTCCAAAGCTTACTCGTGGAATATGTTTCTTGAGATGCGCCGGCAAAATCTGCCGTATTGGAGATAGCCATGCGCACAGCATTTGGCCCACCATAGAGACTCAACTGAACTTGATTGAGAGTGTTGCGGGTCGCTCCAGTGGCGATTTCAGCGCGCAACACCACGCCAGTCGGCACAACGAAGGCTTTGAGGGTGGTATCGATCGGGGTGGACGGACTGGGAGACGCTGAAGGAGCTGGCGGTGTTATCACAACCGGATTCGTTGTCTGGGTGTAGGTGACAAACGATGTAAAATGTTTGGTCCAGATCACCAGATCGGAGCCGGAATCGATCTTGCATTCACTGCCGGCAGACAATGCGTCACCGGAGGCTTGAGTATTCGCGGAACATGTCGATGAGATTTTTGTAAATACTCCTGATCGAGAATATCCAACATCTTTTCCCGCTTGTCCGACCAAAGTAATTTTTACGGCTTTATCAAATGTAACCATCATATCACCAAAACCGATTTCAATGACCGATGATACGGTCGCGGTTTTTCCAGAATCAGCCGACGCGGTCACCGATGAATTACTCTGCACTTGTGGCAAGTTGATCACGCCGTTCCAGGTGGACGATGCGGAAGTGATCATCACACCCGCCGGGATAGCGACATCGACGCGACCGATCGAAGTAGTGGCGATAATCGCGATGGCAGTCGGCAAAGTGGCGACAGTGCTGGTGGAAGAATTTGAAGTTAACGCGGAAATATTGAGAGTGCCGTTGGTGACACCGGACGGAACCGAGATGGTCGAAGTAGTGATGTTGTTATCCCCCATCAATACTTGCGGATTGTTGATGCTTACCGTGGTATTGTCGACGAGAATCTGCGACGCAGTCGCTATCGGCAAAACAACGACAGTGCGAGTAACAGTCGGAGCTAAATTTCCAGCAGTATCGGAAACATTGTATGTGACGGTGTAGGTACCGGCGGTTGATGTGTTTACTGAATTTACCACTTGAATACTCGCAGTCAAATCGCCGTCGACGGCATCGGTGGCGGTCGCTCCGGCATCAATATAATCAGTTCCTTGGTAAATTTCCATATTACTACCGAGAAGAGTGATGGTGGGGACGCCTTTGTCGATGTTGTTTACAGTAGCTACTGTAAAGCCCAATCTATGATCATCGGTAAAATATACAAAAGCAAAACTACCATTTTCAGTGAATACATGCTCGGATGAACT
Organism: Candidatus Magasanikiibacteriota bacterium; assembly: GCA_041666265.1. Taxonomy (GTDB): domain Bacteria; phylum Patescibacteriota; class Patescibacteriia; order Magasanikbacterales; family GWA2-37-8; genus GWA2-37-8. The sequence continues at coordinate 23,194 of JBAYHH010000006.1, read as the reverse complement.
CATCATGTTTAAATACTCATTTTCGCCATGAAAATATGCGACCACATCTTGATTCGTCGTAGAAGTAACTGAGTAGGCCACTGTCCCGGTGGGTACACGATAGTTCTCGTCAGCCAGTGTTATGAACGAATGATCATCTTTGGCGGCACTCGTCCATTCATTTGATAATTTATTACCAAACATGTCCTCAATTTCGGAACCGAGGTTGAAAAAATATTTAGTGTTAGGACTCATTAGTTCATAACGCTTAATCGATACGCGCGTGTTATTGTCATCAATCGGATAAAAATTTTGGTCCCAAGACATCGTTGGATACTCATCATGCCTTCTGATCATTTGTACATTAGCGTAATTATACAATTTTTCAACATTTATCGGCTTCGAAAACAATATGCTCGGAGCTGAATCAAGTGGAACATCAATCTGACCATTGTTTACGCTTGTTGTTGCAATCAGAGGCGCATTAATGATATCGGGATTAAAAGCGTAAAAAGCATTAATAATTTTACCACTGGCAATCTTCCCACGCAATGATTCGAGTGGAACACCATTGTCCATTAGGGACTGTTTAACTTGGGTGGCTGTTAAATCCGGATGGTATCCCCACAACAGACTAGCAACGCCGGTTGTATACGCGGCTGCCGGTGAAGTGCCAATAGAAGATCCGTATCCTTCACTATTACGATCTGCCTTCTCGATAATCGTATTGTAAATCTTGCAGCCGGCATAATTATTATCAGTGTCATTAGTAACCCATCTAAATCGAAAAGCGTAATTACTCGTCAGGTAATCTTTCGACAAGATAACACTATAACCGTTTATTGCCTCCCCGGAATAATTATTCTCAGGGGAGCTATCATTATCCAAAACAAACTCATCAAACCTTTGAGCTGGATAATAATCAACTCCATTCGATGTCATTTCAAGTGATAAATAATCTGTCCATGAATACTCGGAATACTCGGAATACTCCGTATCACAAGATAAAAATATCGAAAAACGAGCAGATAACGCATCCCCTAAATCAATTTTTTGGCTCGTTACATAGGTATCAGTGTTGCTCAAATAAGGAAAACTATTTTTATCTGGTATTAACAACCCATAATATACCACCCCATTTATTGTACTTGATGGAATGTACCAAAAATCCTCGTCATTTCGTAGCCAGCCATTCGGTATATTGCCATCTCCTGGTTTATCAAAATACTCAGTATATTTAGCCGAGTAAAAATCAGTTGTGTACAAATATTCTCCCGGTGCCCCAATGTCGACTGAGTTGGCACCGTAATTGGAAAAATAGGAAACACCACTCATATCTTGTGACCAATCGGTTGGAATATGTTCACTTCCGACACTGGCCACGGAAATTATATTATCCAAATCATAGCTGGCCGGATACATCGGCTCAACATCGTTGTCGGTACCATCGTTTCCGGCAGACGCGATCACCAGTCCACCGGCATCTGAAAATCGCTGAAAGGCTTGACGCTCAAGCTCAGATGACCCACCACCGAAACTGGCATTAATAATTTTTACATTATTATTTATTGCGAAATCAATAGCATTGATTATGCTATCAATTTTTAAACCATCATCATCACCGACGCGTAATGCCATTAATTTTGCGTTCCAATTGATACCTGAAATACCTCGATGATTGTTTGATTCAGCGGCAATGATACCGGCCATATTTGTACCATGACCAGACTCGTCAACCGGGTCGTTGTCGTTATCAAAAAAATCCCATCCATGATTAGGACATTGCGATGTCTCGTTCAACTCATTTTTACAATTTGAACCATCCCACATTTTGTTTGACAAATCAGGGTGTCCATACGAAATACCTGTATCAATGACAGCAATGACCATCTCAGGCGTGCCAGTAGTCACATCCCAAACAGCGGGAAGACCGTATGTAGGAAGCCGATAATTTGAAATATAATCCTGAGTAGAGTCAGGTTGTTCCTCCGGCATAATCATTAATTTTTTTCGCAAATTCTTTTCGACCACTTCCACTCGCGGATCATTCTTTAAAACCTCAATGATATCATCGATATTTTCTGCATCTACGGTTTTTAGTCGCATTATATTAGAAATATTTAGCAATCCATCGATAGAAAGTTTCATTTCGCGAGCAAAATTCTTCGCCTTACTTGCGTCCTTCACATCTTGCAAATTGATGACCGATTTATTAAATTTTACTAAAATTTCACCGTCGTTTTGATTTGCATCTATACTATTGGACACACTTCTAATAACAGATTTGATGGTATCACGCTTATTTATATACTTGCTCGCCTTGATATTAACAATGTCATTTTGATTAATGTCACTTAAAATTCCTGTTTTTATTTTATTCACATCTGTGACAGTGTTGGTAGCAGCAGACACTTTGGTGCTTATTACAAAAACGAACTGAACAAATATAATTAGAACAGCCAAGTATGAATATTTTCTCATAATTTTGTAAATTAATTAATTATCAAAAAACTCCCTCACGGGGAGCGATTATGACAACCTCAAATCATTGAGGGTAATAGCGCCTATAAACAAAAACAAAATACTGTATTTACTGCTATTCATAAATATATGAATTACAAATTGAGTATAGCATAAATTTGATACTATGTCAATATTGGAAGGATTTTTTGAGTTATCCACAAGCCTGATTTGACCCATTTCATTATCGATGATATTCTTAAATTACAACTAATTTATCTGTGGAAATGGGGTGATATTCCCCTACTGTGCCGCAACGGTAATGTCTCGACTTAGTCGGGAACAAGTCCGGTCTTCAGATAATCCCGACATAGTCGGGAAGCCCGAGCAGGACATTTTGGCGTCTTTTCTGTTCGGAGAGATGTTTTTTATTATGAATCGAATTTTGGTAAAAATATTTTTGGTTTTGATGGTAATAACCGGCGTCAGTGCCGGACGCTATTTTTGGCCGACAAATTATCTTCGCAGTGAAAGTGTCACGATAAATACTAAAAAAAATATAGATTCTTCGTCTTTGTCTCAGAATGACAGCGGTAAAAAGAATTCTTCGGTTTTGCCATCCCTACCGGCAGACAAGGCTCAAAATGATAATATCCCCACCAAACAGCAATTGATGATTTCGACTGTCATTAATGTCGGCACGACCACTTATCCCCTGTCGATAGCTCCATCAACAACTATTTATGATGCCATGCGCCAATTGCAGATCGACTCTCGTCAGCCATTTTTATTTTCAGCAAAACTATTTTCAGGAATGGGATATTTTGTGGATGAGATAAATGGGATAAAGAACAATCCGAATACCAATCAATATTGGATTTTATTTATTAACGGCCGATCGTCCGCGGTGGGCGCGTCGGCTTATTTCATAAATGAGGGAGATGTAATTAATTGGAAATATGTCACACCGGAATTTTAATTTTGCAAGGTTGTTAAATAGTGGGTTATTCGTCGCTTTTGTTCTCGCGATAACATCGGGTTTCGTGCTATTTTCAACACCTGCCCAAGCGGAAGAAACTACATCGTCGACACCAACGGATGATGAGGTCGCTGTGCAGCTAACTGTGCGCTACCAAGATCAAATTGTCTTTATCGGCCCGGTCAACATTCCAACGACTACGGAATTTGTGTTTCAGAACGGAGCGGAAACAGCGACCGGAACTACCGGTGTCACCGCGCTGGCGGCACTCGTAAACGCGGACATCAGCAGTGATAATTTTGCGATCAATAAAATCGACTATTTCTCATCAATGAATAGCTACTTGATTTCTTGCCTGCGAATCAATGATGGCACCGACGCCTGTAACAATTGGCAATATACCGTTAGTGGCACCTATCCATCTCTTAGCGCCGACCAGCAACCCATTGCCGTTGGCGATCAAATATATTTCTATTTTGGCGATCGTCACCAAATCGATATTTCCACGACATCGATTTTTATCGGCGAAACTGTGACCGGAACGATCAAAGAGTATAATTATAATACCAACGAATACAGCCCTTTGCCCACTACAGTGCTTGGCCTATTAGACACGAATGATACTGCTATTTTGACCACCACAACCGATAGTAATGGCGACGCTATATTCACAGTCGCTACTACCGGCACATTTCATATTGGCATGGAGGTGACATCAACCTGGGGGGCATATTATTGGCCCAAAAGCATTGATTTTACCGTGATAGAAAATTTCTCGCCGAGCTCAACCACCACCACAATTGACACAGCAGATATTCAACCGGGTGGTAACGGTGGTGGAGGAAATTACACTCCCGAGTACAAATTCATTGACATTGATCGCGCCTTATCGTTTTTGTCCGGTCAACAGATTAATGGGTATTTTAGTTCCAATTTACTGACCGACTGGTCGGCATTGGCGTTCGCGTCATTTGACTCAAACACAACCACGGCTTTGATAAAAAATTATCTAATTTCCCATACCGATTCAGCCGGCGGATTAAATTCGGTCTCGAATGATGCTCGGCGCGCGCTGGCGCTAATGGCGCTCGGAGTGAGCCCCTATTCCGGCACAGCGCTCAATTATATTAAAAAAATTACTGATTCATTTGATGGGGCGCAATTTGGCGACGCATCGATTTACAATGACGATATTTTTGCGTTGTTAGCTTTGATCAAGGCCGGTTATACCGCCAATGAACCAATTATTCAATCTGATATAAATTTTATTCTCTCTAAACAAAAATCGGACGGATCGTTTGATGGTACCGATCTGACAGCGGCGGCTGTTCAAGCGCTTGAATTGGCAGATGATGTCACCGGCGTGGATACGGCCATAATGAAAGCCAAAGAATATTTGCTGACGCGTCAAAACACCGACGGCTCTTTTGTCGGATCCGACCAGGTGATCACTACCGCTTGGTGCGCGCAGGCATTGAGAGAAAATACCGACGCGTTTAAACGAGGAAATAATTATTTATTCTCTAAACAAGCGGCTGACGGCGGACTTTCCGGTGACAAAGATATTTTTTCTCGTGTTTGGGCGACGGCATTCGCAATTCCCGCCGGACAAGGTAAATCGTGGGGTATGATTTTGAAAAATTTTAATCAACCGATTATCGTGAATGACAGCCAAGCATCAACGAGCACGAACACCATCCAATATCCAACTTCTACCATAATTGTTACTGGGGCTACTACTACGACCATCGCTGAGCCAAAAACAATTGATTTTACCTCATCGACTGATGACATACCCCAAATTATTGAAGACAAAGAGATTAAAACCACCCCATCACTAATAATTAAAAAAATGCCCACAACCACTACAAATACGCCAAACACAGTCGGTCCAATCATTGAATCATATAATTCCCAAATTGCTCCGCCCAAAACAATCATCGACAAACTGCCGCTCGATACCCCGACGCGCGCGACTGCCAAAAAAATCATGATGATATCCGGTGGCGGCACGGTGGCGCTTGGATTGTATCTGGGGTTGAGATTACTGCGCAGTGTGCTATAATTAGCTGGCTATGCTTAAATTATTAATTGACGAATAATATGATACAAAAAAATCAAACCACTATTGCCATTGTGTTATTGCTAATTCTGGGCGTTGCCACGCGGTTTTTACCGCATCTGGCGAACTTTACCGCCATTGGCGCTATTGCCATGTTTGGGGGGTTGTATTTGCCTCGTCGTTGGGCCGTAGTCGGACCGATGCTGACCATGTTGGCGAGCGATATATTTATTGGTTTTTATTCCTGGCCAATCATGTTGTCGGTATATGCCGGATTTACGATCATGGGGCTGATCGGATTAAAAATTCGTGAAAATAAATCATTGGCCAAGGTCGCGATCGGAACGATCGCCGGCAGTCTGTCGTTTTTCATTTTAACCAACGCGAGTGTGTGGGCCTTTGGCACCATGTACACACATAATTTATCCGGACTGATTCAGTGCTATACCATGGCGCTCCCCTTTTTTAAAAACAGTATGATGGGCGACATTTTTTACACCACCGCACTTGTCGGGTCATTGAACGCGATGATTTTTCTCAAAAATACCGGCAAATCAAAATCACATCTTCACATCGCAAACACCAAATAAAAAAACAGCGACAGTTATCTGTTTTCAGCACTTATGAGCGAAGCGAGCTTGGCTGAAAACAGATAACTGTCGCTGTTTTTTTTCTAACAAACTAAGCGTAGGGCAACGGCGGTGGCGCAGGCGTCACCGGCGCGGATTTTTCTTCGGCTACCGCGCCAGCGCGACGGAACGGACTCACCTCGAGCATTTCTACCGGCAAATTCATCGGTGGTTCGGCCTTCTTTACGCTCGTCTTTTGCAAAAGCGGCGTCTTTACTGATGGCAATGGGAAATGCCAAATCGTCGCCAATTCCTCAATATTCAAAATAAACGGACTGCCGCCGGATTTTAATTTGCGCTTTTTAAAGGCTGAAGCAAAAATGGTTTTTTTCCAATCCAGACGATATTTCTTAAATGTATAAAACGCCTTGGTCGCCCGATACGGCACAATGCCATTGCGACTCTGGGAAGAAAACTGACTAAACGCGCCGACAATACCATCCATACAGCGATCGGGATTGTAAATATCATGGCGAGCCATATATAAAACACGGATCTTTGATTTGTAGCCAATTTTGGAAATTTTTTGCTCCACCGCTTCGACCGTACTCTTGAGACCGGGAGGTAAATTTTGGACTGTACCGGGAACATCGGCTTTGTGATCCGTTGGCTCGGCCGGTAAAAATTCCCAATGCCAAATGTTCAAAATTTCCTGACCAATATATTTGGGAATACCGCCCAACGCCGAGTACCAAGGATCGCCGTGTTTCTCATCAGAATAAGCGTTGGTAATCAACTTTTTGACCACCTCAATTCCTTTCTTTTTCCACTTACTTGATGTCGGCTCGATGATTATTTGCAGCCATAAATTTTCACCCGCTCCAATCCGCGTAAAATTTTCTAATAATCCCCCCACCGGATCGGTAATGCTCACATCTTTCGACACGGTGTATTCGAATTCCGGATAAGTTCGAATCGGAAAAGCGTCCTTGTTGGCCAAACCAAACTCAATGCCAAAAATATCATATTTGGCATCCGGAAAACGACTGGGGTATTCTTTGACATAATCCTCCACTTCGGTGATCTCGGCCTCGGGATACTGCGCGTAAATCGCCGCCTCCACCAAGTCGCGATGCTGGGCTTCGGTGCGAATCAAAAACTGAATATAACCCTCGATGCTGACAATTTCAAAACTAAACCATTTTTGCTTTTTTCCCATCCAATAAATCTCACCGATACGCGGGGTGATCTCGGCGCCGCTCAAATGCGCGAAAATCTGCTCAATGGCTTTGTGGGTCTGGACAAAAAGCGGCGGCACATCGACAGCCAGCACCACCCAATCCCAGTGATGAGCGTATTTGGCCTCGCGATATTTGCGCCAGGCGATCTCGGCCATGGAAATAAACACCACGGCAAGAATCACCCAGCCAAAAAGGGCCATCAAAACTTTAGTGCTTTCAAGCGGAGGCAACGCAAACACCCATCCCCAAAAGGAGAGGTCGATGGAAAAAAATACAAGATCAAGAGTCATAAACCACCACGCGAATTATTTGTTCACAAAATTGAACGCGGCTCCGTAAATAATAATCAGACCAAAAGCAGTCCACCACCACTGATGCGGACCACTGATATAGCCCGAGTAATATGCGACTCCGCACAGCGCGGTCAAACAAATGGCCACAGCATGACGAATAAGTGTGTCACCCATATTCAAAATCAAATATAAAATTTCAAAAATGAAATCCTTGGCTTGTATATTATACCACAGATTGACATCTTGCGAAACAATAGATTGTCCACAACACAAAATACGCTCGAAAGAGAGCGTATTTTATAAACTTTTGATAGTACTGGGTATTAAGTGGATTTTACGCGGATTTATGTTGCCATTTCTCTACCAAAACAAGCATCGGAGTGGCGATAAAAATCGAAGAATAGGCGCCGGAAATAATACCAATGATCAAAGCCAAAACAAAGCTGTGAATAGTGCTACCGCCGAGGAAAAACAAGGCAAATAGCGGCAAAGTGGTTTTCATGGTGGTATTGATCGAACGCATCAGCGTTTCATTCAAACCGTTGTTCACCACATCGGCAAAATTGGCAGATCCGCGACGGATAAGATTTTCACGCACGCGATCATAAACTACGATGGTATCGTTCACAGAATATCCAAGCACTGTCAAAATCGCCACCACAAACGGAATATCCACCTCTGTGCCAAAATAATGACCAAGCAATGCAAATACACCCATTACCAATAATACATCGTGGACGAGCGCCACAATCGCGAGCACACCATACTTCCAACTGGCGACCGGTCGAGACACGGCGCGAAAAGCGTAGGCAATATATAAAATAATGCCCAAATTCACCAGAATAATCGCCCACAAAGCGCGCGTGCGTAATTGCTTGCTGACAGCCGAACCGATCGTCTCAAAACGATCTTCGCGCATGGTATTGCCATCAATCGCGTATTTCGAGCGCAAGTCGCGCAAAACCAACTGATGCTGATCTTCGGTCAAAAAACCGGTGCGCATAATCAGACTCTTGTCGCCGGATTTTTGAATGATGGCATTTTTTTGTCCCAGATCCTCCCATGTTTTTTGGATCAAATCGTGCTCCGGTCGGCTTTTTTCAAACGACACTTCGAGCAGAGAACCGCCGGTGAAATCAATACCTGGTTTAAGCCCCCACTTGGCCAAGAATACTACCGACACGATCGCCACGACCGCGGAAATAATCAACCAGACTTTGGAATACTTAATAAAGGGAATAGTCATAATACTTAGATCAAAAATAATAAATCAAAAATAAAAAATATTTATATTTGATCTTTGATATTTAAATTTTTATCTTTGGTGTAGCCCCAAAACAACCGATTGCCGAATTCACCGCACCACGGAGCCACAAAACGCATCAAAGTGCGAGTAATAGTGATCGCGGTAAACATCGAAACCAATACACCGATAGACAGCGTCACAGCAAAACCGCGAACAAAGCCACCGCCAAACCAAATCAAAAACACACAAGAAATCAAAGTGGTGATATTACTGTCGCGAATGGACGGCCAAGAGCGAATAAAAGCTTCTTCCATGGCAGTGCGCAATGATTTGCGTAAACGCAACTCTTCTTTTAGACGCTCGAAAATCAAAACATTCGCGTCGACCGCCATACCGACGGATAAAATGAAACCGGCGATGCCCGACAAGGTCAAAGTAACACCAATCACCTTGAAAATCGCGAGGGAAAGGCTCGCATAAAGCCCGAGAGCCAAGACAGCGATCACACCCGGCAAGCGATAATACACAATCATGAAAATAATAACCGCGAGAAAACCAATCAAACCGGCGTAAATACTCTTGGTGAGCGAATCACTGCCGAGAGAAGCGTCAATTTTTTGCTGGGAAATCAATTCCACCGGCACCGGCAGAGCGCCCGAATTGAGGCGTTGCGCGAGTAATTTCGCTTCGGTCAAAGTAAAGCCGCCGGTAATGACGGCGTCGCCGGTAGTGATCGCTTCATTCACGCGCGGAGATGAGATCGGAGTGCCATCGAGAAAAATAGCCACCGGTTTACCAACATTGCGGCCGGTCAAATCAGCGAATAATTTTGTTCCTTCGGCATTAAATTTGATCGCCACCTGCACATCTCCGGTCTGATAATTTTGCGACACCTCGGCGCGACTAAGCTGTTTGCCGGACAGGCCGGTATCTTTCCACTGCGCTTGCGGAGGCACCACATCAGTCTTACTCTTGGTCTTGATATAGACGCGCGCGACATCGTATAGCTTGGTGACTTCTTCGCCTTTTTTATAAATCAAGTGAAAACCAAATTGGGTCTCTACCGGTCCGACGATGGTTCCGCTCTTGGCGTCCCAGATCGCTTTTTCAAATTCATCTACCATCTGACCCTTGGAAAAACTACCCAAATCGCCACCCGATTGAGCGGCGCCCGGTTCGGTGGAATTATCTTTGGCAGTTTGAGTAAAATTGGTCGCATTGACTGTTTTAGCCAAAGCTTCAATTTTAGTTTTGGCTTCCGCTTTGGTATATTGGGCATTATCACAACCCTCGGCGCCAATATAACAAATCAAAATATGACTGGCGGAGACTTTCTTTTCTCCATCTTTTTCCGCTACGCGTTTCACGATATTGACACCATCAAAACTTTTGATCAGTGCCTGGCTCACTTCTCCGTCTTGGTGGGTTTTGGCCCAAGCGTAAATTTCCGGATAAACTTCTTGTTGAATAAATCCGAGATCACCGCCATTATTTTTACTCTGAGCGTCTTCGGTATATTGAGTGACGACCGCGGCAAAATCCGTTCCTTTTTTTACGGCCGCTAAAGCCAGGTTGGCCTTCGCTGTCGCTGTTTTATTATACGCGTCCATTTCTTTTTGTTCATCTTGGGTGAGGTCGCGCGCCGGTTCGTTATTTTCTTCTTTAAATTCCAAAACCGGAGTTTCGCCAATCATCTTGATGGCGGTATTGACATCGGTCACACCCGGAAGCTCGACAATGATGCGATAATCCTCGCCCACGCGGGTAGTCTGCACCAGTGGTTCGGCCACTCCGAGACCGCCGCGCACCCGGCGTTCGATCACATCACGCACGCCTTCGACGGCATCAGCCTGATCTTTACCGGCGATTTTGTCGGTCTTGGCCTGATAAATCAGATGCGCGCCCCCTTGCAAATCAAGGCCGAGATTAAATCCGGCGGACGGCAATGTGGGCAAACCGAGGTTGGCTTTGTTATTGACAAAATTGATGCCGGAATTGATATAGGACGGAAACACAACCACCAAACAAACCATAAGAAGCGCCACTGCCCCGATTGTTCGCCATCGAATCTGCGAACGAGTGATATTTTTACTAGCCGGCTGTGTGTATTTATTATACTTATTGGCCATACGGTAAATATTCAATAAAAACAAAAATAAAGGCACTCCTTTTTGACTGACAATATTCTATAACATTTCGGTATTTTTGGCAAGGGTCGCTACTTTCCACAGCACTGTTTATATTTTTTACCCGAGCCACATGGACACGGCTCGTTACGCCCAACTTTGGCTGTTTCTTTGCCCGGACCGCCGGAAGCCACTGTATGGATTACGGTCTGATTCGAGGCATTATCCCCCACTCCTTTAAATCCTTGAGTCAATGCGTCTTCTCCGCCTTGTAGCACTAATTTTTTATTGGATTGCTGTTTCAATATTTCCGGCGCCGCCTGCATACCTAAACTAATTTTATAAATACTATATACCAATTCTTTTTGGATCGCCGACAACAATTCATTGAACATGCGATAGGTTTCTTTTTTGTATTCCACCAAGGGATCATGCTGACCATAACCGCGCAGTCCGATACCGGTGCGCAAATAATCGATGGCCACGAGATGGTCAATCCACAAAGTATCGATCGCGCGCAATAACATCTGCTTCTCAATCTCGAGCATCAATTCCGGCTGACCGGCCGGTTTTACGAGTAATTCATCGTATTTCTCTCTCGCCAAACCCATCACATATTCGATAATCGCGGTGCGCGCGGTCACATCATCATGTTTTTGACCGGCGCGCGAACCGAGCGCGAGTAAATGATTTTTTTGCTCATCGGATAAAGCAAAAATTGTCTGCACGGTTTCGATAATTTCTTTAGTGTTCCAATCTCCCTCGCCCCCGGTATTGGTATGATAGGCGACAATGGTTTCAATTTCGTGTTCGATATATTCAAAAACAAGCGAGCGGAGAGATCCTTCGCTTTCGCTCAGAGCCTGCCCTGAGGGAATCGCAGGGATGACAGTACTTGAGTCAGCCAAACTGGCATTTTCTTTTTCAAACCGCTCCAATATCTGTCGACGCTTGCCGTAAATCACTTCGCGATGGCGATTGAGCACATCATCATACTCGAGTAAATGTTTGCGAGTGTCAAAATGAAAGCCTTCCACTTTTTTCTGCGCCGATTCGATTAATTTGGAAATGGTTTTGTTTTCGATCGGTTGATCATCTGGCACCCGCAATGTTTGCATCACACCGCGAATACGATCACCCGCAAAAATACGCATCAAGTCATCTTCGGTCGAAAGATAAAACTGCGTTTCACCCGTGTCCCCCTGACGACCGGCGCGACCGCGCAACTGATTATCGATACGGCGCGATTCGTGGCGCTCGGTGCCAACCACAAACAAACCGCCGGCCGAACGCACTTTATCGGCCGACTCGCTATCAGGCGGATTTCCGCCGAGAATAATATCCACGCCGCGCCCGGCCATATTGGTAGCGAGCGTTACCGCGCCGGCGCGTCCGGCTTGAGCGATGATTTCACCCTCGCGTTCGTGATTTTTGGCATTTAAAATCTCATGCTTGATTCCTTCGCGTTCCAGAAACAAACTAAGTGCTTCATTTTTTTCTACCGAAATTGTGCCGATCAAAACCGGCTGGCCGGCTTTTTGTTTGGCTTTCACAAATTTCGCGATGGCTTGATGCTTCGCTTCTTCGGTGCGATAAATACGATCCGGATGGTCACTGCGCGAGTTATTTTTGTTGGTCGGAATCACCACCACTTCCAAATTGTAAATCTTGCCAAACTCCTCGGCCTCGGTGACAGCGGTACCGGTCATACCCGAAAGCTTCTCATACATGCGAAAATAATTTTGAAAAGTAATCGTGGCCATCGTCTGGCTCTCGCGCTGGATTTTCACATTCTCTTTGGCTTCGATCGCCTGGTGCAATCCCTCGCTATAACGCCGACCCGGCATTTTTCTTCCGGTAAATTCATCGACGATCATCACTTCGCCGTTTTCCACCACATAATCCCGGTCGCGTTTAAAAAGCGCAAACGCTTTGAGCGCCTGCTCGACATGATGCACGGTGCGCATCCCGCCCTCGGCATAAATATTATCGATACTTAGCCACTTTTCCATCTTGTGTAATCCGGCATCAGTCAAGGTGCTCGAACGCATTTTTTCATCAACATTATAATCCTCGTTTTCTACCAATCGATTGACCAAATTCGCAAATTTATAATATACATCTTGCGCCTCCTCGGCCGGAGCGGAAATAATCAAAGGCGTGCGCGCCTCGTCGATCAAAATCGAATCAACCTCATCGACAATGGCATGGTAAAAAGGCCGTTGCGACATCTCCTTGAGATTGGTCACCATGTTGTCGCGCAAATAATCAAAACCAAATTCATTGTTGGTGCCGTAAGTAATATCGCAAGCATAAGCCTCCTGACGCGAACAGGATTGCAAAAATTCATTCTCTACCTTGAACATGCCTTGAGAGCGAAGATCTCTCGCTTCGCTCGGGATGACAGTTGGGTGCGCGTTGTATTTAAAAGAAACATTGAGCTGTTGGATCACCCCCACACTCATGCCGAGCGCGTCATAAATTTGGGCCATCCACACCGCGTCGCGCTTGGCTAAATAGTCATTGACTGTAACCAGATGGACGCCTCGGCCGGCGAGAGCGTTGAGATAAATCGGTAAAGTAGCCACCAAAGTCTTGCCTTCGCCGGTGCGCATCTCGGCGATCTGTCCGCGATGCAAAACCACGCCGCCTATGAGCTGAACATCAAAATGACGCATGCCGGTGACGCGCCTCGACATCTCACGCACGGTCGCGAACGCTTCGGGTAAAATATCATCGAGCGTCTCGCCTGTTTGCAAGCGATTTTTAAATAGCTCGGTTTGCGCGCGCAAATTTTCGATACTCAAAGCTTGCATCTTGGATTCAAAAGCGTTGATACTATCAACGATGGGCTGTATTTCTTTGACTGTTTTGGCGTTGGGGTCGCCGAAAATTTTGGTCAGTAGAGACATAAATTATTAGACTTTGAAAGGGTTAAAACTGGTGTCGGTATCGAACCGATCGTCGTTTTCTTTACTTTTTAAAAACTTTACCACGCGATAAGTCACCGGAGTAAACAATACTTCCACGCCGGTTTTAAAAATATAATTGGAAACAATCAAAGTAATAAGCAAGGATGTCGGCATCATGCCCCAAAATGCGATCGTGACAAACAAAAGCGAATCAATTAATTCACCCGCGACCGTCGAACCAATCGTGCGCGTCCAGAGCCATTTTCCTTCGGTCCAGATTTTCATCTTGGCCAAGATATATGAATTGGAAAAATTTCCACACCAATACGCGATGAGGCTCGCGAGCACGATGCGCGGAGTCATGCCCAAAATAGCGTCGTAGGCCGATTGATTACCCCAATCAGACGCTGACGGCAAAGCGCCGACAACCATAAACACGATAGCCATCGCAAAAGCGCTAAAGAAACCCAACCAGATCGCTTTGCGCGCGCTGCGATAACCATAAACCTCGGTCAAAATATCGCCAAAAATGTAGCTCAACGGAAACAAAATCGTGCCACCATCAAATGTGAAGGGGCCTAACTGCAAAATCTTGCTGGACGCGACATTAGAAATCAGTAAAATCGCGACGAAGAAAACGATAATAGTATCGAGGTGATGATATTTATTCATATTATATAATGCTCAGTATATCACGACCGGCCGGTTATTTCAAGTCCGAACCAAACAAAAAACACCCCTGAAAATCAAGGGTGCTTTTGTTGAAAGTAAAATTACAGAACCGCTTCTTTGGCAGCCTTGGCAACGCGAAATTTCACGACAGTGCGAGCCGGAATCTGAATGGTCTCGCCGGTAGCCGGATTGCGTCCCTGGCGAGCATTGCGGTGCACTTTCACGAGCTTACCGAGACCGGCAAGGGCGAAAACACCACTCTTCTTAACTTCTTTGTACGCCAATTCGACTAAGGCGTCTACTAATCCACCGACATCCTTTTTGCTGAGGCCGGTTTTCTCGGCGAGTTCAGCCAAGATGGCTGACTTGGTCATGCCTGCCATAAATTTATGACTTAAGAATTAAATAAGGTTTTGAACCTTGGTTTTATTGGGATATTATACACTCTATTGGATTTTTGTGAAACCCCTTGTAAATACCGGCCTGTGGATAAGTCAAAACTCCGACTATCGCGAATATTTTTTATTTTTTCTTTTTCACGGAAACTTTCTTGATTTTAGCTTTAGTTTTTAAAGATAAAGTTCCCATCGTTTCGATCTTGACGGATTTTTTCGGCTCGACAATCGCGACGGAAGCGCCCGATTCAACCGGAGCCAAGGCGCGCAAAATGCGATCTAACTTCACATTGAGCATTTCGAGCTGTTCTTTGAATTGACCGAGGTTCGCAGTCACCGGAGTCGGAGCTGACGGGCGATCAAAACGCGGACGAGAAAAACGATCGCCGGCCGGTTTGCCAAACGACGGGGCGCCGGCATCTTTTTGTTTGCGAAAACAATTATTGCAAAACACCGGACGACCATCAACCGGACGAAAAGGCACTTCGCACGGATTGCCACATTCACCGCAAACAGCGCTGTGCATTTGCGGACGATCGGACGGACCGCGCGCGCCACCAAAGCCCCCACGGCCACCGCCAAACCCACCACCAAAACTTTTTTTACCGAAACGGTCTCCGCCTCGATCCTTGCCAAAACGATCATCGTGTCCAAATTTACCCATATAATTATAGATAAGTTATTAATAAAGAAATTCAAGTATACCCTATTTCAGAGAAAATAGCAAGAGCTGGACCAAACCGGTATGATTTGGCGAAACGGATAATAAGTGCTAAGATTATAGTATTATGCAAACACCCTATCGCAAACCCGGCAAATATACCAATCTCCGCCCCGACCCCCTGATCACTTCAGATAAATTTTTAGAGTTACAAAACGAACTCCGACACCTGAAACACATCCAACCCAAAGCGGCCAACGATGTAGCCGCGGCGGCCAAAAATGGCGATTTCTCCGAAAACGCGGAATACCAACTGGCCAAAGGACGACTGCGCGGCATCAATGACGCCATTTTTCGGCTGGAACAACAGATAAATCAAGCGGAGATTATTACGCCCAAGAACAATTTTAACCAAGTCGAGCTTGGTCATCGGGTCATTGTCGAAAGCGGCGGCAAGCAAAAAACTTTTTTAATCTTGGGATCGGCCGAAACCAGTCCTGAAAACAATGTCATCTCCCGCCATTCGCCGATCGGATCGGCGCTAA
Organism: Candidatus Magasanikiibacteriota bacterium; assembly: GCA_041666265.1. Classification (GTDB taxonomy): domain Bacteria; phylum Patescibacteriota; class Patescibacteriia; order Magasanikbacterales; family GWA2-37-8; genus GWA2-37-8. The sequence goes on along the minus strand of JBAYHH010000006.1, from coordinate 7,054 downwards.
TGGGACACAGTGTGGGCGATACGGTCGCAGTAAAACTTTTTAATAAAGAGGTGAATTACAAAATTTTAAAAATCGAGTAACTTCGAACTATTTCAACAAGCGATCCAACTCGAGATGTTCGTTGACTGCGATTTGCTTGACAAAATCAGGCATGTGACTGATAAGAATAATCGCCCCATCGTAATTATTTACCGCTTCGGCGATCACCGGCAAGTGGCGAAAATTGATGTGGTTGGTCGGCTCATCGAGCACCAGCAGTCCGGGCTTCAGTAAAACCAATTTAGCAAAAGATAATAATCCTTTTTGCCCCTCGGACAGATCGGAAATTTTGTGATCCATGAGTTCGCCGGTAATGAGAAATCCGGCCGCCACCGCGCGCATTTCTTGAGTATTCATACCGTCTTGCAGACTCGCGAGGAGCGAATCATAGACAGCGCTATCAAAATCCAGCGTGGCAAAATCCTGACTATAATAACCGACCCGGGTGCCGGGCAATATTTTTGCTCCCTCGCTTAAACCATTGACGAGTGTGCGCAACAGCGTGCTTTTGCCCATGCCATTGGGACCGGATACGAGCAAACGCGATTTTTGACGCAGTAAAATATCCACCGGTTTGATAATCGGCTCATGATTGACGATAATTTTTACCGATTTGATCGTCACAATATCTCCCACAATCCCCTGCGCCGGAATCTCAAATTCACGAATAGTTTTATCTTCACGGCGAACATCCACTTTATTCTCTTCCATTTCTTCGGTTTCTTCTTTCAATTTCGACGCGAGCTTGCGCATCTTACCGCCTTTATGCGCGAAAAAGTTTACTTTGTCTTTGCGATCTTGAATTTGTTTTTCAAGTTGAGCGTTTTTCATTTGTTCGCGTTCGATGCGCGCTTGGATTTCTTCCACCACCGAATAATAATCGCCGACATACGCTTCGATTTTTTTGGTAAAAACATCGAGATATAATACGCCCTCGGTAAATGAATTTAGAAAATCAGCGTCGTGCGAAATCACAATCACGGTTTTGTCGTACATCACGAGAAACTGAATCAAATGGTCGATGCCGGCCTGATCGAGATTGTTGGTTGGTTCGTCGAGAAGTAAAATATCGGGATTTTGAATGAGCGCGTAAGAAAGCAAAAGACGCGCTTGCTGGCCACCGGACAAATCCCCCACGCGTCTATTGGTGGGAATATCAAAATTGACCGCTTCCATCGCTTTGTGGATTCGACTTTTAATGTTGCCCGGCACAGCGATAAAAGCCTTGGCAAAATACTGTTCGATATTTAAATCAAAATCAGCTCGATCAATCATCTGAAGCGCGGTACCGACAGAAGCGCTATTAGTGATATTTACTTGGCCACTCTTGGGTTTTAATTCGCCACGAATCAATCCAAACAGCGTGCTTTTGCCGGCGCCATTTTGACCCATGAGCGTCAGCTTCGCGCCTTTACGCACACTAAAACTGACCTCATCTAATATGGGCTTGCCCTCGCGGTGCTCAAACGATACATTGTCGAAACTTAAAATGACATCACTCGCCATACATACATGTTTGAGACACCAGTATATAGCAAAAAACGGCTAAAGTCAATATCGACATCGGCCTCTTATTCTTATCGATTTAGATAAGTAATGGTGAGCTGCAAAATCGTGGCGAACGACACCCAAAGCAAATACGGAATCTGAATAAAAGCTATCCAACGCGCGTGAGGATAAATAGCCACCATCGCCCAGATCAATGTGCCGAGCACCAATAAAATATCCACGGCGGCGAGCCAGTTATTTTGCAGGGTAAATTGGATCGGACTGAAAAGAAAGTTAAAAAGTAGATTGAGGGCAAATGGCAGGGCCACCAAAAGAGTGATTTGTTTGTGCCAAGCCATGACAAAAACCTTGCCAAACGAAATCGCGATCATCACATAAAGCACCGACCACACCGGACCAAATAGCCATGATGGCGGCGCCCACGATGGTTTGATCAGACTGGCATACCAGCTAACAGTATTGTTCATAAATACTAATTTAAATACGAATTTTCTTTAATTCACGGACGCAGTCAGAATAATCCGGCACATACTCCCCCACCAAATCCCAAAATTTTCGCGAATGATTGAACTGCCCGATATGACACAGCTCGTGCGCAACGATATACTCGGCCAATCGTTCCGGCAAAAACACAATCTTGTAATTAAAATTCAAATTGTATTTTCTGGAACAACTCCCCCAGCGACTGCGATTGTTGCGAATCGCCACTCGACCAATCGTAAAATTATAATGCGCGTTGACGCGAGCGATCAGAGCATGCGCCAAAACACGCGCGGTTTCGCGATATTGCAAATATTTTTTACGATTGCCTGCAACGCGTCGACGGCGACGATGGCGCACACGAAAAAAATAAAACATGCGATTATTCAATTAGCCATTTCAATCAGTTTTAACTTTTCCGACCGTGATAATTTTTTCAGTTTTATTTCCGCCTTACTGGCAGTCGAACGATTGCGGTATTTTTTGGAATAAACCAACTTTATCGGCCGGCGCGCGCGGGTATATTTGGCTCCGAGCTTGGAGTCATTGTGCTCGAGCAAGCGTCGCGCAAGGTCGGTCGTGATGCCGGCGTAGAGAGTCTGGTCCGCACACTCGAGAATGTACAAAAAATACATAACTATTTCGGGCACGGCGCGAATTCACATTTGGGGCCGGTGCGCCCCACGGCCGATCCATTGGGACAGATTTTGGCTTCTTCGGTACAGGCGCGCGGTGGTGTCATGTAAATTTTCGGCTCCGGCCACAACATTAAACTTAAAATTATAGTCGAGAAAAATACCGCCAGCCAAGCCACCGTGCCCACAAATAACATCACCGCTTCTTTTTTATTTCCCTCCAAATACCACCAAATCGGCCGACCAAACACCAGCGCGCTCGTGATCGCGGCCGACATCACGAATAACAACAACATCGCCACCGGCCCGATCCAGTGATTCATTTTAAGAAACCCTGTTTCCGCGCTACTCATGATGCCAATCACAAAAGTAATATAGAGCAAGGTGCCAAACGCGTTGACCAACGACCAGCCAAGAATTTTTTTGGACATATTATTTGATTAAATATATCGGACGAACTATTATCGGGCTGGCTCCGTTGACACTGTCGGCGCTTGGCGCGGGATCCATTTGTCTAAATTTGGCGAGACCTGAATTTGCTGAAATTGTTGCGGCCCTTTTTCCCACGGCATATCATCTTGCGCGCCGGTTAATTCCGAGACCTTTTGATCAAATTCCTGGCTCAAATTTTCCACCTCATTGAGGGCTTCAATCACCGCGTCCACATCCAGCGGTTGGGCCTTAAATAGCGCCTTCACGGCCACGGCTTGAGTTTTGGCTTGCGCCAATAAATCATTCAATTCGGTCACATCAATTTTTTTATTTTTCAGCGCTTTAATTTGTTGCGCCGCCTGGTTGGTTTGGCGCGTAAAATTGGTGTTAAACTGGCCAAAGTTGCCCATGGTCATAATAATTTTTTGGCTCTCCATCACATCATCCATCTGTCCAAAAAAATCATTTTGCGCCAAATCAAACGCGTCTTCGGCATTTTCCTGAATTTTAGCAACAGCCGCGTCGCGCGTTTCCTTTAATTTAGCCACGGCTGATTCAAATTGGGAATACACCGTAGAGACATCAATCTCTTTTTTGCTCAAACGAGCCGTCGTGGTTTTAGCGCGCTTTAATTCCGTGTTCAAACTTTTTAATTGACGATCCATTTCTTTGAGGGTCTGCGGCCAACGAGCAAGCATTTCCATTTGACCGCGATTTTCATCCAAATTTTGCACTAATTCAAAAATGTCTTGGGCGTTTTCCATTTTACCGGCTTTGATATCCGCGATGGCCGTTTTTACTTTGGCCAAATTTTCGGTGATTTCCACCGGCGCCGCCATTTTTTGCTTGACTAATTTGGCCACCTGTTTTTCAAACATTTTAATATTGCTTTCAATGCGTTTCATTTCCCGCGTAATGTTATCCATCTGCTCCAAATTACGGCGTTCTTCTTCCAAGTCGCGCATCTGGCTCCATAGATCATCCATATTCAAATCCTGCGCCTCGTCGGCGGAAGTGATGGACTGAAATTTGGTAATGAGCGCGCGTAACGCCTCAATTTTGGTTTTGGTATCGGCCGATATCGCCACCCCTTTCTTTTCAAACTTGGCCACCAAGGTTTCAAATTGCTTCAATTGGCGCGCCACATCGCTCGCCCCGCGTTTCACATCTTTGAGCATCCGCTCATTATCCGGACCGGGCTGTCCCGATTGCCCCATTGACTGCGGCTGGAAATTCGTCATCGGCTGGCCGGATTGTCCGCCGGATTGATTTCTGTTTTCCTGTTTGTACTGATCACAGCTGCCGGGTTTTTCCACACCATCGACCATGCAAGTCGGCGACGGATTATTCACTGGTGGCTGAGGCGGTTGCACTTGAATGGTATTATCAGACGAAATTGGCTGAATCGGTGCCAACGGTTGGATTGATTGATCGTTTGATGCGTCCGAAGACAGCGGCTGTAACTCCCCCGCTTCTTGCGCATGGACCGATGATTTTAATGATTGCACCGCGTCTTTTAAAATTTGCGGGATTTCCAGATAAAACGCCTGAGCCGGCGCGACCAATACTAATGCGCAAATTATCGTCATTAAACCTCCAAAATAATATTTCTTGGTCATATATTAAAATTTAAAAACATCGGCAAATTTACCAATCACCGGCAGGGGTTCTTGTTTGCCATTGACCGCATTGATAATACCGAGAATTAACAATACCAACATTCCCATACTAAAAATCCAGCTGATAGAAAACCAAAAGTAAAACGGAATAACCCAGCCCACAACATTAATTAGTACTGCCAGTAAAAATAGTACCAACCCCTGCTTAACATGATACTTCACGAACGCGTCCTTTTTGGCGTCGCCGGTAAGCAACGGCACGAAGAATAAGATATACGCGATTACCGCCATCGCGGTGTTCTTTTTGTCGCCGAGCGGCGAAATGATGTCTGCCATATGGATATTACTTAAGAATAAATAATTCAAAATTTAGGATGCACAATAAAATGCATGGTCTTGCTTTGGAAGCAACTGTTGAAAAATGAAACCGAAATGTCATATTCGTAATTTTTCAAAGTATACTTGTGGGTAGCGGTAATATTATTGTTACCGTTCAAAACAGGGTGATCATCGCCTTGACCCCAGCGTACGATTATCGGGTCAAAATACCGCGGCCCATCGCACCCTTTGGCTGTGCCGTAATAATTCAATTTGCCGCTAATCGTAAAAGTTGACAGTCCATCATCCGACACACTGGCGGTGAAACTGGGATATTTGTCGCTATTATCCGCTACCGGAACGGGAACCGATACCGCCGGCACCGGAATTTCCACTACCGGTATTGACTTAATCTCCGGAACAATATAATCCGACAGATTGTTGGCCGGCGCGGTGATGATAGTGCTGGTTGGAATAGTTGGCGTGATCACACTCTGATCAACATCCACCTGGGGCAAAGCGCACACCGGCGTTGACTCTGTTTTCGTGCCAGCCGGACACGGCCACTCTTGATCCAATTCCACGGCTTGAAGCGCGATTCGCAGGGCATTACATTCGGCGCTGTTATGACCGTATAATTCCTCGCAAGCCAGTGGCAAATTGCGATTCAGATCGCTAAATTGCGCGTTGGTCGGCAAATATTGAGTCAAAGTCAAATAGAAAATCTGTGTTACTTTATCCAACCCAATCGCCGGAATGGTACAGCCATTGAAGTCCCCGCCTTTGGAAAGCAAATAGGCCGCGTAACTGATTACCGTGCTATTGCGATGCACCCCGCCATCATCCCACACCGGATCGCAGGAAAAATAACCACTGTATAACTTGCTGGGATTATGGGTATCCCAGGGCGCCATAATACTGCGGAACGGGGCTCGACCGGCCACGCCAATAGTCCAAGAAGGCTCCCAATTCAAAGCGTATTGCTGGACCGCCATGGCAAAAATATCCGAATAGGCCTCATTAATCGTGCCAGGCTGTTGCTGATAGGATAATTGCGGCTGCGGTCCCTGATATTGGGTCACCGCGTGCATATATTCGTGCGCGATAATCGGAGTATTGGCGGTGGAGGAACAAAATACAAATTCCACGCCATCCCAGTAGGCATTTGGACAGGGGGCGAATTTATTGTTCGCCGGCAACACATAGCGCGCAAATGCCTTCAAAGTATCGGTGGCCACCTCTACGCCATCACCCGCACCACCCCGATTATTGGGACCAAAAATATTGAAATTATCTCTGAAATAATTATAGGCGTCTAATAAATTATTAAAAATAATATTTACATCGGCGGCAGCGGCGACCGCGTCTCCTTCTACCCGGCCATTGGACGATCCAGCCGGCGCACCCGTAACATAACAACCACCTCCGAGAACATCGTTACAATCTTTAATCTCGCGATAAATTGCCCCTACTCTACTCATACTATCCACCACGCTACCCTTAGCGGCATCAATAAACACCGTATGTAAATTGCCATGATTAATGTCATCCACTTCCATCACCCAGACCAAAATATTTTTGTCTTTGGCGGTGGGGGTGTTGCTGATAGGATTATAAATAAATAAAATCGGCTTGGTGGCGGTCGGCGCGGTGATGGCCAATTTATCTTTGGCATATTTCTTGGCTAATTCAGTCGCCTTTTTGGCGGTAATCTTGGGCTTGGTAGATAAAGTTAAATTTTGAGCCACCTTGCCTTGCGCCGCGCTCACCGCCCCATCACTTTTAATATGTAAAATCATCTCGCCGCCATACACCGGCACATTGTTATATTGCTGAACATATTTCAAATGTGTCATGCCACTGGCGCTCACCGCGCTTTTGATCAACTTGGTGGCTTGGGTATTTTTTAAACCAAAATACGAACTGTATTCTTTGAGAAACTGCGTGCCGATCTGTGCCTTGTTGGTATATTTCTTTTTTAAAACAATTGATTTGGTACCGGGAATCAAAAATTGAATATTT
>JBAYHH010000005.1:0-58013 GCA_041666265.1 Candidatus Magasanikiibacteriota bacterium | reverse complement strand
CCATACGATAGCTGGTTAAAGATTTAAACCAGCCATTCTACCGCCAAACAACCTTTTGAGCAATGTTCACTTTTAAATTTTAAATTATTCTAAAAGTGTTCAGTTTTAAATTTTAAATGACACCTCAATTTGTCAGCTGGACAAACCCTCTTAAAAGCCTTATACTGATTGAAATGGTGTGGTACTTAACCCGACTACACCGCCAAGTTTTACATTCATGAAAATCGGCATCTTCACCGACAGCTTCACTCCGCAAATAAACGGGGTGACCACATCACTGCTTCTGCTCATCTCGGGTCTGCGCGCCCAGGGTCATGAGGTGTATATTTTTGCACCCAATAATTCGCTCAAGCTCGAAAACCAGCCCGAGACCAACACCAGGCGTTACCCCTCAATCCTCGTCTGGGGAGACCAAGTGCGCTTGGCCGTACCGATGATCCGCGCTGTCACTGTAGCCAAGCTCGGCCTCGACATCATCCATGTGCACACCCCGGGACCAATCGGCATGGCGGGCACGCGCGTCGGCGCCAAACTCGGCCTCCCACTCGTCTATACCTACCACACGCGGGTCGAGCGCTATGCCCACTACTATCTTCACTTGCCATCTTGGATGGAAAAAGGCACCCTCGCCCTCATCGCCAAGCGATTTTATGATTTACACGATGCCATTGTCGCGCCGTCGCGGGGTATCAAAAACGAATTGGCGCAATACATCACAAAACCAATCACAGTGATCCCGACCGGCATCAACATCGCTGAAAATCAGCAAATGACCGATGAAAATTTTATTCCAAAATTTTTCAAAAAATATAATCTCGCCCCGACCGACCAACTCCTCATCACCGCGAGTCGCATCAGCAAGGAAAAAAATATTCAGTTTGTCATCGAAGCGTTTGAAAAAATCCAAAAATCTTGTCCCAATGCCAAATTGCTCATCGCCGGCAATGGGCCGGACAAAGAATCTTTGATGAATGAAATCAAAAAAACCAATCAAAAATCCATTATTTTTTTAGACTTTTTAAAACATGAGCAACTGTTCGCACTCTACCGTCTATCCAAAGCATTTTTATTCGCTTCGACGACCGAGACCCAGGGGCTCGTGGTGCTCGAAGCGCTCGCCATGGGCCTACCGGTCGTAGCGCTCACCGCCACCGGCATCGAAGACATGCTCATGAATAATATCGGCGGATTTATGACCACGCCGGATCAAAATATTTTTGCTGACAAGGCCATCTCGCTCATCAGCGACCCCATACTTTGGACGAAAAAAAATCAAGAGGCGTTACGACGCGCTCAAGATTTTTCTGATGAGAAAACAACCGGACAAATGCTTGAATTGTATAAAAATTTGATACAAAAAAAGTCAGCACAAAACGCCCGCTAATCAGGCACTGATATATCCCTGCTTCACGAGTAATTCGGCATTCAAAATTCCGCCACCGGCCGCGCCTCGAATAGTATTGTGACTAAGGCCGACAAATTTGAAATCAAACACCGGGCACTCCCGCAAACGCCCGACGCTGACCGCCATACCTTGCTCGCGGTTGCGATCTTTTTTTGGCTGGGGACGATTGTCTTCGTCGAGATAAATGATGGGGGTCAAGGGCGCGGACGGCAACTGCAGTTTTTGCGGCACTGAAACAAACGCGCGCCAAATTTTCAAAATTTCTTCGCGGGTCGGTTTCTTTTTGGCAAAGCCCATACTCACGCAAGCAGTGTGGCCATCGGTCACGGGCACGCGATTACACTGCGCGGTGATCGTGATGTCGTCCGCCAAGACAAACGCCTCTTTTTTTATTTGTCCCAAAATTTTCAACGGTTCTTTTTCTGTTTTTTCCTCTTCCCCGCCGATATAGGGCACGATATTGTCGATCATATCGAGACTTGCTACTCCGGGATATCCGGCGCCCGATACAGCCTGCATCGTCGTCACGGCGAGGCGATCAATGTCATATCCCGCCGCTCGCAAAGCATGAATCGGCGTCAAAAAACTCTGAATACTACAATTGGGTTTCACCGCGATAAACCCGCGCGACCAACCGCGCTTTTTTTTCTGCGCGTCGATCATCTTGGTATGATCAGCGTTGATCTCGGGGATAAGCATCGGCACATCAGTGGTCCAGCGGTGCGCCGAGGCATTGGATACCACCGGCAATCCGGCGGCCGCATAGCTTTCTTCCAATTTTTTTACCATTTCTTTGTCCGGCATTTCCACTGCTGAAAAAACAAAATCACATGCCTTGGCCATCGCCTCGACATTGATTGCTTCAAGTACTACTAAATTTTGGACACCCTCCGGGATCGGCTCGATCATCTGCCATCGGCCTTTGACCGACTGCTCGTAGGGCACGCCGGCCGAACTCGCCGACGCCGCCACGGCCGTCACTGTGAACCACGGGTGCCCCTGAAGCAATGAGATATAGCGTTGTCCCACCATACCGGTGGCCCCGATAATACCGACTCGTAACATATTTTTACTTTTTAAAAATAAAAACCTTGTGCATCGCGCGCAGTAGTGACGCGACATCATTTTTGGCGACGACTATCCCCTCCATGCGCAAACACTTAGGATACGGACACGCCCCCATGAGCGCTTTCGCGTCGAGCTTGTGTAAAGTTTGATTAAAAATATTGACATCTTTCCAATTGAAATCTCCGACGATCGTGATCATGTGCACTGTCGTGGATTCGATATGGGGAAACCGCGCCGCCACCTCGGCGGTAAGCTCGGGCAAAAGCCCGCTTGTGTCCTCCACTACCACATGCAAATTGGTCGGATCATTCCAGATGAGCACGACATTCACTTTGTAGCGCGCGCATAGATCACTCACTTCGGACAGGCGTTCATATCCGCGGGCGTCGCCCTGGCTAAGCGAAAACAGTGTCAGACTTTTTTTGAAGCTGACGAGACGCGCGCCCGGAATCGCTTTTTTCAATTCACGGATCGTGGTTTTGTCTTTGAAATTTTTAAGCGATGCCACCTCGGCCTCGATTTTGTATTGACGCAAATAGCGCACCGCTTTGCCCTGAATTATCTTGCCGGCTTCTTCTACTTCGTCGTAGCTCAAAAACGGAATCGTGCGCGCCTCTTTGACTAATTTCGGATCTGCCGAATATACCGCCCCCACATCTTTCCACAGCACCACCCGCCGCGCGCGCATAGCCGCGCCGACAAAACAAGCGGTCGTATCCGTACCTCCGCGCCCCAGCAGTGTCACCGCTCCGGCGGGAGAAACACCGGTAAAACCGGCGATCACCGGAATCGAATTGATTTTGGATAAATATTTTTGTAAATTTTTCTCGGATTGATCGTACAAAATATTGGCGTCTTTGATCACAGCATCGGTAAGCAATGGAATATTTTCAGCAAAGACCGGTGTCGCCGGCGTGCCGGCCTCGGACAAATACTCGGCCGCGCATAAAGCCGACAATTTTTCTCCATACGAAATTATTTTGGCTTCGAGCTCGATCGAGTCGCTTTGACGCGCGTAAGCCTCGATGTCTTTGGTCAAATTTTTCAGAACCGCATCGAAACTCTCACCGAGCGTGCCAAATAATTGTTCGTGAGTGTCGCGTAATTGCGCGATGAAATTCGTAATATTTTGCGCGGTTGGATCTTGTTTGGTCTTGACCAAGAATCCAATGAGCGTGTCAGTCACATCTTTGACCGCCGACACCACCACGATCGGCGCGTAACCCAAACGCATTTGATGCGCGAGCGCTTTTTTCACGAGTGGTAGAAGTGTGGGCACCATGATTCCACCTCCGCATTTGTTGACGATATATTCTTTGGACATAAATATTTTTATATGACCTTAATGCTACCACAAACTGTTGTGTCTGACAACCGAAAATATACACAGAAAGCATTGACAGTCGTGACGGTCGCGTGTAAAATTCCTATCGGGAATTAATTTTAAATAAATTTTTATGAACAAAGTTCTCATCTTCGGCGCCGGCGGTGTAGCTAAAGTGACCGCGCTCAAATGCGCCCAGCAACCAGAGGTATTTAACGAAATCATCGTGGCCAGTCGTACTCTCGCCAAATGCGATCGCATCGCCGAGGCCGCGAAGCGCCTGACCGGACAAACCATCAAGACCGAAGCGGTGACCATCACCATGACCGACAATTCGGCTTTGGTGAAACTACTTGAAAAACATCGTCCTAATATTTTGATCAATTTGGCTGATCCGTATTTTGACCTCATCGTGATGGAGGCGTGTCTTTTGGCCAAGGTTAATTATGTCGACACTGCCAATTTCGAACCCATCGAGGAAGCGCGCATGCGTTATGACGAACAATGGGCGATGCACGATAAATTCAAGCAGGCCGGTCTTTTGGCTGTGCTCGGCTGTGGTTTTGATCCGGGAGTGTCACAGGCGATGACTGCCTACGCGGCCAAAAAATATTTCAATGAAATGCACGAGCTGCACATCATGGATTGCAATGCCGGCAATCATGGTCATATCTTCGCCACCAATTTTAGCCCGGAAATCAACATTCGCGAAGTGGGATCACCGGCAAAATTTTGGAAAAACGGTCAGTGGGTAAATATCGAGCCCATCATCAGCCCCACTGAATCACGCCCGAGCCATCATTTCTCTTTTAACTATCCCGAAATCGGCCCCAAAGAGACATATCTTATCTATCACGAAGAATTGCAATCGCTCGTGAAAAATTTCCCCACCCTCCAGTACGCCACCTTTGGCATGACTTTTGGCGAACAATATCTCACCCATTTGCGCGTGCTTCAAAATGTCGGCATGACCCGCATCGATGAGGTGGATTATCAGGGACAAAAAGTGGTGCCGGTCAAATTTTTGGAAAAACTCTTGCCCGATCCGGCCTCACTCGCCAAAAACTACACCGGCAAAACCAACATCGGCTGTGTGATCAAAGGGCTCGATAAAAACAACCAGCCTAAGACATACTACATTTACAATGTCTGCGATCACGCCGAGTGTTACCGCGAAGTCGAATCACAGGCTATCTCCTACACTGCCGGCGTCCCGCCCATGACCGGCGCCAAGATGATCCTCACAGGCCAGTGGAAAGGCGAAGGTGTATTTAATGTCGAACAACTCAATCCGGAGCCATTTATGCAAGCGCTTATGACCGACGGGCTGCCGTGGGCCGAGGTGTGTGATGGCTCGGTGCCGGAAATTAAATGGGAATAATTATGTCTAACAAAACCAAAATCCCCGAAGCTTACTTTCCGTTTCCGTCGCGCGTGAGCTCTACGCACCTGAAAAATGTCGTCAAGAATACCGCCAATATCCAAACACCGGCCTATGTGATCGACGAGACAGTGCTCGAAGACAATTTGCGTTTGCTTAAAAAAATAAAAGACGCGACCGGATGTAAAATATTACTGGCGCTCAAGGCTTTTTCTTTGCGCGCTTCGTTTCCTTTGATCGGACAGTATTTGGACGGCGTATGCGCGAGCGGGCTGTTTGAGGCACACCTCGGGCATGATGAGTTCAAAAAAGAAGTACACACTTTTTGTCCGGCCTATCGTAGTGAGGATATTACAGCTGTCATTGAAAATTCCGATACGGTGATTTTTAATTCTTTTTACCAACTCGAGACCTTTGGTCCGGCGGTAAAAAAAGCCGGCAAACAAGTGGGGCTGCGCGTCAATCCGATGCTGTCCAAATCACCCAAAGCGATGTATAGCCCCTGCACTCCCAAATCTCGCCTCGGGATCGTGGCCGATCAGTTTAAAAATCAGGATTTGTCGCTGGTCGACGGTTTACATTTTCACGCGCTGTGCGAACAGGGAGCCGACGCTCTTGAAAAAGTTTTGCAAAAATTCGAACGCGATTTCGGCGCGTATTTGCCCGGTCTCAAATGGATAAATATTGGCGGCGGTCACCACATCACCCGCAAAGATTACGATGTGAAGTTGTTGATCAATTTGGTCAAAAAATTAAAATCAAAATACGGAGTCGAAGTAATCATGGAGCCGGGCGAAGCGGTCGTGCTCAATGCCGGCTATCTTTGTGCCACTGTTCTCGATATTGTCGAAAATTGCGGTGCGGTCGCGATCATCGATGCTTCGGCTGAGACTCACGCTCCCGATGTATTGGCCATGCCCTACCAACCTCGCATCATCGGCGCAGAGATGGGTTATGGTAAAAAATACCAATACCGCATCGGCGGACCGTCGTGTCTCGCGGGCGACATCATGGGCGACTATTCTTTTTCGAGCCCACTCACGCGCGGACAAAAGTTATTGTTCACCGACATGGCGCTCTATACCTTTGTAAAAAATACCACTTTTAACGGAATTCCACTTCCGAGTATCGGCATCCTCGACAAAAACGGATCCTATCGCGAGGCCAACTCTTTTGACTACAACGACTTTCGCGACCGACTATAATTGACTTTTGGTCCAAAAATATATAGTATATGGTCACACGGAGAGGTGTCAGAGTGGTCGATCGTGCCGCTCTCGAAAAGCGGTAGGCCGCAAGGCCTCGTGGGTTCGACTCCCACCCTCTCCGCAGTTCGCAACGAAGTGAGTTTAAACGCTCACTTTTTGTTTTTGTTAAAGGTAATTTGTCCAGTTCAAACCTTGTCTAGTTAATGAGGCTAAACAAATTTATGCAAGTGCACAGGCCTGATACACTAACAACGGGAATCTTTGTTTTCTTTTTGCCCCTTGGCAGGCAGCCAGTTTTTTCGGGCGGGGCAACCGCCCGAAAAAACTGATCTGCACTGTATCCAAAGGTGGAAAGTAGATATAAAACAAAACACCTCCCTTAGTAGGGTGTGCTATCCTTCCCGAGCACAAATACAGTAGTATGTTCCGAGCGTTATATAATAGTTTCTCATCGGAACATAAGTAATATATCACGGAAATTTGAGGATGTCAAAAAGGACTATTTTGATTGACTAATGAGCTTAAAAGGCCTATAATTTAACCATATATTCTCCTTATGACAAACATTTTTATATTCCACGGAGTAGGTGGTTATCCAGAGGAAAACTGGTTTCCTTGGCTTAAAAAAGAGCTTGAAAATTCAGGAAACCGAGTTTTTGTTCCTCAATTTCCAACACCTGAAAATCAAACCTTGGAAAGCTGGTTGAAAGTGCTTGAACAGTACAAAACTTATCTTGATAAAGATTCTATTTTAATAGGCCATAGCTTAGGCGTGCCGTTTGCTCTAAATGTCATTGAAAAATACCCTGTCAGTGCCGCTTTCTTCGTGGCTGGTTTTGTGGGCAAGGCAGATAATGAATTTGATGAGGAGATGAAGACATTTGCTCAACGAGAGTTTGACTGGGAAAAAATAAAGAATAACTGTAATAATTTATATATTTATCACTCGGATAATGATCCATATTTACCGATAGAAAAATCTGAGCGGATAGCAAAAAATCTAGATGTTGAAATAAGGGTTGTAGAGGGTGCTGGGCATTTTAATAAATCGGCTGGGTATACAACTTTCAATGTGCTTTTGGAAGATATTAAGAAAGTACTTAGTCCTATAGATACCACGGGTGTTGTGTTAGAAACTGAACGATTAAAACTTGTGCCAATATCAATGAAGCACTTGGAAGATATTTTTAAAGAGTTTACCTCAGAAATTACAACACACATGTTTCCACAACCGTCGGGTAACATTGAAGATACGAAAAAGTTTATCACAGACTCTCTGAATAGAATGAAGAAGGGTGAAAATCTGCAATTAGTGGCCGAAGATAAAAATACTGGCGAATTTTTAGGTTGTATGGGTTTTCACGAAATCCACAGACATGATCCTGAAATGGGCGTTTGGCTTAAAAAATCTGCTCACGGTAAGGGCTACGGTAAAGAAGCAATGAAGGCTATAAAAGACTGGGCAGATAAAAATATTTCCTACGAATATATTAAATATCCTGTTGTAAAAGTGAATACACCAAGCAGACAAATAGCCGAATTTCTGGGCGGAAAGATTGCAAGAGAGTTTATCGGAACAAATCAAAACGGCAATAAAATGGAAGAGGTAGAGTATCGGATTGTGAAAAGCTAATAGTAGATATTAAACAAAAATTATCAAATGTAAAGATTTTATAATAACTTATGACAGAAGAAATTACAGTGGAAGACTCAAAGATTATAAGTAAGCATGACTTTTATTTCGAGACGCCTCTCTATGAAGTAGTTAATCTGCCTGAGCTTGAGCATGGGTCGTTTAATGGCGATGTTGATGCGTATAGCTCTAGAAATAACTCTGAAACTACATATAGTATTGAATTGAGACAAATTGATACCTGGAATACTTGGGTTGCGTCAAATCACGTTACTATTGGTTATTATCTTATTACATTAACGTGTAAAAGAAAGGATAATGATGTTTTAAGGTTTGTCGTTTATAGAGATAATGATATTGTAGTTAAAATAGGCCAATCTCCGTCCTTAGCAGATCTCCAATTTTCTGAAATTGGAAAAAAATACGACAAAGTTTTGCCGAAAGATGACTTGAAAAATTTAAAAAAATCCATAGGTCTAGTGGCTCATGGAGCAGGTGCTGGTTCTTTTGTATACTTACGAAGAATTTTTGAAAATTTAATTTTTGAAACATATCATGAAAATTTATCTTCCTTAACTTTGTCTGAGATTGATTTTAAAAAACAACACATGGAAGAGAAAGTTGAAAGTTTAAAAAGTTTTTTACCAAGTCAGCTTGTTGAGATGAAGTCTGTTTATAGTATTCTCAGTAAAGGAGTGCACGAACTTAGCGAAGAGGATTGCCTAAAATATTTTGCCCCAATAAAATTATCTATTGAGTTAATTTTAGATCAGAAAATTGAAAATAATAAAAAAATTGAACGTGATTTGATGGTAAAAAAACAGTTACAAAATATCTACCAACAAATTAAGAGCTAACGTTTAAATTGTATCTCATGAGTATGTTAAATTGGTTGCTAGAAAATTTAGTTGGCATTATTGGGATAGTAGTTGGTGGTTTTATTGCTTATCATGTTTATTTTTTATCAAAAAGAATTAATCTTAAAGACAAGTTGGTGCACAAAGACAATATTAGAAAAAGAGTCGAGCCAATTTTGGAAAAAATATACAAAGGTAGAAATAGTAAAGTAGAATTGATTAATTTGAAAAAGTATTTAACTAATTACCCACACAGTAACGAAGAAAATAGGTACGGTTATACTTATCTGGGTGCTGAATTAAAGGCCTTAAAATTTGACGGTGTTGAGTTGTTTTGTGGTGTTAGAGAGGTATATAAAAATACAAATGGAACTTTAACCCTTAAACAAGGTGAGGGAGCTGTAAGAGAGAGTTATAATGTTTTGGAAGCGGGTATAATTCCGTATGAGTGGATTGAATATATTGACGAGCAAGGAGATGAATTTAGTTATAGACCGCAATTTTTTACTAACTACAAAGGTCACAAAAAAAGTCCTTATAAGTATTTAACTTATTATATAAAGAGCGATGTATACCATGAAGGTAGTGACCCGATAGATATGCAATGGAGAAACATAGAAATTGTTAGTAATTAAGGAAGAATAATTTTTGAAACTATGGAAGTAGTATATATATTATTAGGGTGGCTTCTTGGAATTTTAAGCCCAGGTATTGTGAGTTATATTTCAAATCGTTACAAAAAAACCGCACTGCAAAATATAGTTATCGAAGAGTTGAGAGATGTTAAAAAAAGATTAGTTTTTATTCCATTAAAAGTATACCCCGCCTATGGAGAGTTAACGGAGAAACACTATTTATGGATTAAAGAACAGACGGGTAATTTTACTGAGTTAGTATTTGATGATGAGGAGAAAAAGAAGTTAAATGAATTGTTGAAGCAGAATATTAGCATTGAAAATGTAGTAAAATTATTTAATTCTAACAAAATATCAGAAAATCCCGCTTTTCATTTTAAAAAATTAGAAACAAGTATTATAGATGCTAACCAAAATAATTTTGATATATTAGACAAGCAATTTATAACAAAAATTTTAGAAATTAAATTCCAAGTAAGAGTATTTAACGAGGAAGTTCAGAGTGCCAGTGAGTTTCTAAAAATGACATTTGATTCTAGTATTACTGAAATTAATCACCAGATTATAAAAGAGCAGATTGAAATGAAAAATCACACTATTTCAGAAAAGGCGGTACTTATAGTTGAAAAAATAAATCAGGTTATAAAGTCGTATTAATTTCAGTTCTGATAACGTCAATCACACACCGCCTTCGCTCGCTGAAAAAATACACACTCGCGTGTTTTTTTGTTTTAATCAAAGTGTGATATACTACAGGTAGTTTAATTCATAACTTTCATCCTATGATGAAGTGTAAAATGTGTCCCGGACACATGGTCGCTGGCGTGCTCGTGCTCGTTGGCGCCCTCAACTGGGGCCTCGTGGGCGCGTTCAAGTTCAATTTAGTCACGGCACTGCTGGGCAGTATGCCGACTTTAGAACGCGTCGTCTATGTCTTGGTGGGATTAGCCGCCTTGGCGATGCTACTCGTCTGCAAATGCAAAAAATGTTGTGGCGAAGGATCGTGTTGCGCCGATGGCAAGAGTTGCTGTGGGGCGGAGAAAAAAGTGTAATCTTTACTTAAAGCAGGTAAATATATAATCTTTTCGCTTTCATCGCGCGCGAGCGCTCAGGGATGCCGCTGTGGCGGCATAACCCGCTCAAAGAATATATATTTACCTGCTTTTTTGTTTGCAAATAATTATTGGCGTTATCACTTTTTCCTGTTAACATGTATAACGATACCCTTGATATAAAACCCCAGCCATGATAACTTATCTATATCATTAATTTACTAACTAAATCACATATGTGGTTCGAACTGTTTAAATTGGCGGTCATTATCGCCGTCGTCATCGTTATCGCCGGGTTGCGCGTAGTGCAACAGTATCAAAAAGGAGTGGTGTTTCGTTTTGGCAAAATCATTGGCCTAAAAGAGCCGGGGCTAAACTGGGTGATCCCAATGATTGATGTATTGCGCAAGGTGGATTTCCGCACCATCACCATGCCGATTCCGACTCAAAAAATCATTACTAAAGATAATGTATCGGTGGATGTGTCCGCGGTCGCTTATTACAAAATTTCCGACGCGGTCAAAAGTTTAGTGGCTATCGAAAATGTAATGAGCGCCATCAATCAAATCGCTCAAACATCGGTGCGCAATATTGTCGGTAAATTTCAATTAGACGAAATCCTTAGCGAACGCGTCACCATCAACAAAGAAATCGCGACTGTACTCGACGCTCATACCGAGCCGTGGGGTGTGGTAGTATCCGTGGTAGAGATCAAAGATATCGAATTGCCCGAGGGCATGCAACGCGCCATGGCCAAACAAGCCGAAGCGGAGCGCGAGAAGCGAGCGAAAATTATCGCGGCCGAAGGTGAATTTTTATCTTCGCAAAAACTGGCTGATGCCGCCGATATCATCGCCGCCCACCCGATCGCCTTGCAACTGCGCAATCTCCAAACCATGGCCGAGATCAGCGTGGAAAAAAACTCGACCATCATCTTCCCCGCTCAAATGATGTCCACCATGAGCGAAATCAAAAAATTCATGAACAGCGAGATGCCGGCAAAATAAACTTTTTTAAAATAAAAAAAATAGGAGCTTTTATATTCTTTGAGCGGGTTATGGTCCCGCAGGACCATCCCTGAGCGCTCGCGCGCGAAGAAAGCGAAAGGAATATAAAAGCTCCTATTTTTATTTTAAAAAAATTACAACGCCTTCAAAGTTAATTCTTGCGAATTGGATTGATTGCTATTGTCTGTCAAAACCGCGGTCAATATATAATCGCCCTGGCCAGGATAATTGCGCCAAGTAAACATTAGCTTACCGTCATCGGTCAATTTGTCTTCGGCGTGATTAAAAACATAAATCCATTTCTTCTTGCCGTTCGCGGTCAAATAAATATTTACTTCTTTGGTATCGTCCCAGCGATACGGTACTAAATACATCGCACGCGGAAAATCCGCCGAACGAATCATCACCGTAGAGCGATCAACCCACGCCACACTCGGCGCGTCATCGGGTATATCGAAAAAAAACGGAATCTGCGCGGCGCCGGTATCACCGTATTCATTGGAGGCGGTCGCCGTGAGCACATGCCAACCGCGGCGCACTTCATTTAATGTATAATTAAAACTAAACGGAAACTCGCGCGCGATGCCGAGATTATAATTGTCCACCTCATAGTGCACCTGTGTCACGCCACGCGGAGCCGATACGCGCACGGCGATCGCAAGGTCGCGCCCGGTCAAAGTCGATGAGGCAGTCGGAGACAAAATCATCACAGTCGGCATCAGCTCGGCTGATTGTCCGGTATCGTATCCCGTGGGCGGTGCCGACAAAACCACCGGTGTTCCGGACGCGCTCATCCGATAAACCCAACTCTGCAAGCCTTCTTCCCAACCGGCGTATTGCGGATCATCACTGGGGTTGCTCGGATCGGGCCCGCGCGGATCAGTACGCACGACATAATTCAAAATATCATGGGGTGGTAAATATATTCTTTCTTCACGCGCCATCTTGGGGGTGGACGATACCGCAATCATGCCGTTAAATTTATTGACCTCGATTTTGATCCCGCCGGTAGCTCCGCGCAAAACCGGCTTGGCGGCATCATTGGCCGGCGGTTCGGGAAATTGTTCAGCGGAAGTGCTCGCGAGTGACAATTTCATAAACCGATTCCAGATTTGTCCGGCCAAAGTATTGCCTCCGCCTTTCATCGGCGCGGGTGTGGTATTGCCGACCCACACCCCGGCCGCAAGCGATGGTGTATAACCAATTGTCCACGCGTCTTTATAGTCATTAGTGGTGCCGGTCTTCGCGGCCACCGGACGATCCGCCAAAAACAGCGTGCTTCCTCTCCCAAAAACATACGCACGGGCGCCATCGTCGCTTAAAACATTGGAAATGGTCGCCGCCAATTCCGGTTTGATCGCTTCGGTGCCTTCGCTTGGCCGCCACTCGGCAAGCACATCGCCTTTTTCATTGGTCACCTTGAGGATCGCGACCGGCTCATGATACGCGCCGTTATTAGCGAGGGTGGCATAGCCATTGGTATGTTCGAGTAAATTCACTTCCGCCCCACCGAGCACCAAACTCAACCCGGCATTTTCGTTCATCGATGTGTAACCAAATCGTTTCAAAAAATCAAATGTCTCTTTCACTCCTACCAAATAAAGAGTCTTCACTGCCGGAATATTGAGCGAGCCCTGTAACGCGGTGCGCATCGTCACAAGACCATGTTCTTTTTGATCATAATTATGCGGGGTATAATCACCGCCGTTGCGTTTGTCAAAGTTGGTGATAGTGTCATACAAAACAGTCTCGGGTGTGTAACCCAGTTCAAAGGCGGCCGTGTAAATAAACGGTTTAAGCGATGAGCCGGGCTGACGACGCCCGAGCACTGCCACATTGAACTGTCCGTCAATCTCATCGTTAAAAAAATCTCGCGACCCGACCATCGACAAAATTTGTCCGGATTTGGGGTCGATTGCTACGAGTGCCGCGTTATCGGCATTGGCGCTTTTGGCAAATTTATCTCCCAGTTCTTTCACCGCGGCCTCGGCGATTTTTTGTTTGTCATAATCAAGCGCGGTGATTACTTTGAGCCCGCCCGTATCCACCAAATTTTCTCCAAATTTATCAGCAAGCAGTTGTTTCACATATAAAACAAAATGCGGCGCGTCCATGATCCCGCCACTGCGATAAATATGCAAAGCCAAATTTTGCGCTTCATTTTTTTGCGCCTCGGTGATATATCCCTGATCAAACATCAATCTTAAAACAGTATCACGCCGTCCCCGCAAACTATTGGGGTTGCCGAGATAGCGGCTGGGCGCCTGAATCATCGCAGCGAGCGTGGCTGATTCGGATAAATTTATATCCTTGGCTGATTTGTGAAAATAACTTTGGCTGGCCGACTCGATGCCGTAATTGGTCGACCCATACGGGATCTCATTGAGATACATTTTCAAAATTTCATCTTTGGAAAATTTTTGCTCCAACCGCAACGCCATGATCGCTTCTTTTATTTTTCGCAAGTAACTGTAGCTATCTCCGACCACGACATTTTTGATGAGCTGTTGAGTGAGCGTCGAAGCGCCGCCGCCGCCGGTTTTGCGTCCGATTAAATTATTAAAACCGGCGCGCAAAATACTGACGACACGAACGCCATTGTGTTCGTAAAAATATTTATCTTCGATCGCGATGACCGCTTTGGCCGCGAGCGGGTTGATATTCGACAAATCCACCAAAGTGCGTTTTTGATTTTGATAAACTTCATAAAGCAGATGGGTACCGGTGCGATCGTAAATTTTTGTGCTTTGATTTATTTCACGATTGGATAGCTTGTTGGGATCGGGCAAATCTTTGGACACCCAGATCACTACGCCGGTACCGACGACAAATAAAAAAATCAACCCCACGACGCCCCATTTGATGAGCCACGACCAACCACCTCGAGAAATACGCAAACGCGACCGGCGCTGACGCGGTTCTTCGGGCTCATTGGGATTGACAGCGCCATAAGTACGGCGCATTGATGGAATCGGCATAAATTATTTATCCATTATACCCTATATTCGCCCCCTTGACAAAAACCTCAATTTGTGCTATTATATAGCGTTATCAAGTAGGGTACTCGCGATGAGTATCCTTTTAAATTAACCCTATATGACCTTGATTCTCGCCAAGATTAGCCAAAAAATGAAAAATACCAGCCTCCATCTCGTCACTATTTTGGCCATAATTAGCCAAATTTTGATGCCGAGTATGGTATCGGCCGACGAAACCGCCGATAATACTGAAAATACCGCGAATTTAACTGTTTTAACGGTCAGTAAAAGCCCGATTGGCCACTTGGTTTATCCGGAGTTAGACTACCCCAAACCGGACAAATTGGTCAAGGCGGTGCTTACCGCCTACTCTTCGACGGTGGACCAATGCGACGACGACCCGTTTATCGCCGCTTGGGGTGACCGAGTATATGACGGCATGATCGCCGCCAACTGGTTACCGCGTGGTACCAAAGTCAAAATCCCGTCTTTGTTTGGTGATAAAATCTTTACTGTCGCCGACCGCATGAATGCTCGCTATGGCTATGGCCGGATCGATATCTGGATGAGCGGTCCGCGCGCTGAAGTTAATAAATTTGGCGTGCAACGCGCTGAAGTGGAGATCTATTATCCGGACAATGATTTCGCCGTCGAGCACGCTCGTCAGATGAAACTCGCGGTGAAATAACCAACTTCGACTAAGCAAAAACCCCGCGCCCAATTGGCGCGGGGTTTTGATTTATCAGTTTGACGAATTAGCACGCCCTTGACAGACACCATATTTTTCGCTACACTAACGATACTTACATCGCGGGGTAGAGCAACCTGGCAGCTCGCGAGGCCCATAACCTTGAGGTTCCCGGTTCAAATCCGGGCCCCGCAACAAGACGGGACAAGCCACTAAAACAGGTTTCACAAGAGCCTGTTTTTTGGTATAATATCGTAACTATGAACATCAATGATTTTAAGGGCAAATATTATTTATTTGATCCGGTCGAATTTGGAAGTATTTTTGTTTTCGTAGATTTTGGCAATGTACGGCCATGGGCCAAAGATTTTTGGCCGGAAGAAAATAGATTCCGTTATTGCAAAGAAATTGATATTTCAAAATTAGCCCAAGTTTGTGATTGGGTTAGTCCAAAAAAGAAATTTTTTTATTATGGCCATTTTCGATCTAGGCCAGATTTACCAAAAGAACATCACGATAACATCAAAAGCAGAAACTCTGTTTTCCGTATTGATAAAGCCGAAAAATCCGGCTTCCAGATTAAAACAAAGGAAATAAAAATGATTCCGCACTATGACGAAGAAGGCAAATTTTTAGGTAAAACTCCGAAATGTAATTTTGATGTAGAAATGGCGATGGATATGCTTACCAAAATTCACAAGTACGACACAGTAATGTTATTTTCGGGCGATAGTGATTTTGGTGGGTTGTTGAGCTATTTGAAAGAGAAAGGCAAAAAAATTATAGTAATTTGTACTCGTTCGAGAATGAGCACTGAATTGGAAGTAGTAGCGGACAAATTCATTCCAGCGGAAACATTGAAAACTTTCTTAGATTACACAAAAAACAACACTCCAACCCTTTGAGAGGTTGGAGGAGTGAATACGATCCTGGTATCGTTCAGGTGACGGTGCCTTTCAGCACAAATACATATTACATCAAAACGACCGTTTTGTCAAAAGTTATCCACAGACCAACAAAATATACTATTCCGTCCGCAAAAGGCGGAATTTTATAAAAAAGCCCCAGCGTGTGAACGCGACGGGGCAAAATATCCGCTACAGAAGCTTATGCCAATTGGGTGCACTTATGCATACACCCACCAATGCCATCCAACATATAGAAGTCACCAGCATCATCAGTATCCACCTGGCACTTTCGGTGGCAAGGCAGGCTAAGAAGGTTGAAAATGATTGGAGCGCGCAACATTCAAAACCACGCACCAATATATCTATCACCACTGGACATGCAACAATTATAATGGTAATTAGACAAAAAATTATATAATCAACCCGCTGTTTCCCATATTTATCCACAGCTTCCTCCTTCCTAAAAGAACGAGCTTCGTTACCACCACAAACTATTTGTGGTGTTTTCTCAAAGCGTAAAATTTACGCGTTGAGAAAAATTCCAGCCACACGAATGTGGGGCTGGAAGAAGTGAGTATAGATGTGTTGAGCAGTCGTCAGCGCAGAACATTTTGAAGGTTGTGTGCCAGATCTTGCAACCGCTCATGAATGAGCTTGCATAAGGTGATTCTATCGGTCAGCTTGCGCTCTTCCTGTCTGTGTCGATCGTGATTCGCGGCCCCGATAGTGAGTACGATTGCGATAGCGGGGTTATGGAGGAACGAATCCATCTCCCCGAGTTTGAATCTGTGGATGGTATCGATATTTTGTCGCACCATCGCTCTTTTTCCCTCCATGTCCCTAATCAATACCAGATCATATATAGCGCACTCGCGCCATATACAATCCAGCATGACATGAAGGCACCACCGGCGCCAGCGGCCGATGAAATTGCCGCTCACTTGGATTTTGATCCGGTCCCAATCGACCGTATACTCCCGACATCCAAACGCCGCCCACAGGGCGCGTCTGAACCGCCACAATTCCGAACCGGGCACAATCAACAAACTGAGAATTGAGTAACCGACCCAGAATTTGCGAACAAACGGATTCAGTTTTTGGAATTTTAGCATTATTCCTCCTACCCCGATATTATCCCTCGGTGGCGGGGTGTTGGTTATTGAAAAGAGCGCATGTGTCATTTCCGGAAGCCTTATTTTATCCTCAAGTCGCTTTCCTTGTCAATATTTTAGACCCAAAATGTCGACCAGTAGACAATTTGCCATATTTATGCTATAATAAAAGCATATATGGCTATTCCGGTTAAATAGATAGCTGTCTGAAATATAGACATGTAGATATTTTGGCTAATTTTAGCAAAGTGATTATCAACAAAAATATGGATTTAAACCAAACATTGACCGCGCTTGGCATTGACGATAAACAAGCATCGGTGTATTTGGCCGCTTTGGAACTCGGCACGGCCACCGTGGGGGAGGTGGCTAAAAAAGCCAACATCAAACGCACGAGCACTTACAATTTTTTGCCGGAAATGAAGACCGCCGGCTTGATTTCGGAAATAAAGAAGGGCCGGACAAGTTTAATTATTCCATCCGACCCGCGAATCCTTATAGCCCGCGCGGAATATAATTTAAAAAATGTAAAAATTGCTTTACCCGAACTTCTCGGACTTTTTAATTTACCAGCACATAAACCAAAAGTAAAATATTATGAAGGCGTGGATGGAATCAAGACCGCCTACCAAAATATTTTGAATATAGGCGAAACTATTTATGGATTTTCAGACTACGAAAAAATGTTCGCGCTGATGCCGGCGGATTATATGTGGACATTTCCGCCCGACAGGGTGAAAAGAAAAATAAAATTCTATTGTATTGCCCATGATGGGCCGATGGGACGCGATGTTAAACAAAAAGACAAAACGCAATTGCGCGAAACTCGCTTGGTAAAAATTAATTTTGAAACAGAAATAAATATCTACGGCAACAAAGTGGCGATGATGAGCTTCCGCCGTCCGGGTACAGCCGTGATAATCGAAGACGCCGCCATCGCCAAAACTTTAAAATCGGTTTGGAAAGCATGGTGGGAGAATTTGAAGTGAGTATGGCGACGCGCTGGCGAAGCCGGCACAAAAAACACCCTCGCCCAAGCAAGTGGCGGCCACGGTGGGCGGCAATTCGTCCAATATCGTCAACAATCAAAAACAGACCGTATCGGTCTGTTTTTGATTGTTCCAATGTTTGCTCTATTGCGACTTTGTCGCTGTATTTTCTTCCGGTTCGCCAATAATCACCACTTCAGTCTTATCCGAGTAAAAAACTATCTTCGAACCTCCGGTTACTTCTTGCATCACCAAACTGCTATCATCTTTTTTGAGAATAATCCCGCTCACCCGAGCTTGTCCGCGCACAGTAGAGCCCATGCCGACTGTGGCAGGTCGCGCTCGGCCTTCACCTGTTTTTTGACCATTACTCCAAGAGCGATTACCGCCACCCGTCGACTGTCCAGCTGTCCGCGGGCTGGAAGAACTAAAACCGGTGCTGGTCGGCCGCACTCCAAAACCGGGAAAATCTCCAATCATAATGCGCGTCGCGCTCATACTGCCATCGGTATTACTCGTTCCCATCACTGTGACTTTTGTCCCCACGATCAAGTCGGCCACTGTGCCGGTAGCGAAATTCATACGACCAAATCCATTACCGATATTATCGCCGGTGAGAGCGACGCCTCTTTGATCGCCATATTTTGCCTCGCTGGTTTTTTTCTCCGCCCCGCAACCGGCGCCCATGAGCACTATGCCCACCATCGCCACCGTCACAAATAAATAAGCTCTTTTCATAAATGAATTTTTGTTTTTCCCAGAGGAAAAATATTAAAAAATTATTGATAACGCAACGCCTCAATCGGATCAAGCTTGGCGGCGCGCCGAGCCGGATAATATCCAAATACGATGCCGATGACCGCTGAAATGCCCACTGATAATCCCACCGACCACGGCGTCACGACGGTAGTCATACTGCCAAGCTTCGCGATCAGTAGCGATGCCAAATACCCCACCAAAATGCCGATGATACCGCCAATAAAAGTCAAAGCCACCGACTCGGCCAAAAACTGCGCGCTAATATCTGGTCCGGTCGCCCCGAGTGATTTGCGCAGACCGATCTCGCGCGTGCGCTCGGTCACCGTGGTAAGCATCATATTCATAATGCCGATACCGCCCACGATGAGCGAGATGCCGGCGATCGCGCCCAAAAGCAGAGTCATCGAACTTGCCACCGACGACATGGTCGAGAGCATGTCCGCTTGATTCATAATACTAAAATCCGCCGAAGCGATATCCGCGATGCCATGCCTTTCGAGTAATAGTGTTTGGACTTGCGTCTGCACCACAGTCATCATGTCGGCGGTCGTCACCTGAATATTGATATTACTCACCGCCTGACTGCCGGAAAAATATTGTTGCGCGGTAGTGATCGGAATGTAAATCAGATCATCAGAACTTCCCATGCCGGTGCCGCCTTTGGCTTTGGTCACGCCAATCACGCTAAATTCTTGACCGCTGATGCGCACTTTTTGTCCGACCGCGTCCGCTCCCTCGCCAAATAAATTCGTCACGGTCGTCGGCCCAAGCACCGCGACTTTATTGCGTGATTTGACTTGCGCCGCCGAGATCGCGACGCCGTTTTCCAGCTCAACATTTTTCACCCCGAAATAATTTTCGTCAATGCCGTTTATACTGGTATTGGTATTAGCCCCCTTGACCGTCACTTGCTTGCGCGCGCTCACAGTCGGCGCCACCGCCTGCACATCGGCGATGGTCTTGAGCGCGTCGGCATCCTCGATGGTCAAATTTTGCGAAGAGCCCATTCCACCTTGCACCACCGATCTTTTTTGCGACCCGGGCATCACCACGAGTAGATTGGTGCCGAGCGACTCGATCCGACTGGAAATATTTTGAGTGGTCCCCTGGCCGACCGAGATCATCGCGATCACTGATCCGATGCCGATGACAATGCCGAGGATCGTCAAAATCGACCGCGACTTATTGGCAGACAAAGAAAAAAAAGTTTCTTCGATTAAATCCGAGTAAATCATATTACCGAGTGGTTTTATCAGAAATTATTTCACCGTCTTTGATTTCAATAATTCGATTGGCGTGTTCGGCCACATATTTATCGTGCGTAATTAAAATAATGGTGTGGCCGTGTTGGGAATTTAAGTCTTGAAAAGTTTGCAAAGCGATTTGTCCGGTTTTGGAGTCGAGATTGCCGGTGGGTTCGTCCGCCAAAATAATATTGGGATTGTTGACGAGGGCGCGCGCTATGGCCACGCGTTGCATTTGTCCGCCCGATAATTGATTGGATAAATGAGTCCAACGCCCCGATTCAAGCCCGACCGCGGTTAATACTTTTTGCGCCGCCGCGACGCGTTCGTGCTTGGGCACGGATTGATTATAGATAAGCGGGACGGTCACATTGCGCAAAACCGTCGAACGCGGCAATAAATTGAACGACTGAAAAACAAAACCGATTTGTTGCGATCGAATGCGCGCGAGCTCTTCATCGTTTAGTGTCGAGACATCTTTGTCGTCCAAAAAATACTTTCCTTTACTGGGTCGATCAAGCGCCCCCAAAATATTCATGAGGGTTGATTTGCCGGATCCGGACGGTCCGATGATCGCCACAAACTCACCCTTATTGATCGTAAAGTTTATATCTTTCAAAACCTCGGTCGCCACATCGCCGGTTTGATAAATTTTATACAAATGCTCGCATCGAATCATAATTTTAATCTCTGGGACCACTGCCAATCATCATCATGCCACTGCCGGCGCGACCGGAAGATGACCCGGTAGTAGTTGTTTTGGAAGCAGATACACCGGAAATGGTCTGGGTAACCACCTCTTCACCTTCGGTAAGCCCGCTCACAATCTCGGTCATCGTATCATTGCTCGACCCCACTACCACATCCTTGTTTTGGGGCGCGCCATTGACGAGCACCTGGACAAAATTCGCGCCACCTTGCGTTTTCACCGCCGCGCTTTTGACCATGAGTACATCGGGCTTGGATTCGATGATGATGCTCGCGCTCGCGGTCATGCCGGATTTGACGCGATCATCCTGGATATCAAAAACTATTTTTACATTATAACTGACCACCCCTTGCGAAACCGTGCCGAGCGTATCCACTTGTCCGACCGCGCCAGTGATACTTAGTCCGTCAATCGCGTCAAAAGACAGCATCACTTTTTGACCGACTTTAACTTTGGCCGCGTCCACTTCGTTAAGGGTAATGGTGGCGGTTTTTTGTTTGGTAATGAGCGTGACCACAGTGGCGCCGGAAGAAACCGTATCACCTTTTTTGAGATCGCTTACGGCGATGATCCCATCAAAAGGCGCGCGCGCCGAATAATCCGCTAATTTTTCTTCGGCATCACGCAGAGAATTTTGTTTTTGAGTGACCGATAATTGCGCCGAACGCAAATCAAATTCATCGGCGCCGGCTTTCAGATCAGCGAGTGATTGCGTTTTTTCAGCGATCGACCGCGTCGCGCTTTCGATCGTGGTTTTGGCGTTCGCGATGGTATTTTTGATGCCAAGCAAGCTCAATAGTTGGCTATTGGTTTTACTGGTATAGCCATCGAGGGTCGATTGATGAGCGGTGATCGTCGCGGGAATGCCGGAATTATTTTGGTTATTAAGCATCGCGTTATAAACGAAGTCCACATAATTTTTGGAGTTTTTTACCACATCGGCGATAACTTTGGCGGTATCATAAGTTTCTAAAATCAAACTCTCAACGGTCGAGGTGGAAGAAGAACGAGTGGCGCTTTTGTAATGGTCTAAATTGGTATTATAACTAACGAGCGCGGAGCTATACGATGAATTTATTTGACTGCGATAATTCATGATCTTATCGTAATCTTTGAAGCTATACGCGATGCCTTGGTTGGCATACCAATCGATATTGGATTGTCCGCTCGCAAACGCGTTGCCATAAAGCAATTCCTTGAGCCCATTCATCACTGTCGGTAAATCCAAAAAAGCATTGGCGACAGTATTGAAACCATCGTCATAGGATTTGGTCAAACTGTCTTGCGCTTGCGTGTATGATTCTTGAGTTTGAAGCAAGGAATTTTCGGCTTGTAAAATCGTGAGCGCGTCGGCCGGATGTTGTAATTTTTCCAAAGATAATTGCGCTGTTTCTAAACTGGTCCGCGCGTCGCGCACGGTCTTGAGCGCGTCACGCGCGTCAATCTGGGCGATCAAAGTCCCGGCTTTTACCTCTTGACCCACGACAGCCTTTAAAAATGAAATGTCTCCGCCGGCTTTGGCTGTAAGATCGATCTGATCAGAGGCGGCCACCTGACCGGTGCCACTGATACTCGTGATCAAAACTCCGCGCTCTACCGGACTACTGACATACTTGACCGCGGTTGAAGCCGGAAAAAATTTCCCATAGCTAAAGTATCCGACGACTGCGATGAGCGCGATGACGACGGCGCACCGCCATTTATGACTCATGATCCATCTCCAAATCTTTTTCATAAAGAAGTGATAAATTGAAAAAATTTTAGAACTCCATTCCAGTGAACTCTGCTGAAATGGAGCGTCTAAAATTTCTTATGATGCCATGCTTGATGTAATTATTTTTTTACTCCGAGACCCTTGCCGTGTCGTCCACCACCCAGACCAAACATTTTCCCGCCATTTTTGGCGATATGATCTTGTTCAAATTTGAGACGAGCGTCAGCTTGCGCTTGGGTGATCACCCCTTTATCGACGAGCGCTTGCAAATATTGCTTTTGCTCGGCGACGCGAGCCGCTTGCATTTTTGCCTGCAAATCGGTGGCGCTAATTCCTTTTTCTTTGATAATGTCCTGGATATTTTTTCCTTGCGCCCAATAGATTTTGATCTCGTCAGCGGTTAACCCAAGCAAATTCGCCTGATAGGTAATCTGCTGACTAAATCGATCGGCGGCTGTGGTCGGATCAAAGTTGCCACCCATCATACCCATGCCAAACCCCATGCCTTGGCCCCCATAAGCGAGAGCTGTGCCGGTTCCGGCGCCAAGTAATGCGACCAGGGTAAAAGCTGAAATAATAAGATGTTTGCGTTTCATAATCGAAAAGAGTGAGTAGAATTGATAAATGAGATTATCAATCCCCAAGTGAATAAATTTTGGCTAGCCACCCTCCGGGAGTATGCGCGCATTCCAGAGGTCGTCTATTTATATTACAACGGCTCGTCAAAAATTATTTCAAAATATTTTTGTCAAAACAACGCGCGTGGCAATCGGTCGAAGTCGCAAAGTCGGCCGAACAACCGTGCAAACAAATGCGAACATCTTCGGGGGGCAAACCGGGCGGAGGCGAGAAATCACCAAATCGACGATGAATCCCGCGCCCCATCATCGGCGCTTGGCCAGGATCAACGATCTTCATATTCGTAGCATCAAACGCTTGATCATCACGATTGCCCACCGCCATCACAAACGCGCCCACTTCAAATACTGTGCCGGTAGCAATCTTGACCCCGCTGATGTTTATTTTTTCCAAACCGCGCGGAGTCTGAACCACCAAAAAATCCACTCCGGACTCGACTATTCTTCCGGCCATACCGCGATCGCGCGCGCCATTTTCCGGACGAAAAAACGGCCGAAATAAAATCTTGGTCGGCCGCTCGCTATAGGCTTCGTTTTCCATCCGCTCCGAAACGCCGGCCCACACAAGCAATCCTCCGACCACAGCGACCGCCACCACTACTCCCACCGCGTAAAACCCAAACGGTTTTTTGTAAGTCCACTGGCTTTTTTTGAAAATCACGCCGGCGAGTAGCATCAACATCACCAAAAGTATCATCGGTAAATAGGGAAACGACTCGAGAAAAGCAAAAATCCCGCACTGGCCAAAACTCAAATAGGTCAGATTATCCGATGATTTGAGATAGTACAATACGATATTGGCAAATAATATCGCGAGCAATACCGACAACGCGAAAGCACTGCCCACACCCAATTGCTCGGCCAAAAAAACATAACGAGAGCGCAATTTGACGCGACCGCTTTGGATCTCTTTCATTACTTTGTTTTCGATATCAAATTTTGACTCTTTCTCGACTGGCATATTATTGGGTGATCACTTTTTTTAAAATATTTTTCGCGCGCATGATGCGCACCCCGACCGTGCTCGGTGGTAAATGTAAAATCTCACTGATTTCATCGTAAGATTTTTGTTCAAAATAGCATAAAATAAACGGCTCGCTGTATTTCGACTTCATCCGCGCGAGTTCGCGCTCTATTTTTTGACGCGCCATCGCCGTATCGATGGCTCCCGCCATATCGATCGCTTTGTCCGCCCGATCCCAATCTTCATCGTCGAGCCTAAGTAATTCTTTGGAGTATTTTTTGATATGATTGATCGCCTCGTTATGGGCGATGCGATAGATCCACGAAGAAAATTTTTTGCTTATGTCAAAACCATTCAAGTTGCGGTAGGACTTGATAAACACTTCCTGCAAGACATCTTCGAGCTCATCGTGACTGTGGATAAATCGACGCAGATAATGCGTCAATTTCACCTGATAACGCCGGATAATCTCACTATATAGCTCTTTATTCTTGGTTCGGACTACAACCACTAATTGTTCGTCACTTGGGTGGCTCATCGCCATATACATATAATACAACTAAACCATACCGTATATTTCGTTTCGGGGCAAGATGAGACATCAAAAACCCCTCGTTTGGCGAGGGGGTTTTGATGTGAGCGGCAGACCGGATTCGAACCGGCGACCTTCTCGTTGGCAACGAGACGTTCTACCAACTGAACTACTACCGCGTGCGTGTTTGTGTTACATATTATAATACAAACGGGATTTTTGTCAATCCCCACAATTATTCACCAAATCCACAGTATAATTATCCAAACATATTGACTTTGTCTGAATATTTGTTATACTCTTTAAAAGAATTGAAGGAAGCGCGGGTATATAAAATATACCCACTCATTCGGAGAAAATGACAAAATGAATTTTGTCATTTTGCTCCTCATTTCGCGGGTATCATATACTTTGGGTATATAATATCCTCGTTCGGTAAAGTGAAATAAATTTCACTTTACACTCACTGCGGGTATCATATAACGGCTATTATCCCAGTTTTCCAAACTGGTGACAGGGGTTCGACTCCCCTTACCCGCTCCAAGATGAAAAAACGGTCTGAAAATGACTGTTTTTTCTTTGTAATAAAGCAAAATTCACTGGTTCTGACGCGATAGATTTAATTTCTTTGTTTTCGGTAGCTTCTTTAATTGTTAAGAACGGTTTCTTTATTTCAATGTCTAATCGATTATTTTTTAGAATAAAGTGTTGCCCCAAAGCGCGTAGCAAAATAGTCTTTTGTTCAAAATCAGCTTTCTCAAACCAGTATTTTGCATAGGTAGCAAAATTAAAAGTGCGTTCGGCCAACTCCATCCATTCATCCATTCTTTCCTCCAAATTCTTTATTACGCCCTCCAAACGAGCCCTCTCTTTCATTAAGGTGTCTTTTTGAGATATAAATAGGTCGTTAGAAATCAGTTTGCGATCCATATTTTCGGGAGAAATATATAATCTCATTAAATTGTCCAGACTGCCGACACAGGATTTATAATTCTTTTGTTGGTTTTCCAATAATACATCACGGTCGTTTTGTTCAAGCTCGTGCTGTTCTCTTAATACCGAAACGCCCCAATGCAAGAATTCTGGCGGAATGGTTATCTTATCAATAAATGAACTCACCTGTTCACATAAATCTTCGTGGCGAATACATTTTTGATTACAACTAACGCCTTTTTTATTTTTTGTGCAATGATGATAAATATAATGCCTTACTTTATCATTTGTTTTGTTTTTCTTGAACTTTTCCTCGGATGTTATCATTCCGCCACATTCCCCGCATATTATAAGGCCGTTAAAAGGCAACCGTTTAATCTTAGGACGGGATTTCCCGTCCCGCCCTAAGATTTTTTGAACCCGATCAAATTCCTCTTGGGTAATCATCGGATCGTGTCGACCTTGGTATACTTCGCCGTTAAATTCAAATAATCCAAAGTAAAATGGGTTATTAAAAATTTTACAGCCCGTGCTCATACTAATTTTCATTGGCCCCTTACCTTTACGCTGAATGCTTCTAAGCCCCCATTCATCATTTGCTATCTTTATTACCTGAGGGACTGAATAGTTGCCTGTTAGCAAATAATCCCACATTTTGCGGACTATATGAAAACGATCTGGGTCACGAAAAATTTTCTTTTCACCTTTATCCCCGTATTTATCGTTGAGATATCCGAGCGGAGCGGTGTGCGGTCGCCAACCTTTTACAGCCTTAGCCACCATCCCTCTTTTAACATCTTTACTCAGGTCAATAATATATTGATTGGCCACACCGAACTCAACACCCATAATTAACACATTGTCCGCTGATAAATACTCACGGCCGACCGTCATAATGGATTTTATGACTCCGCGTTGTAACAACCATTGGATTAAGCCGCCGTCAATCGGGTTGCGTGATAACCTGTTTAGTTTCCAACAGATTATTCCGTCAGCTTTGCCCGATTGGATAATATTCATCATTTCATTGAATTCTGGACGCCCGGGCTTTTTAGCCGATTTCGATTCCTCAAAGATTTTTACAACATTGAGGCCCTTCTCATTAACCAGCTTCTTTAATTCATTTCGCTGGTCTTTGATTGATTGAATTTGTCTGTCTTCCGAGTCTGTTGACTTGCGACAGTAGATAATATATCTATTTTTATTTTCTTCTTTATTCATATTGGTTTATTTTAGATTAATTACAATAATTTTGTTTGACCATTGGGAGGTCATTTGCCCTATTTTTAGCCCCTTTTATTATATCGTGTTTAACCGTAATCGTAAGCGGCTAAAAAATGGCTACGTGTTGGCAACTTGTTGTAGTAATTCATAGTCTTTTTTAAGCATTGATTTATAGGATATGCGCAAAGCACTAACCAAGGCCTCGCCAAGTTCGATGGCCCTTTCCTCGCCGACATTCAAACCAAATTTGGTTTGAAATATTCTGCGGAATTCCTGAATTTTGTCAGAACTTATGCGCATACGGTTAATTAATTTCGACCTTTATTTTATATTTTGCTTTAATAATTAATTATTTCGTCATCGCTAAGAATGCCGACATTTTTGTTTTCGACCTTTATATCCCCAAAATCAACTGGGGAAATTCTTTCAATAATAATTTTTCTCTCCTTGTCTTTTTTGGCGTAAAATTTCAGACCGGCCTTTTCAAGATTAACAGAAATTATTTTCATCATCCGCAATAGCCGGCTCGGTGTTTGTGGCCATTGCCAATTTTTTTCAATTTTTATATTCAAATCTAATGCGACAGATTCCATTTCGGACAATAATTCTGACGGCGTATTTTCGATATAATTTGTCCGACCGTCGTTAAACATTTTCAACAACACCAATGCGAGCGGACTTTCTTTTATGACCTCATCGTTTTGTTGTTGGAGTTTTTCGGAGTAGGCATCCAAAAATTTTTGTTTTCCGATATTTAATGCTTCGGCAATGGCGCAACCCCACTCCGCCCAGTCGGCCATCCGCGGTTTTTCTGCAAGCCTTATTTGAGGTTTGATATTAATCGCTTTCACGAGAGTATCAAAACACGCCCCGAGTATTTTGGGTTTTATGGCATTAAATTGGACTGATAACTCGGATTCTGTTTTTCTTTCCGTTTCAGAGATTCTCTCTAATTCAATAAGGAGTGAGCGGTCAAGAAGGTCGGGTTTATTTGCCACTACATTGATACCGTTAACGCCGAGGGGAATTTGAATATTATAAATAAAGTCGTCGTCATCCGAATATAGAACGCGTTTACTGAATCCTTCTCCTGTGCACGCACGGCAAAATGCGTCACTTAGGTCATTTGACATTTTCGACAAATTATCAAACAGGCAAAGCCAGTGGTGGGAAGCTATTTGTGTAAATTCGCGGATATTCTCAATCGGGGGCAAGGTTTTGATTGCGGAAGGATCAACCAAACTTTTCATTATTCTGAACACCGTGCTTTTGGATGACCCTTGAAGTCCTGATAAAACAATCACAGGATGAGGGAAGCCGCAAATATAGCAGGATAGAAGATAAACCAAAAAAACAATTTGATCGTTTTCCTTTTTTAGATTAATGAATTTCAGCAATTCCTCTATATTGCCACCGCGTTCTGGGGCAACTTGCTTTTGTTGATGTCTAAATCGTTTAAAAAGTATTGGTGGATTCGATACGATTTCCCAACCGGTAGCACTAATTTTTACCGCTTGCTCACCGAGATCAAACCATAAATTATCCTCACAGTGCGCAATGCGGACATTAAGAAAAATAGGCATTTCTTTTTGGGCTTCCATTCGTAAATGGGCACAGACATTTTCAATCGTATCCTTACCTATCGTTTTGTTGTTGTTCAAATAATACTGGCTGAATATCCAATCCTTAAATTCCCTTGAATCAATGGCAATAACTTTTGTGCCGTCGCCGTTAACCGCCGCCCAAGTCGAATTTTTATCATCCACAAACACTTTTAACTTTGTTGTTGCCAAGAAATCAATTAATTCAACGGCCTTGCTTTGTCTGCTCTCATCACCGCCTAATTTATCAACGCCGAGTGGCTGCGGTGATGTTCTCTCTCGTTCGCAAATACTTTCAAAGACAGATCGGAGTTCGTCGTCAGCCAGCGGGGGAGTATTTTTTTGGTTCAATTTTTGTAATCTGAACCAGACATCATTCTCCCAAAGCTGTGGAGGAAATCGTTTTAATAATTTTCCAACTATGGAGGCGGCTTGGGTATTTCTTTGGCCTTCTTTCACCCCATTATTTAATAGGCCACCAAATTCTTTATCTATTTTTCCTTCCGAATCATTACCTTGTAGACTCAAAAGTATCTCTTTGGGCAACTCGGCAATAGGAGTGGTATCTGGTGAATTTATCCATTCGTATGTTTTTGTAGAATCGATAATTGACGGCGGTGCTACTACACATCTGCCTTCTGCGCGAATATCAATATTCCGCCATTTCCTGACATCGTTTTTTATTTTTATATTAGGATTTCTGAAATAATAATGACGCCCGTTGTTTCCGGTTTTTGCCGAAACGGTCAACGGTAAATTATCTATTCTACCGTTATCGTCGATGTCAATTACGAGTAAATCAGAAATTTGGCCGGTGATAATTATAATATTGGCTTTATTGGAATCAAACCATTGGTGCAGCTCAATATCTGTCGGTAATTTTGTTTGATACTCTTTCCACGATTTTAACAACGGCTTTTTTTCTCTATCATCACCGGGAACGACAGAAAAACCCATTGCTACATATTCTTTTGCCACTTCATATTTTGTTTTCATATTATTTTTTGATTATTTTTTATTGGTAGATAAGATTTTTTAATTCTTTGAGTGCGTAGTAAAAATTTGTTGGCTCAACACAGACTTGGCGATTGCGGTATTTTTCGATTAAGTCGTTTAGTTTGGCGTCCGCTTCCGTGTAGAATATTGCCCGACCGCCGACCTTGCGACTAATGTTGATTGACCGTCCCTGTGTATATAGGTAGGCCATTAGGGGTAAGTCAGTTGTCTCAAAGTTTTTGTTTTGTTTCTCAGTATTCATATTTGTTAATTTTTATTTTATTTAAGTCTGTAATTAGTGTAATAAAAATTAGACCAACTTATAATTAATCGCGGCTATCTCTTAAAAATTAAAAAAACGGCTTTGTTTAGCCGTTTCTTTATGAAGTTACTAACATTGGCCAAAGGTTAACCAGAGGTTTCGGTTATATATTCAACATTATAATGTTTATTTATTCTAAAACCGCTTGTTCTGCTCTCAACAATAAAATCCTCGGTGTTATCTACTTTTTCTCTAAAATTTTTATTAATTTTCTTAATAGCATTTGATGTAATAATATCTTTATTTTTTTCGCTTTTTTGTTTTTGTGTTTTTTTACCGTCCAATTCGTTATATTCTTTGATTTTTTCAATAATGTCTCTAATTCGTAGGGGTTTTGAAGAAAGAACCAGCGAGCGAACTAGTTGGAATCTATCGCCGCTTACATTATAAATTTTTGTTTCATCGTCTTTTTTATATATACCATTAATATTCGACAATACGACGTCGATTATGTCTGGGCTTACTGAGATAAATTGTTTTTTATTATCACCAGTTTCAGTTGACGAATAATAATTTTGAAAATTTTTTCCTTTACCCACCAAGACATATCTATTCCAATTACTGGGGGCAAAATCGATGACATTAATAATTTTTCTATTATGTAAACTCCGTAAAATTTTGAAGTATAATTTCAGACTAAATCCGTCAGGGCAAACATTGTTGGCGTCTAAAATAATTGAATCTTTCCGCTCGGATTCAATGTTTAGTTTTATGTGTTTGATTATATTGTTTTCAACCAAATCAATGTCTGTATTCATATTAGTTTCATTTTATATGTATTTTAAGCCATTATCGGCCCGAGGTCAACCCTTTGTATCCCCGTATGTGGGGTAATACTTTTCACCGTTTTCCATAGTGACCCCGCCGTCCGCGTTTATCATCTCCTGCATTGCTTCGTGTATTTTGTTAAATTGGTCAGGAAATCTTTTCGCAAGTTCCCCCAAATTGTTTGGATTATCCGGATTGGTCGCGTCTTCATAAGCCCTCAATTGGTCTCCCTGTCCGCCAGCCATTATCTCCTCAATTTTAATAGTGGTTTTGCTTTTGCTAAGATTCCAACCCTGAATGTCGGCAAAATTTGTTTGCATTCTCTGAAATTTTTCCAAGGCAATCATTTTTTCAAACGGACGCCAATTTTTTGCCTTATTTTTCTCCGCGATGTGCATAGCCGCTTGCTCAATTACATCTTCCATTTGAGCAATATATACTTCACGCAATCTTTCAAAGTGGTCGCGGCGTTCCCACTTGTTTGATACCCGATTTTGCCGATAATATTCGGCGATGTCCCTTTCCAATGTTCTGAGGGTAATTTGTCCCCAATGTTTTGCGGAATTTAACCTGTTAATCTCGGCCAAAATAGATCGCATAGACAGGCCCGCGACTTTAAGGGAAATTTCCATTTCCCTGCGTTCTTCCAGCAAATTCATTGGCACGGGGTTTCTACCCGCGTTGGTGGGGGGTAGCGACATTTCCGACATAAAATTACTTTATAAAATACATTTTAGGTATTGGCTAAAATTTCTTTTTTAATATGTTCGGCCAGTGCCCTCATAAAAGGCGGCATTACCGCGTTGCCGATTCTGGCCCATTGCTCTTTGTGGGTGCCGAGAAACTGAAAGTCGTCGGGAAAACCGGCCAACCGTTTCAACTCCTGAATGGTCAAATATCTGTTTTCAACCCAATGAAAAAGGCAAGCGGTTTTTGTAATGGTCGGGCACGGTTTATGCCTTGCTATTCGTTGGCAATTAAAATATTTACCGTTGTTATACTTTGCGCCGGTTTCACCCTCTCTACATTTCAACAAAACTTTTTTAATGGTAGTTATTCCGGGTATCTCTCTCGGTTCGGTAATAATTAAATTTTGTAGCGCCTCTTGAACGGTGATTATTTTGCCAGTCGGTTGAGGAAATGAGGGGATAACATTAAAATCTTTTCTGACGCCAATCCAAATTAACCTGCGGCGCGATTGTGGCACGCCGTAATTGGCGGTGTTCATCAATTGGCATTTAACATTATAATTCAGGGATTTTAGCCCGGTCATTATCTCAATAAATCGTCCGCGCATTTTACCCTTAACCATTCCCGAAACATTTTCCATTAAAAAAACTTTGGGCTGTAATCCGTCAACCAATCGCACAAATTCCTTGAATAAATTATTGCGCGGATCGTTAACCTGTCTTTTGCCGGCAGTAGAAAAACCCTGACAAGGTGGTGAGCCGTCAAAAACATCTAATTCGCCGCGTTTGATTTGGCAGAATGACAATATCTCGTCGGTGCTAACGGCGGCAATATTCTTTTGCCATACGGGCACATCGGGAAAATTGCTTTTGAATGTTTGAACCGAGTTAGATTCCCATTCAATCGCCAGTAATTCCTTAAATTCGGCCATTCGGTATCCCAATGAGCTGCCGCCGCACCCGCTGAATGTAGAAATTACCGTCGGTGCCGTCGTTGTTGTCGGTAATGTGTTCATATTAATTGAACTTGTAGCCGCACTTCGGGCAAGTGTGCTCGGTCTCAATATTTTCACTAAATTCTGGCTGCTCTAACTGCGACGGATTGGGAATATAGTCATCGGTTAAGACGGTATCGACGACACCGACATTATTTTTTTGTAATGAGCACCTGTCCAAGATATTGGCCGTTAATAATTGGCGCAAGTTATTGCCATTCTGAATAAAGTCGGTCAAAAATTCCTTGTTAAAACCCGTGCCCTCTAATTTTGCAAGTTCGCTTTCCTTTTCGGCCAATTCTCTCAATATTAGGCCCAATTTGTCAATTTCCCAGCCGCCGCTGATGTTATTTGCCGCTAAATTAGCCAATTTTTCGCGTTCTGGGGGCCATTCTACCTCACGGTATGCAAATCTATTGCCTTTGGCCTCAATGTAGCCACCGGCGAGAGATTTGGAGTCCGTGGCTTGTTCAAATAGGTCCGTTATGACGACTTCTGCGTCCGGGGCTATTTCAAGCAACCATTTGACCCTTTGATGGCCGCCGATCAAGTTGCCGGTGGCGCGGTTGAAAATTATGCCGCTTAAATCGCCCAGATCCGCTAAACTGGTTTTAAGCAAAGAAAAACTGGAATCTGAAATTTGGCGGGGATTCCAATCGGCGAGGTGTAAATCTTTTACTTTCATAGAATTGATAAATTAATAATAAATTTAGTAGTTAGTTAGACACAAATTACCTACCGAAATTTTGTTTTCAAATAATGACCATTCGATCTCGCCCCAATCCTTAATTGGTTTATTTAGATCAAGAATAACGACGGCCAATCTTTCTAAATTTTCATCCCAATTAACATATTTGGTTGGAAAGATTGATTTGCCAACGACAGTCGTCCCTTTCCAATATGTAAAATTTGTTTCAGAATTAGTATTTTCATAGAGGCGATTGCGGGGTATGTTAATTTGTAAATCGCCACCCTCCAACCCGATCCTTTGTCTGGTCATTTGGTTTGCGTAAGTATTACCGGTTTTTGTGTTTATAATTATGTGGTCATAATCTACAAAATCCGGCAAAACTTTTGTGTAATAAGACCTTATTTTGTCTCTAACGCGTTTGAGTTGGATATTAACACGGCCAAATTCATTGGCAATTTGTTTATATTCCCGTCTTGTTTGTGCTTCGTTAGGCATATTGTGATTAAATACTTAATAAAAAAAGGGTTCGGGCAAAATGTGTAGCCCGCCAAAATGATAATATTCATTTTGGATTGGACTTTACACATCTCGCCTGAACCCTTTGGGATCAAGCGTGTGTTGTTTGTTTCAACACACGAGAGTGTTTAGTTGTGATTGTATTATAATCTATGGGGCGGGTGAGTGTCAATATGTCGAAATTAATTATAAGAATTAATGATACCGTCATCGGCACCATAAAAACACATCGGTGTATAACCAGACCAACACCATTGCCACGATCTCCCAGTTCCGTAGTTAGAAGGATTAGCCGAGCTCGGATTTCCTCGCTCCGATTTTAACATATCCAAACTCATACCAATCCAAATTTCATTATTTGCCAAGCGGTCGCAGGTTGAATGTCCCCACTCTGGGTGTTTGTTGCATATACGCCCCGCCCTTGAATTATCCCATTCGGCATCCTCTCTACCGATTTTTGCTGATTCTATGTCATCTTTCTGTTTCTGATTGGTATATTCTTTGTTTGTCATTAACGCGTCGCTCTCTATCCAAGCCACTATTTTCGTGTTGTCTCTATTGGTAGTTTTTATAAGCGATTTGTTATTGACTGTATCTTCCTCATACACATCCGCTTTAACTCCCGAATCAACAAAATATTCATCGGCATATTCTTTATTTTCGTAATTAGCTAAATCAAATTCAGAATAAGTATTATCCGGTCCTATCGGATTAATGAATTTATTATTAATGATACTATAAATCACCATTTCTTTTATAGGTTGTTTGCCATTGATGTATTCGGTAGTAAATTTTATTTTAGAAGCTATATCCGCCTGTCTTTTCGCAATGGATTGCTTTTGAGATTGCTCTTGTTGCGATTGTAGAAATGTAGTTGATATTATGCCGATAAACATCATCGTGATCGTTAGCCAAACTAATATGCCAAGTGGTGATTTAAGAGAAAACCACATTTTAAAAGGATTGCTTTTTTCTTTTATTTTATTCACCACTGGTTTGGGTGGAATCTGACTTTTACAATGCTTGCAAATAATAGCGTCTGATAAGACTTCTTCGGCGCAGAATGGGCATTTTATGTTTGACATAAAAATAAATTAAAAATAAAAATGGACACCCAAGACCTGCGAACTACAAAGGTGTCCCGAGAGACGCCGTTTGTGTTTGGTCTGGGTGCCCATTCCAATACACAAACGACAAAGCGGTTAAGCTTTTTGCTTCTCTCGGTAATAATATCTTGTAGTTCGCAGGGTTATTATAGGCCAAACGGGGTAAAAAGTAAATAGGGGTAAATATAAAATGAATTTTATATTGTTAAAAATGCTAATTATAGGCAAAAATTCAATATTTTTAAATAGGATTGTCAATGTTGTTAACAGTCGGCAGTTGACATAGTTTGGGTTATCGGCTATACTGATATAAATAGTTTCATTATTTATATCAAATTCACATAACTTATGTCAGAAATAAAAGAAGAAAACAGATCAGCTCGCTTTAAGCGAGTTGCGGAACGCAGAACAAAAGCGGTTTTGCGGTCTATTCGAATTTTGGGTAATTGTTCAAATAAAAGCGCCTATCAATACTCGGACGAAGAAATAGCCAAAATTTTTAAGGCTATTGAAGATCAAATACGTTTAACCAAGGCTCGATTTCAAAAATCGAAAAATATTAAATTTACCCTATAATTTATGACAAATAATTTAGCAGGCCTGTCGCGAGCAGAAAAAATTATACTTGTGATGTATAAGATGAGTGAGGGGACAAAAAAAAATTTGAAATACGAGGACATTGTGGTCGGTGCATTTAAGATGTTTGCCGAAAATTTTCATTTGAGAGGATACTCTGAATATCCCGATTCTGGGGACTTAGTTCATAAACCACTGTATGATTTTAGAAAAAAAGGATTAATAGAAGCTAATAATAAAGTTTTTTCCTTAACCGATCGCGGAATATCCTTTGCAGAACAAGTTGAAATACAAGCAAGCGGGAAACAAGTTGGTTACAGCGGAAGGTTGTCCAGATTCACGGAAAAGGAAGTGGCGCGTATTGAGACGACGGAAGGATTCCAACTTTTCGTTGATGGCAAAACAGATAAAATTACGGACACCGATTTTTTTAACTACATTGGGGTAACTCCGCGCACATCAAAAAATGATTTCCTCGGGCGTTTTGATACGGTATGTAGTGCCGTTGAAGAATTAAATAATCAAAAAAATTTACCATTTATTCGCGAAAAAATTGATCCCTACCATAAATTTATGCTTGAAAAATTTCAAAGTATAATATCACATTATCAAACTAAATAACTTCCCTTTACTATGAAAATGAATATGAAACAAAAAAATATTACCATTATTGAAGAACCAAACGTGATAGATGACCATTTATTAGATATTATCGGCAACGAATTTAAGTTCGACCACGAAAAAGGAATTGCAGAGTGGATAAAAAATTCAAAAGACGCATATACAAGGTCCGACTTGCCGGATTCAGAACAAAACATAATATTACGCTTTGTAGACGGAAAACAAGACGACGCTGCTTTTGAATGTATTGATTTTGTTGGTATGAGTGATACGGATATTGATAAAGCATTTAAGAGATGGGGTGACCCGGAAGCTGCAAAACGTGGTTTGAAAAAGAGAGTATATGGCGGTCACGGAAATGGCGGAAAATTTTATATGCGCCAGATGTTTGAGAAATCTCATTTTGTAACCTATAAAGACGGCAAGATCAACATTTTTGGTTTTAATGAAAACCGTAAATACGGTTTCGCTGACGGTTTTAAGAATAAGAAAGCCAACCCCAAAGAAGCATTTTCTATTGCTAATATCGAAGACTTAAATTTTCCCAAGGGAGTCAAAGAACAGATTGTGGAAGGTAAGATTGGTTTTACCGTGGTTAGAGGAATCG
The DNA here is from genome assembly GCA_041666265.1 of Candidatus Magasanikiibacteriota bacterium. Lineage (GTDB taxonomy): Bacteria > Patescibacteriota > Patescibacteriia > Magasanikbacterales > GWA2-37-8 > GWA2-37-8. The sequence goes on along the minus strand of JBAYHH010000005.1, from coordinate 21,563 downwards.
GTCCGTCAAAAATGAAAAATAATATTAAATTTGATAAGTTGGTTGAAAAATTAAAAAATCATCCGCAGGCGCGTCGCATATTAATTCGAATTAGTGTATGGGCCAGCCACAATAATTTTTCTGACGCTACACTTCTTAAACCCGACGACATTAAACCGCTTCCAAATTTTGAAAAGCCGTATTTTGTTGAAATACCGTCGGTTATTGAGATAATTGAAAGCGGAGAGAAAAATTCGGTAGAAATGGCAAATGCAAAATATCAAGTTGGAAATTTGGTGTTAAAAACTTCCGAAGAGGCATTCGGTAAGGGCAGCCGGGTAGCCGATCTGAACAGGGTTGATATAATAGGTGAGGTAGGAGTTATAGCTTCATATCAATTTTTTGAATTGGGGGTGACCGCATTCCCGCAAGCTTCATTTATTTATGGTGAATGTGAGTGTCCGATATTGGAAGATTCTGAAATGGACGCCGTAAAGAACGATCGCTCAAAACTTGTAGAAAATAATGTGCGTGCGGTTGCTCTCTTGGGTTGGTTGAGGGAGCAAGTTGATAAATACGCAAACTCAATTGCCGCATTGGAGAAAAAAGAACAAGAGGTTCAACGAAGACAAATATCGGCTGCTTATAATGATTTTTTGAATAAATGGAAAGATAGGTTTATGTCCAAATTTATGGGAGATTTATTCAAAAGCGGCGGTGGTGCTGGCGGCGGAAATAACGATGAGGGAGGGGTTAAGAGAAAAATATTAGAATTACCCAAGGATGGTTTTGCTTTTAGTTATCCCTATGCTGAAATACAAAATAGCCTTGAAGAGAGGATCACGTTAAAAGCGTCCGTCCCTAATCCAATTCCGCTCGGAAGTATTATAAAAATAGAGGCGTCTTCAAATAATATCATCGTTAGTGAACAAAAAATTACAATAAAAGCGGAAAATATAAAAACAACGCCGTCCGGAGACACGGTTGCAGTTATAAACTTTATTGTTATTGGTAAAAAAGTTGGAGAAGAGGCGCAACTTATCGCTACCGTCGGTAAATTAAGCACCGAAATGACCGTTAAAACCATTGAAGCTACGGGGAAAGATAAAGGTAAGAACCCTAAAACTCCGCAAGTTTTGCTCTCGGGAATACACCCGGATCCATTAATGATAAATCCCGGGGAACAATCGGTTATATTGTCCGAACGTGATCCGTTAGTTTACCAACGGTATCAGGATGTGCAAGAAGGGATTTATTGGATCAATACGCAAAGTCCTTTGGCCAAGGCGATACTTGATAGATATACTGATAATTCAATAAGATGGCGGGATTATCTTTTTCAAAGATATGTTGACATTTTTGTCAAACAAATGCTGCACGAATTGCAAAAAAGAGATTCGGAAAATTTTCGAGCAGATAGGGTCGACAGCGAACTGGATGAATTAACAAGAAAAGTCCATTTTGCGGCCATTAACGACCTCAACCAATTTTTCTTTGAGGAAGACTTTACGCCGGTCGAAAAATTATGAATTTTGAAGGAAACATAATAAACATCGTCTGTGAAAATTACGGGGTTAACAAAGAGGCCGTTTTTGCACAGGACAGGCAACAAAACATTGCGGAAGTCAGGATGGTTCTTGCCTATTGTTTAAGGTTGGTTGAAAATTTATCTTTTCCGGCAATAGGAAAAATTATCGGTAATAGGGATCACACCACGATGATGCACTCTTGTAGTAGGATTGCCAAAAAAATTGAACAAGACAAAAAATTTGCCGTCAGAATCAAATTAATTATCGATAAGATTTTGGCTAATAGATATAATGAGGTAGCCAAACCAAAAGTTAATCCGATAGAAATTAATATTGGTGAAGATGAAGAAGAGTCAGAACCAGAACCAGATTTGAATTATTATGTGGTGCCTTATGAAAATGAAAAGTTAGAATTATCAGATAGAGAAAGGGGTATTTTAATACGATATCGAAACGGCGAAACTCTGAGAAAAATAGGTCAAACGGAAAAAGTCACGACACAGCGTATTAGCCAAATAATCATCAAAGCGGTTACCAAGGAAGTTAAAGCAAAAATAAGGGAGGGATTTGATATTGATATTGAAGAATCTATAAAAGGCGAAAAAATTGCTCATAATTTTAATTTATCTAAAAAAATATCTGACGAAGATGTTAGAAAACTTACCCCGGAATTTATATTAAGAGTTGGCAGCGGCACCCAAATAAAAGCCTTGGCAAAAGAAGTCGGACTGTCGGTATCAAAATTTAATAAATTCTTCCCCGAAGTGTTAGAAGAAGCCGATAATAAAAAAAGACGAGAAAAACAACGATGGACAAAATATTATATTAGTTGTAGGGGGTGCGGAACCACCAAAATACCACACGTAAAAAAAGGGTATTGTGAGCAATGCCTTGGTGTTTTTCGCGGGAAGAGAAGAGATTCGGTATTGAAGAATAAAAATAAATGCGAAGTATGTAGTATTGAACGCGGGAAAGCGATACAAAAGTATAAGAAAGATTTCTATATTACTAAGGACGGACGGGTATTGTGTCGCAATTGTTTTTTACAATTAACCGGCGATAAGCTTGCGTCAAGCAGGTGGAAATAAATCGAAATAAATTAATGATTTGCCCCTGTTTCAAGTATTTTACGCACTTTCTTAGCGACTGCCGCAGCCACATTTACGGTTACGGCATTACCCAATTGCTGATACGCTCTGGTTATAGAAACAGGCCACTTGTATTTTTCAGGAAACCCTTGTAACCGCGCACATTCCTTAACCGTCATTCTTCTAATCCCAAATTTATTTTTCTTAACCGGCCTGTCTTTTATTAAGTTCCTTTCACGGCCCATATTCCCCGCTACCAATGTATTAGAGATGCCACCAACATCCAAGATTTGACATCCAAATCCGCTGCCTTTTTTCTCGTGCCGTTTTTTGTGTTTAAGTAAACCCTTGTAGTATTTTTGTGACAGATAATAGAATTCATCAATGTCTTTTTCTAAGATGTCAGAAAGAGCAACCGGTTTACAATGGGGTTTAGGGAATTCAAAATCTATACTGTGATCCAAAAAACCAACTATATATAGCCGTTCTCTGTGCTGCGGAACGCCAAAGTTTTTCGAATCTAATACGGCTTCTTTTACGCGATACCCGGCCCACTCCAAGTTTTGTTTTAGTCGTTCATATACCTTGCCCTTGTCATAAAGGCGAAGGTGTTTAACATTTTCTAAAACAAAAGCCCGCGGTTGTTTTGCGGCCAAAATTCGGATGATATGAAAAAACGCTTTGGCGCGATCATCGTTAAGCCCTTTTCGTTTCCCTATCATTGAAAATGGCTGGCAGGGAAAGCCGCCCAATAAAATATCAAAATCTGGTATAATATCGGTATTGATATTCTTTATGTCATTTTGATCAATGTCACCAAAATTAGCCCTGTATGTCTTACAAGCGTTCGGATCCAAGTCGTTTGAGTAAACAACCTGAAATCCAGCCTTTTCAAATCCCATCCTCATACCCCCGATTCCGGCGAATAGATCAATGACTTTGAATTTGTTTTTTTTGTTATTTTTCCCCATAAAACCTGTTGAACAGTTTGATTATATCATAGATTGTAATTTTAGTATATGCGTAAATTTGGCCTTCACGATAACCTAACGGATAAAGAAAAGCGGCTTATTAGGACGCTGAGACGGCAAGTATTGTCTTGGGCTAAGTCCCAAGATGTATTTTATTATTGGCGAAAAAAGCCGACCGCATACTCAATATTAATGGCCGAGTTGCTATTACAAAGGACAAGGGCTCAACAAGCGGAAAAGCAGTTTATTATTTATATGAAAAAATATCCAACCTTTTCAAAATTACAAAAGGCAAAGAAAAGTGGTTTGTCTAAAATATTTCGACCGTTAGGTTTAGAAAAACGAGTAAATACAGTCACTACCCTCGTTAAAGTGATAAATAAAAATTATAACGGCGATATACCCAAAAAATATGAAGACTTGATGAAACTACCCGGAGTCGGTGATTATATAGCAAATGCCGTAATGATTTTTGCTCTTAATCGCCCCGGGTGGTTGGTAGATGTAAATATTATAAAGGTGTTTTCGGATTTGTTCGGGTTGAATATTAGCCGTGAGGAGGGTAAAAAATCAAAATTTATTAAAGAATGTTCTAAATATTTTACATCGCTCGGCAATCCGCGTAAATCAAATTGGAATTTATTGGATTATGCGATGAAGAATGGGGGATAATATTCGTTGGGGTTCTAACCGGTTTTTTCCAACAGGCCAAATAACCAAATAACAACATAAAAGGCCCGAAATTGATTTTCAGGCCTTTTACCCAAATAACCCCTGCGGGGTCAAACAAATATTATTAACTAAACGGTAAATTGACTTTCGGTCAGTTTCGGAATATAGTAAACCAAGCCGTTATACTGCTCGATTTCGGTTCTAACGCGCTTCACAAAGCAGCTCACGGCACCACTGCCATTATCTAAACAAATAAATTTTATGTTGAAAGACAACATAAACGATGAAAATGAAAAAGAAGTAATCGACGAAATCGACGCCTCCTGCGACTGTTGCGATGAGGGGTGTGATTGCGGCGACTGTAAAAAATGTTCAGGCGAGACCAAAGACATCGAGCCGATCACCGATGATGAGGCCTACATCAACGAGTATAGCGACGGCAATATCGAGATCGATAGCTCGATGTATGGCAAGGCCAAGGACGCGAATTTCGACGAAAACGATAACTACAATTAAACCAAAACTCCTTCGGCCAAAACCGAGGGAGTTTTTAATTTAAATTAACCGCCGCCCCGACATCATGCGTTTGATGATCGGGGCGGCCAACGCTACTGCACACCTCTCGCTTCATGCTTGGCCTCCTTATTGTTTTTTCGGGAACGCCCGCATCGCGAACATCGAGCCCGCGCCACTACCGACGCCATAGGCGACGAGGTTGACGACGACATAGAGCATGCCGTCGGGATTGTGCGCGATCACCAGATTGGTGATCACCACAAAAATGTAGGTAGCCGAGGCATTGATGCCCGCCACCACGCCCGTGACCAAGAATTGATCCTTGGCCGCCGACCGCGCCCATAGAGTGTTGATGAACCACTCAATGAGACCGGCCGAGAAGATCGCGAGCGGGACCCAATTCGCGCTCTTGACCCAGTAAACCAGGCCAATAGCGCCAAACAGGGCCACCACTCCCCAAAGAACCACCGTCTGTTTCTTCCGTTGTGTCAACATGACACACACCTCCTGCGCCCGCGGCGCGTTGAGTTGATGTTATTGTTATTATACCAGTCAAAATGCTGACTGGCAAAAATCAGATTCTACACACCGCGACTAAATATTCATATTCTTGCCCTGATTTTTGCGAGACAACCGCGTGATCGCTCGATCGATCAAAAATTAACCGGGGTAATTTCAAAAACTGGCCAAATCGCACCGCTGATTTGGCGGAAAAATATTTCGCGATAAAATTAATTATTTGAAATTTAATATTAGCTTGAGGATTTTGTCTAAACATTTCAATCGATAAAAAATATTTTTTTAACCGGTCCACAAACTCCTCTTGGCTATACTCACGCACATGATATTTGTTCGCCGGATGATCAATGATGGTCGTACCGGGACCGGTGACACTACGATTGGGAGTAGAACAAATAAATACTCCATCGGGTTTTAAAACCCTCCTCACTTCAGACAAATATTTGTCATCAGCAAAAAGATGCTCGATAGTTTCAAGTGAAATAAACACTTCGGCCGACTGATCGGCGCACGGTAAACTCGTCGCATCACCAACGGCAAAAACTAAATTTGGTAAATTATTTTTTTGGCGCGCGCGGGCGATGTCGTCGGCGGAAATATCATAGGCCAATACTTGTCTCGCTCCCGCTTGGGCAAATATCGTTGACCCCAATCCCGATCCGCATGCGCAATCCACCACGATTTTATCTTTGACAAAACGAGACGCAAACTCAAAGCGCGCCTCATGCTCGTGTCGCACCCAAGGCGGGATAAAAGTATCGACGGATAGGCGTTCTTTTTCAATTGTCATAAGTCACATCGTAAAAATTTTATCGCGAAGTATCGGGCAAAACAAAAACTTTTTTTCACAAGCTTAATTATTCGGGTATTGTGCCAAAGCGACACTGCGCCTGCCTGCCGGCAGGCAGGAAGCACAAGGAGCGTGGCACAATACCCGAATAATTAAGCGGCCAGAAATTAATCTGTTTTCCCACGATACTGCAGCGCCTCGGCCGCGTGCGCGAGTTGTATTTTATCACTGCCATCCAAATCCGCAATGGTTCGACTCACCTTTAAAATCCGACTAAACGCTCGCGCCGACAAATGCATTTGCGCGGTCGCAACGCGCAACAAGTCCAAAACACTATCCTCAAGCTGACAAAATTCGCGCAAATCGACATTGCGCATCTCGCTATTGGTGTGAATCCCCCGCCCCGCAAATCGACGCGCTTGGATGGCGCGCGCTTTTTCCACTCGGGCGCGAATATTTGACGACGACTCGGCCAAATCACCACCGGACAATTTTTCAAATGGCACCCTCGGCACCTCGACATGCAAATCAATCCTATCCAACAATGGCCCACTGACCTTTTGCTGATACCGGGTAATTTGCCCGGGTGGACAAACACACGGCCTTTCGGGGTCGCTCGCAAACCCGCACGGACAGGGATTTTGCGATGCGACCAAAATAAAGCGCGCCGGAAAAGACAGCGTCCCCTGCGCGCGCGCCACCGTGATCACACCGTCTTCGAGTGGTTGTCGCAAACTCTCGGTAACAAACCTGGGAAACTCCGGAAACTCATCCAAGAATAACACACCGCGATGAGCAAGCGAAATTTCACCCGGCCGAGGGATCCGACCACCGCCAATCAAAGCCGGTGCTGAAGCGGTGTGATGCGGACTGCGAAACGGCCGTTCGCGCACTAAATTTCCGCGCAATAATCCGGCCACTGAATATATTTTTGTCACCTCAAGCGCCTCATCTGGCGTGAGAGCCGGCAATATTGACGGTAATGTTTTGGCTAGTAGTGTCTTGCCACTGCCGGGCGGACCGGACAAGATCACATTGTGCCCGCCCGAAGCGGCGATCTCGAGTGCCCGCTTGGCGAATTCTTGCCCCTTGATTAGCGCCATATCGGTTTCGTATTCCGATCTTGCCTCAAAACTTTCAAGTGACGCGCGATAAGGAGTGATTTGCTCATCGCCCACAATATGGGTAATTACTGTTTTCAAATCTTTTACCGGATAAATAATTATCCCCTCCACGAGCCCGGCCTCGGGCGCATCCATCGCCGGTACAAATATTTTTTTGATGCCGTTTTTTTTGGCAAAAAGGGCTATGGGTAGCACGCCATTGATGTGACGCACCGCGCCATCAAGCGCGAGCTCGCCCAATATGAGCGCATCGTCCAAATCAACACGAATCTCTTGTCCAATCAAAACCATGCCCACGGCCATCGGCAAATCATACGCCGATCCTTCTTTGGGTAAATCAGCCGGAGCCAAATTTATGAGAATACGAAAATTAAACGGGTATTCAAAACCGGAATTTTTTATCGCCGAATGGATCCTGTCCTTCGCCTCCTTGATCGCGGTATCGGCCATACCCACGATACTAAAATTGGTCTGGCCCTTGCTGATATCCACCTCCACATCCACCGGCAAACAATCCAGCCCGACCGCGGCCGCTGAATTTAATTTGAAAAACATACAAATTAGGTGACAGGTTAAAGGTATTAGGTGTTAGACACCGAATCATAAATCCCAAGCCTCCTGCTATGCGCAAAAAATAAAATAAAACCCACAACTATCATCACATCGGCCAAGTTGATATAGCCGGTTAAAATAAAAAAATAGTCGACAGTATAACCAAAACAAACCCGATCAATCAAATTGGACAACGCGCCAAAAAAAATCAAAGGCAAAGCGCTCACTCCCAACACCCTGCCTACCCTGCCTGCCGGCAGGCAGGCCGGACAGGCAGGCTTATACCTTATACCTAATACCTGCCTACCCTGCCTACCGGCAGACAGGCCGGACAGGCAGGCCTGATAACCAATGATATAAAGAATAAGTGATAGAATTATTATAGTTATAATAATAGTCACCACCTTCGGCACCGGCAAACCAAACCCGATCCCATAATTAAAATACGGATACCAACCAAAATATTCCCCCCACAAAACCCGCGCCGACCAATCGTGGACCGCCTGATATTTCAAAAACCGATCAAACAATAAAAAAAACCCGTTGCAAATGAAAATCGCCAACAGGATTTTTTTGGAAGACATAATTACGAAATTTCGCGCTGATTACAGTTCTTGAGTAATGGTTTTTTTACATTCCACACAGGCGCTTGAGGTGGGGCGAGCAAGCAGGCGTTTTTCGTCGATCGGTTTTTTGCAGTATTTACAAAAACCATAAGTGCCTTCGTCGAGTCGCTTCATCGATTGCCCGACATCACGCAGAGTTTTTTCCAAACTTTCTTCGAGCGGAAGATTGGTGGCATATTCGGCTACCTCGGCGGCATTCTCGTCGTCTTTGTCGCCATAGTCCGGAAACTCACTATTATAGTCACCGGCCACATGGGGATTTTTGCGTGAAAATTTTTCCAGTTCTTTTTCCAATCGTTCTTTCTCGGATGTTAAAATACTTTGGATTTTTTTCAAAAAATCAGCGCTGAATTTATTACTCTTGTTATTGGCCATATATTTCAATTACCTAAATAAGCTTCTCTTGCCAATATTATACCGTTGAAGACGATAGTTAGTCAATAGATGAAAACGAAAATCGCCCTAAAAACCAAAAAGGCGGGTCTTGCCCCGATAAATATAATTTTAAGGGTAACTCGCCTTTGTACTGGACAGGGCGAGGTAGGCTCCGGCCGAGGCCAGAGCAGACGATTCGACTTGCTCAGTTTGGATTGAACCGCAACCGCTTGGAGGCAGGGCCTCGGCGCCAACCGTCTCATACGATCAGGTTAGCATAATTGAGGATGCCCGAGAAGAAGTACGATTCACTGCTATCTTTCAATTTTATATGGTCAATAGCTGTGAATTCGCTTCCTATAATACTTTGCAGTTGTGCGGGTAAGTTGTATAATGAACAACTTGTATAGCGTGATATCACTATCACAAGATTTATTATAGCACACTTTGGTAATCTTGTCAAGGGGGTGGGGTAACTGTTTGAATATTGGCTAATTTTAGCTTAAAAATAGTCAAAACAGGCTAAAAAATGCCATTTTGTTTGTGTAGAGTAGTGTATACAAACAGGTTATGGGCTAAGATTGGGGATAATTTGTGGATTAACTGGTCATAAACAAGTAAAAATGCCAAAAGTTATCCACAGTTAGGGTGACTTATCCCCACTGTTGTCCCCAATTTGTGTAGAGTAGTGTATACAAATTTTGGTTTTGGGATAAAAAAGACCGAGGATGGATGGTCCTCGGTTATGAAACTGGTCAGACGGCTAATTCTCCGTCTTCTCTAAAATATACATGGTGTTGGGGAACCGTAATGGCCCCAATTTGCTCACCCACGACTCGGTATACACCACCTCGAGGTGCATCATGTAAAAAATATCCTGCCACCGGTCGTCGGTCTCGTTATTGTGTGGCCCACCGAACTCGAGGTTGATGAGCACATCGCTGACCCGCCCCCAAAACGCCTGCCAACGCGTGTGGGGAATGTCCTCGAAAACGACGATTCGGCCACCAGTACGCACGGCACGCACCGCCTCACTTAGTAGTTGCACCGGGTTTTCAGTGTGGTGGAGGACAAAGGCCAACAGCACGACATCGAGAGTGCTGGTCTTGACATCCAACCCACAACCGCAGAATTCAGGGTCATAAGCCACACCCACCCGTTCGGACAGAGCGTAGGCACAAGGTTTGCCGAAGAGCCACTGGCCGATGTACCCCCAGGGCGGGCCCACATCAACCATGGCGACATGAAAGCCACGCATACTGAGCGCGGCTCCAATGTGACCGGAGCCACAGCCGATGTCCAAGACACGGCTGTTGTCCGGTAGCCACCGGCGCATCTTGCCGATAAAAAACTCGGCACGCGCAAAAGCACTCTTGCGCACGAGCGCCTCGATACACATCGCCCACAGGCGATACGCCGACTCAAAGAACCGCTTAATCATGATCATGGCACACCTCCCCAGGCATGAATTTAGATCCATTCGGAAGTTTGTTTCCGACCGTATTATATACCATACTTAACCTCAACAGTCAATCATGTTATAATATCCCAAAAATAATATCTAAATAATTTTTTATGAGAGGGAAACAATGGATTCTGGTAATTACTGCTGTAATGGGCGGTATTTTTATTTTTTACGCCAATTTTTCTGCCGGCGCATCGGACTGCGCCACTTCGACGGCCTGGTCGAACATAAAAATAAACGAGGTGTCGTCATATACCACCTCGGATTGGGTTGAATTATATAATATATTTGATGAGTGTGTGGACTTGACCGGTTTAGAATTGCGAGATGCAACTACTAATAACAAACTGCTAACTTCAATCATTGTTCAACCCCATCAATTCACCACAACTTCCTTTAATAATCGATTGGACAATGGCGGTGACTCAATAATTTTAATCACAACAAGCGGTCTATTAATTTTTGACCAATTTAACTACAGCAACACTTCTTTCCCAAGCACCACCTCCACCCAAACTCTATCGCGTCGCGTAGATGGCCAGGACACGGATAGCGACGCTGATTGGGCGCTAACCGATAATCCCACTCCGGGAACGGCCAACACCATCACGGCGCCCCAAATCGACCCAAAAACAGCCAACGAAACTGCCATACCCGCCCCGACCGATGAAATCATTTCCACAGCCGATCCTTCTTCGCTGTGGGCGCAAATTCGCCTCAATGAAATCATGCCTGACCCGGATGTCGATGATGAATGGGTGGAAATTTACAACCCGGGCGCTGTCGCGATCAATCTCGCCGGCGGATATATTTGCGATGCGCGGGGCGCGACCACCACTTATGCCTGCAAAGATTTAGCCGGCACGATTGGCGCCATGGGATATTTAAAATTCGATTTGGAATCAACGAGCTATCTCAATAACACCGGCGACAGTGTGTATTTAAAAAATCCCGCCGGCGCGACTGTAGATTCGGCCACCTATTCCGCATCGGCCAACAATCAAACTTACGCGCGCGCTATTGATGGCACCGGTATTTGGAAATCCACCCTCACCCCGACTCCGGACGCGGCTAACAATATTTCGGAATCGGAAAAAAATAATCCGGAAGATGACAGTGAATCAAACGCGTCGTCCACCACCAAAACATCTTCCAAAAGCCCGATCAACAAGGATATTGTTTGGACAATTAAATTCCCCACCAAAATCGTGGTTGGCAGCAGTACTGTATTTAGCGCCGATGGTTCGCTTGACACCCGGGGTGGCCGTCTGCAGGTCGCCTGGGATTTGGGCGAAAATACAATCGCGACCGGTACCAACATCTCATACTCGTTCGTATCTTCCGGCCCGCATTTGGCGACTGTGTTTGCGACCAGCACCGCCGGTAGTGTCAGTTTTAAAAACTTTAAATTTCGCGCTTATCCGACCACGACGGTATCGGCCCACATCGCAATTAGCGCGGTCATGCCCAACCAAACCGGCGACACTGACGACGAGTATATTAAAATAAAAAATTTGAGCGAGGTCGCGGTCGATGTCTCACTGTGGCAACTGATGTACAAAAACCAAAGTTATCAATTTCCGCGCAGCACCACTATCGCCGGCCACGACGAGCTTATTTTTTATCAACCAATCACTAAGTTTACCCTCAATAACAGTGGTGGCGCGATTGAACTGCGCGATCACGAGGATTTTCTGGTAGATGTTTTTGAATACGGCCAAACCAAAGCCGGACAAGAAATCGCGTCAACGGAAAACTCGACCACTGCGATGAAAATCGCGAACGCGCCCGCTTCGCCCGCCAAAAAACCCGGCGCACCTTACCTCGGATCAATATCGATCACGGACGCGCGCGCCGCGAGTGACGGCGCCATCGTCAAAGTCACGGGGTCAGTGGTGGTCGCGCCCAATATTTTCGGCAGTCAGTATTTTTATTTGTTTGACGGGGAATCCGGCATTCAAATTTATCAGTATAAAAAAGATTTTCCACCATTAGCGATCGGCGACAAAATTTCCGCCGAGGGCACACTCGGCACCGCGAGCGGAGTCCGGCGGATTCGGTTAAAATCCAAAAATAATATCGACATTTTAGCCACCGGTCAAGAGATAATTATTTCCACCTCCTCCATCGAGGAAATGGCGGAAGAAAAATTGGGCGGACTCGTAAAAATTTCCGGTGAAATCACCGAGATCAAAAGTAATCTCATGTATATCGATGATGGTAATAGCGAAGCGGTGATATATTTCAAAACCAATGCCAAAATCGACAAGAAAAAATTTAAGGAGGGTGAAAATATCACGATAACCGGGGTGCTGGAACAAGCGAAAACCGGCTATCAAATTTGGCCGCGCGGGCCAGACGACATTGTTTCGATCGGATCATCATCGACGGCGTCATCGACCGCGCCGGTCACGAGCAAACAAACAAATATTTTTTCCAATGAATACTTCGCGGCCACCGCCGGCGGACTGACTGCTTTTATTTTGGCCTTTATTGCCCGCGCTCTATGGTTGCGCAGATTGGCATAATTAGTTATACTACCATGGTTAATTAACCCATTTTTATGATCAATAAAGTTTTTGCGGGGTCGCTCGCTGTGGTTGTGGCCGCCCTGCTCTGGAGTTTGGACGGCACATTTTTGCGTCCCAACCTCTACGCCTTGCCGTCGACATTGGTAGTATTTCTCGAGCATCTGCTGGGATTTATCGTTCTGGCGCCTTTGCTGATTTATTTCCGCGGACAGCTCAAAAACATCACCAAAAAACAATGGCTGACTATTTTTTGGGTGGCGTTATTTGGCGGCGCGCTCGGCACCACTTTCATCACCAAAGCGCTTTTCCTTACCGGCTTTAAAGACATCTCGGTGGTGATACTACTGCAAAAATTTCAACCGATTTTCGCGATTTTTCTCGCGGCGATTATTTTACACGAGCGCTTTCCGCGCCGATTTTATTTCTACGCGCTCATCGCGATCATCGGCGGCTACTTTACCACTTTCCGCGACCCCTTCACTATCGCTTCTTTACCCCAGGCGACTATGATTATCGCCGGATTTTCGCTCGCGGCCGCTTTTTCTTGGGGATCATCGACCACTTTTGGCAAATACTCGTTAAAAAATATTAACTACGGCCTGCTCGCGGCGTTGCGGTTTGGTTTTACCGTGCTCATTATGATTGTGCCGGCTTTATATTTTTACGCGTCGGCCATTCCCACCGCGACCGGAAAAATCTGGCTCACACTCATCGTGATCGTGTTTACCTCGGGCGCGGCCGGTATGTGGCTGTATTATTATGGCCTAAAAAAAATCCCCGCTTCAATCGCTACTTTGTGTGAATTATCATGGCCATTATCGGCTGTTGTTTTTGATTATTTTCTCAATCACAATATTTTGTCCGCTTCACAAATCGCCGGCGCGCTCTTATTATTACTCTCTGTTTACGAGGCCACCGCGCTCAATCGCTCGCGCACGATATCGGGCACGGTGATCCAGGGCGCTGGCGCCGGAGCCGGTCTCGGGTATCGCACCGCCAATTTACTGCCGGCGCGCGCTGGTGGATTGGTACGCGGATTGTATGGTTGCACTGTGCGTTTCGAAGGATCTGTTTACGAAGGACTGCTGTATTATGGTATAAATTCACTTACCAAAAAACTTTGCCTCGAGGTGCATATTTTAAATTTCACCGGCGACCTTTGTAATAAAAACATTACGATTGTTACGGACAGATTTTTACGCTTGCCGAAGAAATTCAACAACCCCGCCGATTTGATCGCTCAAATGGCTGTGGATTTAAAAAGGGCGCAAGAATAATTCATCACTCCTTTATTTATCCACCACAAAATACCCTTGACAATATCACGGGTATTTTGTTGCCGTAAAAATTTAATTACTATATACTATTATCAGCCCTTTCGTTTCTAACCTGCAATTCCTGGGGAGGAAGACATGAGAATCGGCGTCATCTGTTCGGTGAACCCGAATATTTTCGCGGATCGCATTCGCGAGGTATTTGGTCGAGAGTCGACAGTGGAGGTTGTGCCCACCACCAAACACCAGTTGCCAGCTTTACTCATGGAAGTTCAGTCAAGACAATACACCCACTTGGTGTTTTGCTCCCGAGACTGGTTGGATAAAATCAAACAAATCAACCAGTCTGTCAATGACGAAACCACGGACCGCCCCACCCGAATGATTATTCTGGGCTCGGGCGATTGGAACTTGCCACCCGAAATTCACTCCAATCCCAATATTGGAGTGCTTTCGCAAAAAAAACTGACTCCAGGAGAAGTCTTACAGGTGTTTTTCAGTTAGAACACCAACCCCCTCCGACGATTATCGGAGGGGTATTTTTATTAAAGCAGGTTATTTTCTTCACCGCCACGGCCACGCGTTAAAACTTTACGATTTATTGTCTGATCGGCATCACAATATATAAATACGACGCGTCGTTTTGCGGAGTAAGCAGACAAGGGCTGTCGCCACTAATTACTTTGAGGGCCACACTGGTATCGGACATATTATTTAGCCCATCCAATACATAACGATGATTCAAAAGAATAGAATTTTCCTCCCCACTAATCTCCGCTGGAATTTCCGAAGTGTATTCGCCGGTTTGAGTCGAGGTTGATGACACCCCGATTGAGCCTTGTGAAGTATTTAGATCCAAAGATACCGCATTCACTCCGGTGGTGGTAAACAAAGCGGCCGCCTTAATCTCCTTCACCATCTGTCCGGTCGCGAAGGTCGCTGTGGTTTTGAATTCTTTGGGGATAATCTGGGTATAATCCGGATATTGCCCATCCACTAAACGCGAAACTAACTGCACACTGTCAAAATGCAAAGCGATCTGATTTTCCCCGACTAAAATACGCGAGTTTTTTTCCGTCTCCTCCGACCCATCGGCCAAACTAAGCACCCGACTCATCTCTTGCGCGGTGCGACCGGGTAAAATTACTTTAAAAACCTCACTGCCTTGATCGAGTTTGAGTTTTTTTTCAGCCAAACGATAACTATCGGTGGCCGCCATCACCAATTGACCAACATTGTTTTCCGTATTAAAACCAAAATACACTCCGGAAAGCTCCGGTCGGATATCGTTTTTGGCTACCGCCGGCAAAACCTGATCCAACCCCCGTTTTAAACTCTCGGCGTTAAGCATGAAACCTTTTCCATCCTCAAGAGAAGGAATAATAGGAAAGTCTTCAGCCGGCGACCCCTTGATCTTGGTGGAGGATTTGCCACACTTCACTATCAGCTCGCTATCCTGAAGCTCGATATCCACCTTTTCATCGGATAATAAATTCACAAAATCCATGAGGGTGCGGGCGGGCACGGTGAACGAGCCGGCTTCCTCGGTTTTGGAGCGTAAATTCGCGACCACCGCGAGCTCCAAGTTAGTGGCGATCATCTCCACTTTTTGGTTATCGGCTTTTATCAGGATATTACTCAAGATGGGTAAGTTAATATTTTTACCGGCCACCCCCACTACCAGCGACAATGTTTTAGTTAGTTTCTCCTTGGTACAAGAAAATTTCATATTTTTTAAATTTACTGAATAGGTTAAATCTTATCCCCACCCTTACCGGTTCGTAATTGTCTATATGTATATATATTAAAGTAATAATAAATAATAAGGGGTGTGAATAGTGGGGATAATTTTTTTATTTCTTGGCGGGCCTTACTAAAATCATGTTTTTACTGGGGACAAAGATTTGGGGACAGCCGGTGAATGGTGTGGGGAAAAATTATTAAAAAATATTTTACTGTGGATAACCGAGGTAACTGGGGATAAAAAAATATTTTTATTCAGAGTTTTGTCAACAGTCGATTTTTTATTTGCCAATATTATTTTGGGTTGTTAATAGTTTGTCAACAGGTTATCAACAGAATTTCAAGACGCGTTAGTTAAATATAATTTTTGTTTGATCAGTTCGGTTTCTTGGCGAAGCTTCATATCGTTTTCAATATCATTGCGAATCTTGGTGTGAGCGTGCATGGCGGTGGTATGGTCGCGACCACCCAATTCTTCACCAATGGCGGGATAAGACATTTTAAGGTCTTCACGCATCAAATACATGGTGATTTGGCGGGGTAATGATAGCTTTTTCTCGCGATTTTTACCCAAAATGTCGTCCACCGGCAGGTTATAAAACTCCGCCACGGTATCAAGTAGTTTTTGGGGGGTAAGCGAGCGGCGCAAGGCGCTGGTTTCGTTGTTGGAAATCAAAGTTTTGACGGATTCCTCGGTCGGTTCGATGTTTTTTAGTTGGTGGAAAGCGATGATTTTATTGAGAGTGCCCTCCAGCTCGCGAATATTGGTCTGAATCGCCGCCGCCACAATTTGAATGATTTTTTCACTAAGAATAAAGTTTTTTTCCGCGCATTTTTTTTGTAAAATCGCGACGCGCGTCTCGAAATCAGGCATCGCCACATCCACAATCATTCCCCATTCAAAACGAGATTTAAGGCGGTCTTCGAGCGCCGGGATGGCCTTGGGAGGACGGTCAGAGGTGAGCACTACTTGTTTGTTGGCTTGGTGTAATTCGTTAAAAGTATGGAAAAATGATTCTTGAGAGCGGTCTTTGCCGGCGATGAATTGAATGTCGTCGATCAGTAGTAAATCGATGTGGCGATAACGGTTTTGAAAATCCTTAGCGGTCCCGTCTTTCATGGAGGAAATGAAATCATTGGTGAAGCGTTCGGCGCTGACATACATCACATTGATGCTGGGATTTTTGCGCACCAATTCATTGCCAATCGCCTGTAAAATATGGGTTTTGCCCAGACCGACGCCTCCGTAGATAAATAATGGATTATAGGCTTCGCCCGGTTTATTGACTACCGCCTGGGCGGCGGCATAAGCGAGCTCGGATCCGCGACCGACGACAAAGGTGCTAAAAACATATTTGGGGTTGAGCACAAAACCACCGCAATTATTGTATGAAGTGGGATTTGATTGGCCGGGGTGTTGATCGGAAGCGGGTGCGGTTGGTTCTGTGATGGCGGGCTCCAAAGGTTTGATCGCCTGGGCGGCGGCCAATTCAGCGGCTGAAACGACATTTTTAATATTATCGATTTTATACTCCAATTTTTTGATGGGTTTGCCGGTGAGGCGTTCGAGCGCCTTGACAATGATTGAAGTATATTTTTCACGAATCCAATTCAGGTGAAATTGGTCGGGCACGCATAAAAACACCTGACCATCTTGAAAACTGATAATGCCCGTATCTTTGAACCAAGTATTAAAGTTGGCTTTGGAAAGGGTAAGCTCGAGTTCGGCGAGCACTGATTGCCAGATTTCATGATTGGTCATACGGGGCTATTTTAAGATGGGATATTTAGTTAAAATCGTAAAACAATATTAGTTTATCATATCCTGATTTTTGCGCAAACTAAGCAAAAAGAATAGTTGGGGATAGGGTGTGGACAGGGTGTGGATAAGTGACAAGCGATTCGTATTGTTTGTCATCCTGAGTCCGCCACAGCGGGCGAAGGATCTAACTCAAATAACAAACTCAAATAACCTCTTGACAATGAGTGAAATACCGTGTATTCTAACCTCACTCAATCAGCGCTGACAGCTCCGTGCTGACAGCTAAATATTAACATATGCCCAAACGAACTTATCAACCCAAAAAACGCAAGCGCGCCCGCAGTCACGGTTTCATGCAAAGAATGAGCACCAAGAATGGTCGCGCGGTTTTGGCCCGTCGTCGCGCCAAAGGACGCAAGAAATTAACGGTTTCGGATGAAAAGAAGGGTAAGCGTTTGCGCAAATAGGCATATTTTGGCCAATTTTTGCACTTTAAACCCGCCGCGAAGTTATTTTCGGCGGGTTTGTGATATAATGTAGGGGGGGGCATTTTGTCTGTGAGCATTATGGCACGCTCCTTGTGCGTGGCAGTGTCGCTTTGCCACAATGCTCACAGACAAAATAGGTGATATTTAGCGATGTAAATGTGATATGGTGCCGGAAATCAATAGATTAAAGAAAAAAAGAGATTTTGATCTCATCATCAAACACGGCCATTGGGTCGGGGGTGGGTTTTTGACCTTAAAATATTTAGAATTAGCCAAAATTCGTGATTATTTCCCCAAGAAGATGGATGTGGATAAGTTTGAAAAACAGCTAAAATTAGCCTTTTCAGTGGGGTTGAAGTTGGACAAACGAGCAGTTGTGCGCAATCGGGTGCGTCGACAAATTCGCGAGGTGGCGCGGTTGCTGATTAAGGCGGAGCGGATTAAATCGGGTTATTATTTGATGTTTGTGCCCAAATCAAGTATCAAAGACAACACTTACGCTGAAATTAGCCAAGAAGTGGAGTTGTTGTTACAGCGAGCGGGGGTTTTAGCGCCGTCCGTGTCGACCCAATTGTCATCCCTTCGACAAGCTCAGGGCAGGCTCTGAGCGCAAGCGAAGGATCCCCAATCGATTGGTGGGGATTCTTCGTTTTACTCAGAATGACAGTCATATGAAATTTTTTCGTTATCTTCGTCATCCATTTCTTTGGGCTATCCGTCTCTATCAACACACCATCTCCCCCGACCATGGTTTTTTTAAACACCGTTTTCCATACGGTTATTGTCGATTTCATCCCAGTTGTAGTGAATACGGCTATCAGGTGATAAAAAAAAGAGGCCTACTGATTGGCTTGCCTCTGGCTATTTGGCGGGTGTTGCGATGTAATCCTTGGAGTAAGGGTGGGATTGATTTGCCGTAATCCCGTCACTAATTTATCTCAACAACTTTGTTTTTACTCGTGAGCCCTCTCACGATTTTTATTTTACTTTTGGAAGTATCAAAATGCTCGGCTAGTAATTTAGTGAGAGCGTCGTTGGCTTTGCCATCGACTGGCGCGGCGGTCAGGCGTATGCGAAAACTACCGTCTGGTTGCGGGATTACTTCGTTGCGTGACGCGCGAGGTGCGACTTTGATAGTGATGATTGCCATATAGTATTTGTCATTCCGAGCGAGCCCGACGGGCGACGAGGAATCTGCACCAATTACGATGCAGTGAAGATTTCTCACATTCGTTCGAAATGACAACTATTGAGTGAGGCGGATCTTTTTGAGTAAATCCAAATCTTGTTTTACTTTATCGTGTTCGGTTTCCAAATACCAATTTATTTTTTTTAGTTTGGGATGAGTGATGAGCGCCTCAAATCCGGCGCGCCCGATTTTCCCATCGCCGATATGTTCGTGGCGATCTTTGCGCGAACCCAGTTCAGTCATAGAGTCATTGCAATGAGCGATTTTTAATTTATCCAGGCCGATGGTTTTATCAAAAAGTTTCAAAGTGGCGTCCACGGATTTTTTATCGCGCGTGTCATAGCCCGAGGCAAATCCGTGTTGGGTGTCGTAGCACACGCCGATATCGTATTTTTTTAATTTGGGATGATGAATTATCTCCGCTATTTCTTCGTAGGTATCGCCGATGATTTCACCGGCGCCGGCCGAAATTTCTATCAGAAATTGCGTTTCGCCTTGGTAGTCTCTAAGTATTTCAGCGAGGCCGTCGATCAGTTGTTTGAGTCCGGCATCGTGTCCGAGATCCTTGTAACTACCGAGATGGGTCATGAGGTATTTGGCGCCGAGCATGGACGCGCGCTCGAGTTCTTGGCGCACAACCGAGATCGAAGCGTGATAAATACGCGGATTGGCGGAGGCAAAATTGATAAAATACGGGGTATGCACCACCCACTCTTTTTGATTGGCAATTTTGCAGTTGGCTTTAAACTTTTTAGCAATTTCGATATCACACGGCGGCAAAAAACCACCCTGCGGCGAGCGGGTAAAAAATTGAAAAATTTCACAGCCGATCGCGGCCGCGTTGAGCGGGGCATTGATTAGCCCGCCGGCGATGGATACATGCGCGCCGAAGTACATACATTGGTCATTCTGAGCCCCGCACATGCGGGGAATAATTTGTTCATTCTAAGTAACTATTCTATTATGAATTTATATCGCGGTCAAATCAATATTTGATAATTTGGTATATTTAGGATAATATATCATACCGAACCACACCGAAACCAGGGGGGGGCAAAATGAGACCGATAAGAGGACCGGGAGGTCGGGCCATGGCCACCCAACTGGAAATAACATACCAGTTGGCCTTGGCCGAAGACTGTTTGTCTATAGAAGCGCGCGAGCATTGGGAGGCTGAGCTGGCTAAAGTGAGTTCAGCTATCCATCTTTACGATGTGGAGGTTGACGAGGCTCTTGCTTCAGAGCTTCAGGTTGCTCTTGAGCAATCAGACGAGCCCCCATTGACGGTAAGTCAGGGGTGGATGAGTAAGTTCTTTGACAGGCTCATTGGTTGGTCGCTATGAGTATTTTATTACGGCGACCCAATTTCCCGAGATGCGCCACTGCGCCCATCTCGGTTTTTTATTTGGGTTTAGGATTTAACAGGCTCAAATTCATTTCATCATACGGTGGGCGCGGGGCGTAGCCGTTTTTGGCCAAATATTCCCAATCCAACAGAGCCTTTTTTGGTGTGGCCGTAAGAGTGTCGCCGGTTTGTTCATATCCCCCCCACATTTCCGGTTTGATGTGCTGATAAGTAATTTGAGTATTACCCACCGCGATTTTTTTGGCCCGTTTTTGCGTTACTAAAGTTATGGTGGTCGGTTGTTGGCTAAGGATGCCGGCGCGCGCGAGTACCCACTCCAATGATAAATAACTGGGCGCGTATATTTCACACGCTAATTGTTCGTAATCCACTTTGGCCGGGTCGGTGGTGTAATATCCTTGGCTTAGGCGGGTGATTTCCCTATTTTTTACCAAGTGCGCCAAAGCCACTCGCAAACTCACATGTTAATATTGTTGTATCATATATTTATAGCCTTATCAAGATACCCTTTGTCCACAATGGCGGGTTCAGAGCTTGCAGAAGAGATGGTTGGCAATGCGAATCGCTTGTCACTTATCCACACCCTAATTTGCCAAAAGCGGTCGGGGGGGGGGTATGATATGAGAGTAATTATTAATTTTAAATGTATGAGCAAAATTGAAGAATTCGAATTAAGCGGGTTAATGTCATATCCAAATGACAGAAAACCGACAGCCGATGAGTATAAGACACCTATTAAAACAGATGAGGAATTTTTAGAGATGGGGCCAAAATTTACCGCGTATTATTTAACTGAACAATCAAAAACCACCAACCAAGGCGAGGTAGATGCTGGTAGCGTTCGTAGCCAATTGTTGGCAATTTTTTGTTATAATAGAAAATTATCAGCCAATGATGAAGCACTAAGGTATTTTGATGATCTCGCCAGGAAAGCTTATGTCGAACTCCGGTAGATCGCAAATTATTTAACCAAAAAACCACCCGCCGAGCGCGAGTGGTTTTTT
>JBAYHH010000004.1:0-63805 GCA_041666265.1 Candidatus Magasanikiibacteriota bacterium | reverse complement strand
TCCCGAAGTTACGGCCGCTGTATTGCAGAGTTCCTTAACGAAGGTTCTCTCGTACGCCTTGGTCTTCTCGACCTATCCACCTGTGTCGGTTTACGGTACGGATAAATTAAGCTTAACGACGATTAGCTTTTCTAGGCACTTCCGCTCTCTCAATCGCTTCCGCCCGAAGGCTTCGACTCTGGCTTGCGCCGCGTGCAAATCAATACACGCTGAGAGTTGAAAAATGCGCACTAATAATCAAACTTAATTCAGTGCGGGAATATTGACCCGCTCATCCATCGACTACGCCTTTCGGCCTCGCCTTAGGACCGACTAACCCTGGGACGATTCGCGTTGCCCAGGAAACCTTGGATTTTCGGCGCTAATGATTCTCACATTAGTTCTTGCTACTTATGCCTGCATTCTTACTTCGAAGCATTCCACCACGGCTCACGCCTATGGCTTCAGCACGCTTCGAACAATCCTCTACCAATTGACTACTAATAAATTAATAATCAAGTTCGCGTCTTCGGTATCATGTTTGAGCCCCGGTACATTTTCGGCGCGAAAACTCTTGACCAGTGAGCTGTTACGCTTTCTTTAAAGGATGGCTGCTTCTAAGCAAACCTCCTGGTTGTATAAGAGTTAACACCACCTTTTACACTTAACATGAATTTAGGGACCTTAGACTGCGATCTGGGCTGTTCCCCTTTTGACGATGGCGCTTAGCCGTCACCGTCTGACTCCTGAGATCTGGCTACTGGCATTCGGAGTTTGGTTGAAAACGGTATCCCGAAGGACCCAATTCTCATCCAGTGCTCTACCACCAATAGAAACTCTCAAGGCTAGCCCTAGAGCTATTTCGAGGATAACCAGCTATCACCGAGTTCGATTAGAATTTCTCTCCCATCCACGGCTCATCTCCGCGTGTTGCACGGCGCGTGAGTTCGGGCCTCCCCTCGACTTTCGTCGAGGTTCACCCTGGCTATGGATAGCTCACCCGGTTTCGGGTTATGTGCATGTCACTTTACCCCGCTTACGCGGGGCGCGCCCGTTAAGACTCGCTTTCGCTGCGCCTCCACCCCAGAGGGGTTTAAGCAAGCGACATACATCACACTCGCAGGCTCATTCTTCAATAGGAATACCGTCGGCCTTGCGGCCTCCGGCTCTTTGTAGACACACGGTTTCAGATACTATTTCATCGCCCTCTCCGGGCTGCTTTTCACCTTTCCCTCGTGGTACTAGTCCACTATCGATCACTAAAAGTATTTAGTCTTAGACCATAGTCGGCCTTGGTTCAGACGAAATTTCACGAGTTTCGTCTTACTTAAGATCATAAGCAATAATTTTTTAACTCATTTCGCGTTACGGGGCTATTACCCTCTATGGCTCCTCTTTCCAAAGGATTCAACTATGAAAGTCAATTAATTAACGGTCTTAAACAGGAAGACCACGCTTACCTCTTACAACACCACTTAAACAACGGCCTGTGCCTTTAATTAACGAGTCTGAATAATCTTGCGACTAAGCATTACTCGTAAAAACATTTAAATGGTTTAGACTGTTCCCTGTTCGTTCGCCACTACTAAGGGAATAACTGTGTTCTCTTTTCCTCTGGCTACTGAGATGTTTCACTTCGCCAGGTGTACTTCGCGCACCTATGAATTCAGTACGCGATAACTCAATAAATTGAGCTGGGTTTCCCCATTCGGAAATCCACGGATCAAAGCTTGCTTGGGAGCTCCCCGAGGCTTATCGCACCCTGCGGCGTCCTTCATCGTCTTTTAGTGTCAAGGCATCCACCGTGCGCCCTTGTTAAATTGCGCACAACGAAAACACTAATTTGTGCTTCGTTGATTTTTACCTCGCCCTTTTTGGGCGAGGTGTGTAGAATATCTACATACCCTTTTATTGTTGAATTGACCTAATCATATTGACCGGCTGATCGCCTGGCCAATATAATAATTGAATTGTCAAAGTTCTTTCCGGTTCAGTCGCAACGGGTCATTCCAACCGCAGCGGAAAATCTCTACGCGAGAGATCCTTCGCTTCGCTCAGGATGACATTTCTCATTGCAATGCTATTTAGATTTTTAAACTATTTAAAAGAGCCGCTATCAAGCGGCCCCTTAAAATGACAGAAATGATTCTGCTTAAAAGTCGCTTGGATGCTTTGAGTAATTGTTGTTCTTAGTAAACATGGTTGAAATTAATCTTCCAAAACTAAGTGATTACCCAGAGGTCCAGACGACGCTTTTAGGCATCAGAATCTTTGGACATGGTTCCCTGCCTTGCAACAGGCAGGTCTAATAAATAGATAAATTTACAGTGGGCTAATATTATCACTTTCATAAAAACCTGTCAAGGGACCCCGTATACACAGGTTGTGGATAAGTGGGAGAACAAAAAAACAGGGTGGGTTGGCCCTGCTTCGACCGCTATTTTCCCGCACGGACTTTCGCCCAATCTTCGTTAAATTTCTTGATGCCGGCGTCGGTGAGATCATGCCGATAGAGCTCGGACAAAATCTTGAATGGCACCGTGGCGATATGCGCGTCGAGTAGCGCTGCCTTTTCCACATGACTGGCACTGCGCACCGAGGCCACGATAATCTGTGATTTGAAATGATAATTACGAATAATCTGCAATGATCGCTCGATCATTGCCATGCCATCTTCGCCGATGTCATCAAGGCGACCAACAAACGGTGAAATATAGCTGGCGCCGGCTTTGGCCGCGAGCAATACCTGGCTCGGCGTAAATACCAAAGTAACATTGGTCTTGATGTGTTGGCCCTCGAGAATTTTCACCGCCTTGAGTCCCTCGACAGTGCACGGGATTTTGACCACCACATTTTCGCGCAATTTAGAGAGTTCTCGACCCTCGGCGACGATGTCGTCCGCCTCGGCACTAACCGCCTCGGCCGACACCGGTCCAATAGTGAGGTCGCAAATATCTTTGATCGCCTCGCGAAAATCTATCCCCTGCTCTTTGGCGATAAGTGATGGGTTGGTGGTCACGCCGTCCACGATGCCCCAAGACAACGCTGTTTTGATGTCCGCAATATTGGCTGAGTCGATGAATAATTGCATAAAAATTTAATAGTGCCGTGGGTGGGACTCGAACCCACAATCCTTTCGGAACGGGCTTCTAAGACCCGCGCGTATACCAATTCCGCCACCACGGCAAAGTATGGTAATACTACCCTACTTGTGGATATATTTCAAGAATAATATTTAAATTAAAAAAAACGACAATGAACCGCAAATATTTATTTCTTCAACAAAAACTTATACGCCAAAAGTTTATAAACCGCGAGCGCGGCGGTAAACTCGCTGGCCGGAAATCCTTTGATCGGAGCAAGCTCAACGATATCAAAACCAACGACGGTTTTTTTCTCAAACACCGCCCGCATCAAATCCCAAAAATCATACCAAGATAAACCGCCCGGCTCGGGCGTGCCGGTAGCCGGCAAAACCGAGGGGTCAAACCCATCAAGATCAATCGTGATATATACCTCATCAGATAATCGGCTGACAATGTCGGCAATCGCCTTTTTCTTGGCCTCGGGAGTGAAACCAAAGCGACGAGGACTAAATATATTTCCCGAAATCTTGCGTTCGTTAATAAAATCCGACTCTTCGGCGCAGTAACTGCGAATACCCACCTGCACCACCCGATCCACCTCATCATAACACCGACGCATCGCGCAGGCATGGCTGTTTTTAGTGCCCTCATAGCTATCGCGCAGATCAGCGTGCGCGTCCCATTGCAAAACCGACAAACTCGGATAATGCTTTTTGAGCGCCGATACGGCCGGAGGAGTGATCGAGTGTTCACCGCCAAGCATGGCTACAAATTTTTTGTCTTTGATCAGCTCGGAATATTTTTTCGCCACTGTCGCGATCATTTTTTCCGGCGATAATTTTTTTACTGCTATTTCCGGCAACGAAAAAATACCGAATTTTTGATACGGCTCGCAATCAAATTCACTATCGTAATACTCGATCTGGGGCGAGACTGCAATCACCGCACTGGGCCCGCGATCAGCGCCTTTGCCAAAAGAAGAAGTCCGATCATACGGCACCGGCAAAATCACTGCTTGCGCCGACTGATACGATTGCCCCTGAAAGCCTCCAAAGTTTTTCGAATATTTCGTCCGTTGATACATATTTTACCAGCCAAATTTCTTACCAACCTCTTCGGCAGTCTCGTGCTGACGGGCGATATTGATATCGCCATCCTGGCACACGATATTGGCCGGTGAAGATAGTAGACAATGTTGCGACCCCAGCGCGTCTTGATAAGCGCCGGTATCAAGCACCGCGAAATATTGGCTCTCACCGGGCTTGAGGTCATCGAGCTTGGGCAAGCGCACATAGCCGCCATTGGTATATTTATCATCGGTATCACAGCTACTGCCCGCGAGCCACACGCGCTCCATTTTGTGATTATTCAAATTATTTACCGGCACAATATGCCATTTTTGCTTAATCGCCCAGGTGTCGATGAGGTCATTCATGAAACTGCCATCAATCACATACCATTTGCGCGCGACCGTGCCATTTTTAATTTCTTTTTCAAAAATAACTTTAAACACCGTGATCTGCGACGGCGCCATGATATGCCTACCCCACTCGCAAATAATATGCGGGGGCTGAATGCCGTCTTTGGCCGCGTGCTTCGCGAGATAGCCCACGATGCGCTGAACCAAACCCTGCACCGAATACATTTTTTTCTTTTCGTAGTTCACCGCGAACCCGCCGCCGATGTCGAGCGTGTCGAGCTGAGGGTTGGTTTTTTTGAGTTGTTTGTAAATCGCGAGACCCTCTTTGAGCGCGGTGATGATATCGTTGGCGTGCGGGATCTGCGAACCGGCGTGATAATGCAAAATTTTTAAATTGCGGATTTTACCGAGGCCAAGCAATTCATTGGGGGTAAAACCAAATCGATCAATCGAATGATCCCAATGCGACTTGGTGCGCACATTGAGATCCACGCGAATACCGACCTCACCTTTGTAATTACTCAAATATTGCAATTCGGTTTTGTCTTCGATGATCGGCACGATATCAAGGCCTTGATCGCGCAGTTCTTTGATCAAAGCGATATATTCTTCGGTCTTGGGGCCGTTGCAGATCACTTTGATCCGCGAATTGAAATTATGTTGTTCCCAAAGGCGCTTCACGATCCACAGCTCGTTGGCTGACGAGGTCTCGAGATTCGCGCCCTCGGTGATCATCGGCAAAATAAACTCACGATTCTGATTGACCTTCATCGGGTAATGAAAATAAAACTTGCCTTTGTATTTGTATTTTTTGATGTAAAAATTAAAAGTATTGATCAGTGTCTCGACGCGGTGCTCGATAATAAAAGGAAAAACCATCTCGAGCGAAGTCTTAAATTTTTGCGCCAGTTCATGAATGTTGTATTGAAAATTCCCCTCTTTCATGAGGAGCTCCCCGTCTTTGTTGACATCAAAAAATTGGGTGTCAAATTCCGGCTTGCCGAGTTTCCAGAACTCTTTGAGGTTTTTCATAGGCCAAAAGGCGTATAAAACAATGAATTACGCAAAATAATTAAAATTTACAATAGTTATTATAGCACAAAAATCGTGTTTTGTCAAGGTTTTACGGGGGTTTCCGATATTTTGGCCTATGTTAGCCAAAATCAGAAATTTTGCTAACCTTAAACAAAACCCGACGCTGGTTGAGCGTCGGGTTTAAAAATTGGTTTTTTGGCTAAAATAAGACAAAATTACGGTCTGCGTCCGCCAAATCCGCCTCGACCGCCGCCACCGCGCTGGGGACGACCGCCGCCAAAGCCACCGCGATCACCGCCGTTAAACGGTGAATTCTCGACATAACCCTCCGGTTTGGGCAATAATTGTCGAATGCTTAAGTTCACGCGACCGAGATTGTCGATCTCGCGCACAATCACTTTTACCTTGTCGCCCAATTTGAGCACATCGCTCGGGCGATTGGTGCGCGTCCAAGCGATCTCGGACACATGCACGAGACCGTCTTGACCGGGCAAAAGATTGATAAAAGCGCCAAAGTCTTCGAGACGCACGACCGTGCCGTCGAAAATTTCACCGGCGGTAATTTCGTGAGTCAATTCTTTGACCCAGCTGACCGCTTTTTCCATACCAACCGAATCAGACGAGGTGATGCAAACTCGGCCATCATCCTCGATGTCGATCGACACACCGGTCTCGGCGATGATTTTATTGATCATCTTGCCGCCCGGGCCGATCACATCGCGAATCTTGTCCGGATTGATCATGATAGTGATGATACGCGGAGCATACGGAGACAAATCAGCGCGCGGGGTCGGAATGGTCTTCGCCATCACATCCAAAATCCGGAGGCGAGCTTCGCGGGAACGAGCAAAAGTCTCTTTGACAATTTCCCAACTCAAACCGGTCGTCTTGGTGTCCATCTGAATGGCGGTGATGCCGTCGCGGGTGCCGGTAATTTTGAAATCCATGCCGCCCGGACCGTCTTCCACATCTTGTAAATCAGTTAGAATCTTGTAATTGCCTTTGTCATCAGTGGCGATACCCATGGCAATTCCGGCGACCGGTTTTTTGAGCGGCACACCGGCGTCCATGAGGGCGAGGGTCGATCCGCAAGTCGAAGCCATTGAAGATGAACCATTTGAGCCCAAGACCTCGGACACCACGCGAATGGCATACGGAAAATCTTTTTCATCCGGCAACATCGGTAAAATAGCGCGCTCGGCGAGAGCGCCGTGACCAATCGAACGATTGCCCGGTCCGCGCAATGGACCAGTCTCGCCATAGGTGGCCGGAGTATCATTGTAATGATGCATATAGCGCTTGGTGCCGTCTTCTTCCATGGTATCGATAGTCTGCACATCGCCCGGCGCGCCCAGAGTCACGATGGACAATACTTGCGTATCACCGCGCGAAAACAAACCGGTGCCATGAGTGCGGGGCAAAAGTCCCACCTCGGCATTGAGAGCGCGGATCTCGTCCAATTTGCGTCCATCCAATCGCTGTTCTTTGGCAATGATCCGTTCGCTGATGTATTTTTCCACATAAATTTTGACGCGTCCCAGTACCACGGTCTTGACCGCATCATCGAGACCTTCTTGGCCGTCGAGCAATTCTTTGATCGCCTTGGCAAATTTGTCGATGAGCAATACGCGTTCGGCGCGATCTTTTTTGGGAGCGTCAAAAATCCAATCGCTTACATGGCTCGCGACAAAAGCGTCCACTTCTTTTTCCGTGGCTTGGATTTGTTGTTCGATGACATCATTGGCATTGATCGGATTGATTTTGGCTTTGCCGATTTCTTTTTGAATTTTTTTGATAAATTCGAGCACCAGACCCAAAGCCTCACCGCCAAATTGCATAGCGGCCATCATGTCGGCCTCGGTCATCTCGGTCGCGGCCGCCTCTACCATGATCACTTTGTCCGGAGTGCCGGCCACCACGAGATCGCAGTCGCCCGCGGCCCGCTCTTTGAATGAAGGATTTAAAATGAATTTACCGCCCACTCGGCCCACGCGCGCGGCCGTAATCGGACCGTCCCACGGGATCGAAGAAGTGGCGAGAGCGATCGACGCCGCGATAAAACCCGGGATTTGCGAATCGTTTTCGCCATCCCAAGAAAGCGCGGTCAAGATCACCTGCACATCGTTGCGGATTTCTTGATTGAAAAGCGGACGAATGGCGCGATCAATGAGACGAGCCGCCAAAATTGCATCCTCGGTCGGTCGGCCTTCGCGCTTGATAAATCGCGAGCCTTTGATTTTTCCGGCGGCATAGAGCTTCTCTTCGAAGTTCACCATCAGCGGAAAAAAATCGATGCCGGCGCGTTTGCGCTTGTCGATCACCGCGGTCGCGAGAATCACCGTGTCGCCATAGCGCACAGTGCAGGAGGAGTTGGGAATAAGAGCCATTCTCCCCGTTTCCACGGACAAGGTGCGACCACCCCACTCCATGGACCAATTCTTAACATTAGACATAAAAATGCCTTTCCGAAGATGATTCGCGAGCTACAGAAGACTTCGTAAAGAAGATTCTATCTGCCTGCGCACCATCTCCTTAATAATTAATATTTAATTTTCAATTTTGAATCAATATTTTAATATCTGAATATTCAAAATTATATTATTCTGATTTGATTCGAAATTCAAAATTAAAAATTCGAAATTTTATCGCTTGATCGGCTTGTTATCCCGAAAATACCGGCGGTCGGCAATCAAAAATTTGGCCTTTTCTTCGCCCAAATCCGTGAAATCATCACATGATTCTTTGAGCTTGGCCGAAGTGGTATTGCCAAAAGCCATGACCTCGACCAATTTGCCTTGATTATATTTCAAATACTCGACCAGGGGCAAAAAATCACCATCACCCGAAACAAGCACGATCGCGTCCAAACTCGAAGACAAGCGAATGGCATCGACAGTGAGACCGACATCCCAGTCGGCTTTTTTTTCACCGCCATAAAAAATCTGCAATGGGCGTTCTTTGGTCTCGATGCCCTGACTGACCAAAGCGTCAAAAAACGGCTGTTCTTCTTTGCTTTCGGTCGAGACGACATAAGCGATGGCGCGCACCAATTTACGGCCGGCCACGGCTTCGCGCACGATATTGCCGAAATTAACTTTGGCGCCAAACAAATTCTTGGCGCTATAGTACATATTTTGTACATCAATAAACACCCCCACGCGCTGGTCGGGGTGTTTCAAAGGATGCTGTTTTTTAATTGGTTCCGGTTTCATCTTTTATGATCAGGTCGTCAACTTCGTCTTCGACAACCTCTTCTACTACGGCCGCGCCCGGTTTCACGATGACGCGCGGTTGTTTAATTTTGAGTTTTTTCATGAGAGCCTCGTAGCTTTCGGCGTTTTCTTTTTTGAGAAAACGAATGAGACGGCGACGAGCGCTGACTTTGCGAAGCAGACCGCGACGAGAAGAATGATCTTTGGGGTGTCCTTTCAAATGTTCGGCCAGTTCGTCGATCTCGGCGGATAAAAGCGCGATTTGCACTTCGCTTGATCCGGTGTCACCGGCGTGAACGGCGTATTTCTTGATGATCGCCTGTTTCTTTTTTGGGTCCAACATAACATGCGTGATAATTACCGAGCACGCTTTAGGGCATGTGTCCCAAACGGTTCGGTCTCGCCCGTAGGCAAGAAAATATTAAGTGGTTATATTGTAGCACAAATTCGACCGGGTGTCAATGGGTGCTAAATCAGTGTTGTTCTTATAAAAAAGGCGACTGTTTAGTCGCCGTTAATTTGCCTGCGTTTCAAGCCAAGCGCGCCAGGCGCGCAAAACCATGGCCGCGTTTCCCTCAGGTGGGAGTTTGGTTTCCGGTGGACACGCCACCAGAAACTCGGTCTGCATTCCGACCACTTCCGGACCGGAACCAAATAAATCCATGACCGCGCCCTCCAGCGCGGCCGCATAAAACTTCGTATGCATGAAACGCGGTGGCGTTTCCACTGCTGTCAGATTGCACCCCAAAAGAAGCACATCGTCAATATCTCTCAGAACCATCGCTACCTCCTTGTTTCATCTGCACACTTGTATATCAGAAAATGATATATCTGTCAATCCCGGTCGTTATAATTATTGAACCATGCAACCGGGGATGGTGGAACAGTCTTGTTGGACAAAATTCCCGCCACTTTTGCGACAACTTTCCTCGGCCATGCCACTAAAAATTGTACAATCACCGACTAAATTTGGATCTTTACCCACCCACACCCCCTGATACAAATCACAATCACTTTTGATCTTCGGCCACACCTCGGAACCAAAATATTGAGTGCGACAATAAGTCTTCGCATCGGCCCCTGAGCCGGTGGCAATACCGGTGCAACAACCACTGTCACCGGAAGGACTGGTCGCGCCACCCGGTGTAGTTGTTCCCGGATATAATTTATTTATCACAAAAATCGCGATCGCGTATGAGGCCGCCACGATCGCCATACCGATGATGGCCGCCTCGAGCGCTTGGAGCGCTTTTTCCGAGAGCTCGCTTTTTCCGCGCGCCGTGAGCCAGCGCACACCGGCGTAGAGCGCCATGGCAAAAAATACCAAGGCGATCAATCCCAACCCAATACCCACTACTTGATTTAACTTGGGAATCAAAGTCACGCCAGTGTCGTATCCGGCTTTGGGAGCGGTCTCATTGAGACCATATAAACCGGACTTCGCCGATGCGGCACCTGTGGGCGCGCTTCCAGCTACGGCACATACCGAAGAACATGGAATCAAAACAAAGGCCAAACAGATAACGACTGCCGAAGCAATTTTTCTTACCATAAATTTACCAATTTAATGAATTTTACCCTCTCATTATACCACATCTTGATTTTTCCCACAAAACCTGATAAGATGATTGAGCTTACCCCCTCGGGGTTAAATGACCCTGTAGTTCAATGGATAGAATAGAAGCCTTCTAAGCTTCGGATCTAGGTTCGATTCCTAGCGGGGTCACTGGTGAATATTTAATAATTAATTTTAAATTTTGAATAAAATCAGAATAGAAGTCCTGGTAGGGGTGCCTATGGTGTAACGGTCAGCACGCGAGTTTGTGGTACTCGCAGCACCGGTTCGATTCCGGTTAGGCACCCCCGCACGGATTTCTTCCTAAAAAGGTTAGTTTCAAAAAAGTGGGTTAATATGTCTTCCCCAAAGATACTTTTTGTCTCGTGCTCGGTAGGCACCGGCCATGTGCGCGCCGCCGAGGCGCTTTTGTCATATTCCAAAATCCACCACCCTGAAATAGAAGTCGAACATATT
Organism: Candidatus Magasanikiibacteriota bacterium; assembly: GCA_041666265.1. GTDB lineage: Bacteria > Patescibacteriota > Patescibacteriia > Magasanikbacterales > GWA2-37-8 > GWA2-37-8. The sequence goes on along the minus strand of JBAYHH010000004.1, from coordinate 53,041 downwards.
GATGTGGTCGATTATCTATCCCCTTTGGCCAATTTTTTTTATTTTCGGTCATACAGCCTGATGGCCAAATACGCGCCCTGGTTGTGGGGAGCGATTTATCGCGCCACCCAAGACACAGACGGAGCGCGCGTATTTAACCGGCTCACGAAACTCAATAAAAAAATCGGCTCCCAAAAATTCTTTCGATTTGTGGAAAAATTCCAGCCGGATTTTATTCTTTGCACGCATTTTACTCCGGCTGATTTACTCCTGAATCACGCGCGCAAATTTAATATCACGAAAAATATTGGGATTTTGCTTACCGACTACGCCGTTCACGCCCTTCACTGCGCGTCGCCAAGCGAATATTTTTTTGTGGCCACGCCGGAAATTAAAAACGATCTGATCGCGATCGGCGCCGATCCCAAAAAAATATCCGTTAGCGGCATCCCGATTGATCAAGTATTTTTCGAAGATAAACCACTCGCACCTTTGCAGACCACCCGCAACATTGACCCAAAAAAACCAACCATTATATTTTTATCCGGCGGCGAAGGTTATGCCAAAATCGACGAAGCGATAAAAATATTATTTAGATCCAATCGGCCATTTAATATCATGGCGATTGCCGGAAAAAATATTAAATTATTCAATCAATTAAATTCATTGATTGCGCCCGCCTCTGTCAATTATATAGTAAAAGGCTGGGTGGAAAATATCGACGAATACCTGCGCCTCGCCGATATCGTCGTCACCAAACCGGGCGGACTCACTGTCACCGAGTGCCTGCATCTGCGCAAACCAATGATCATCGTCGATCCGGTGCCCGGGCAAGAAGAGGATAATTTGACCTACTTGCAAAAAAATAATTTGGGCACAAAATTAAAAACACCGGCCGAATTGCCGGACTTGGTCGATCAGATACTGCGTCAGCCAAAAAAAATTAATCCTCTTCCACTTCCCAACCCCAACCAAATCATTCTCGAAAAGATTGTCGCAATTCTGTCATAGTTATTGGGACTGACTCAAAAAGGCCGACAATATCTGTTTTTGCGGCTCATGAGTCCGTTCGTCGCAACGAACGGACGAGCTTGAAGCAAAAAATAGATATTGTCGGTCTTTTTGTAACAATTAAAATATTTATTTAAAATAACTCCCCAAATCCTCGGCGGTCGTGCAATAACTATTTATACAAGTTTGGGTCTTGCCACAATCACGATCGCTCTGGCACCACATCTTGTCCACGCATTTGCCATAAAGATTACATTTGCGATCCTTGCCGCAATCAGCGTTTTTGGTGCAATTTCCGCCGAGCCCATACGGCGCCGTGGCGACTTTAAAAGCGTAAATCGTGATCATATAGGCGGATAGAATAATAATGAGCCCAATCACGCCATTAAAAATATAGGACTTCGCTTGGGTGATATTTTCGTCATTGCCCCCGGCGGTCATCCAGAGAAATCCGGCGTAAATAATCAGACAGACGAATAGTATCCCCAGGAGTCCGAGCGCCGAACGAATAATCCCGCCGGCCACGATGCGCGGATCGCGCGGAGCGGGTAGATTGGCGCCATCATCACCGGCTCCAGCCTGGAGTTGTTTGACGATTTCTTCGCCTTGAGTGGCTTGGGCCGACACGGTCGTCAACAGTCCCAAAACACCGAATAATCCTCCGACGATAAGCAGTGTTGTAAAAAATATTTTTGTTTTATTCATAAATAACGGCTAAATAATTATGTCATCGCCACGCATGCGGATATTTGGACAATCAGCGACTGGATTCCCGCTTCCGCGGGAATGACAGCGCGCTTAGTGTCCGGTGCTTAGGCCGGTATAAAACCCGAAACCGGAATTGGAAAATACTCCCCAAAATCCTTGATCGTTTTGGGAGCTACTCATCATGATCGCCACAAATACGGTGATACTATAGGCCGACAAAACAATAATCAGCCCGATCACCGCTTGTTTCAAAATATCTTTGGCTTTGGTGACATTTTCGTCATTCCCTCCGGCCGTGAGCCACAAAAATCCGGCGTAAATCGTCAAAACCAAAAATATCATGCCGATGAGCGCCATCGCCGCCTGGATAATTTTCCCAACTGTGCGCGACAAAGTATATTTATCCACGGCAGTATCATAGCCGGATTTCTTCCCAACATCCGCCGTGAGCTCATTGATCGCCGGAGCGGCCACAACCGCATGAACAAATAAACCGCAAATGATTGTCGTTAAAATCGCTGAAAAAATATATTTCATAAAAAAAGTTAATTTGAAGGAGTGGGACAACCCGGGTCGCCTTCGTACCAACACTCGTTGGGCCCCGGTAATTTAGAATCAGGCGAATCCTTGATACAACACCGGCAATCGGTAAAGCCGGAAATAATCGTGCCCCCGAGACAATTATCATCGACACCAATACATTGCCCGCCCTGCTCGGCGCAATACGCGCTCTTGCCATTGTCTTCATTACCACCGCTCTCCCCGCCCAGCGTGATTTTGGTCACATAATAGGTGATGCTATACGCCGCCGTCACCAAAATCAAACCGATCACCGCCGCCTTTAGAATCTTTTGCGCGGTCTCCACCTGGCCCGAATCACCCCGGGCCGTGAGCCAAAGAAATCCGGCATAAATAGTCAAAACCAAAAATATCATGCCGATGAGCGCGAGCGCCATCGCGATTACCGCCGCGATCGGGTTGGTAATATCGGTTTCCAGTCCCGCCCCGCCCACAAATCCGGTCAAATTAGCCAGACCATTTTTCCAGCCCGGTGAGACACTCGCCGCGCGGGTAATTACCGGCGCACAGAGCGCCAAAATCATGATAAGTAAAATAATTTTTTTCATAATTATTGAGCGCCGAATTTAGTTCCGACAAAATTGGTGATAGCAAGAACTGACAGAGTCAAAACCAAACCAATCACCACTTCTTTTAAAATCGTTTTTCCCTTATCCGCGCGCTCGGCATTACCGGCCGCAGTCATCCAGAGATAGCCGGCGTAAATGGATAAAATCAAAAACAGTGAACCGACAATCGCGAGAATAGCATTAAGAACAATCAAAACAGTGGCTGATAAATCACTGCTTAATTTAGTGACAGCGCCGGTGGATTGCAGATTCGCGCCGGCCTGTCCCAAGCCGGCGGCCGCCATTGATATGGAATAATCCCAAAACATTCCCAACCCCACAACTACAATGGTAATCAAAAATAATTTTTTCATAAAAAAATAATTATTTCACTACTTGGATATCGTCACCCCAAATCCCCCCATCACAAACACGGTGATCGCATAAGCCGCCATCACGATGGCGAGGCCGATCACCGCCATGGTCACGATTTTTTGGGCTGATTCGGTCTTGTCTTCGGCGCCGGCCGCGGTCATCCAAAGAAAACCGGCGTAAATAATTAAAATGAAGAAAATTGTGCCCACTACCGATAAAGTGCCTTTGACAATTGTGCCGGCGATTTCTCCCAAATTATTACTAAGTCCCAAACTGGCGGATTTTTCCCCGCCCAATTTAGTCAAATTATCTTTGGGCGTAGGCGCGGCGCCCCAAACCAAAACCGGAACAATCAATCCCAGCATTACAATTGTCGTTAAAATGAATTGCTTGTATTTAATGGCGCGCATAAATATTGGCTTCATTGCCCCACGATACTGGAAAAAATAAAATTGGCGATGGCATAGGCGCCGCTGACAATCACGAGGCCGATCACCGCCGCCTCGATCGTGTCTTTGGCTTTGTCCACCTTGGAGCTGTCCCCGCGCGCAATCATCCAATACAGCCCGCCATAGAGCATCAACAGAAAAAACAACATGCCGACAAGCGACAACCCAATGCCGATCGCTTCACCGATGAGCTGGGGGAAAGTGGCCGCCTTGCCCGGGCCCAAAGTAGTCGGCAGTTCGGCGGCGCTTTGAGCGTCTGACAAACCCGTGCTGGTCAAGGGATTAAATGCCGCGACCGCCACCGATGAGCCGATCATGGACAAAAGCCCTACGATCAGGATCACGAATAGTAATATTTTAGAAGAAGGTTTCATATTATAATTTTAAATATTAAATTATTGATTAAAAATTCAAAATTCAAAATTAAATATTCGTCACGACCCAGCCGGGAAGGCGCGCCTGCCGCATATATGCCATAGAGCCAAATGACTCCTGGGCCCCGGCAAACGCGCCTGTCCCGCTGAATTTTATTGAGGGGTGACTTCACCACCTGTGGCATCAACCAAACTGTTGATCACAAATGTCGCCAAAGCGTAAGCGGACAAAATAATAGCCAGACCCATCACACCGGCGAAAATCCATTTCTTGGCTTCACCGATCTTGTCATCATTACCGCCGGCAGTCATCCAAGTGAATCCACCGATGAGGATGATAACCACAGCCACGATACCCAAAAGCGACATCGCGATACGGATAATATTGGCGATAGTAACGCGAATATCACCCTCGGTCAAGCCGGTATAGGCGCCATAGGTAATTCCCATCTCTTCCGTACTTATCGGTTGTGTGCTTGGTTCGGCCAAAACCGATCCGGCCGACAACAACGGCAACGCGAGCATCATCGCCATAGACGCGATCATAATCATTCTTCTCATATTCTCACCTCCCTTCCAAAATTTTTGTTCATACATTTTATTATTTTATCATTGTCATTCCGAACGAATGTGAGGAATCTTCACCTGGTAAATTGCTAATTGCTTGGAGATCCCTCGTCGGATGCGAATCCTCGCTCGGGATGACAATTTGATTATAGATTCTTCGCTTCGCCTGCCTACCGGCAGGCAGGCTCAGAATGACAGTTAAAATATTATATCCCTAACCCCCCAAAATCCCCTTGAGCCATGCGGAAATCAAAAAATAACTGCTGAAAATAATCACCGTGCCAATCGTCGCCCATAGCATCGTCTCGGTCCCTTTTTTCACTTTTTCCGCGTTCCCCCCGGCCGTGAGCCACTCGAATCCACCCAACAAAAACATAAACAGCACCACCGCGCCCAAAATCCCGATAAAACCCTTGATCACCGTGCCGATAAATTGCGGGGCGGTCGAGGCGTTAATCGGATTTTCCAAAGTGACTTTTTCCGTAGTTTGCGACGAGACCGTGGCGGCGGAAACAAAAAGGAAATTGCTGAAAAAAAATATTACAGCGATAAATATGACGGATAAAATTGAAAAGCTTTTTTTCATAGCATTTCACTATCTTTGATTTAATTCGTGCACTGCGCACCAGGATTAAAACCAACCATATAACCTTGATAATCCTCGCAGGTTGCATTACACTCTTCTGCGCTGTATCGAATCATACATCTGACTTGACTACCAACATCGCCATCACTAAAATCAACATTGCACATACAGGCACCGCGCCCATCTGATGGCGGAGCCGTTGCCGCCGGCGTGCTATCAGCCGGACTACCCCCGGTCGCGCCGGGTGCCGCCACTGGCACAATACTCGTAAATACGAAACTTACGATCACATACGCCGAGAGTATCACCGCGGCGCCGAGGCTCGTCCAAACAATCGTATCTTTGGCCTTCTCAATTCTATCACTATTTCCCATCGCTGTCATCCACAAAAATCCGGCCCAGATATAGAGTGCAAGGGCGAACGACCCGATGCCGGCCGCAAAAAACCCGATGACCCGACCAAAGGCTTTGTTTAAATTATCAAAGTTGGCCGGATTTAATTTCTCTTTGGCCGCAGTTTTGAAACCCTCAAAAGTTGCTTGCAAAGCCGGGTCGTCTTTTTTATTTGCCGAGCCGTTGGCAGTATCGTCAGTCTTGGCGGCATTATTAGCGGCATTATTAATAGTATTGGCATCCGCGCTTTGGGATCTTTTACAATCTAACGGGCACTCTCCATTAGTAGACGCTATCTCGCTGTTAAACGCACCGGTTTGGTCTGGACAAAGACAAGTTACGCTTTCATCGTCTTTCCAGTGACAATCTCCGACATCCTCGCAGTCTGATTTTGTGGTCGCGTCTGAAGTACCGCTATCACAAACACACCAGGCTTTTACCTCCTGGGCAAAAAAAATAAAAAAACCAGCAAATACTAACATCAACCAAAATTTTTTTGCATTTGACATATTTACGGTATCAAACTCAAGCCTTCTTTCGCGCCGATGGCTTTGATTATAAAACTAACTAAAATATACCCGCTAAATGTCACGCCCAGACCAATCGCGGCGGCGAAAATCGCCCCCCAACCTTTGGTGACGCGCTCGGAGTTTCCTCCCGCGATCACCAGCATAAACCCGCCGTAAATCAGCGCGGCCAGAGCCAAAGCGCCAATCACTGAAAAAGCAAACGCGCCGATATTGAGCGCCAATTCCACAAAAGTATTGATGCTTAAACAGGCATCGCTAAATTCGCTTCCGGGTGTTTGTAAACAATCGGGTAAAATCCCCGCGGCGCTCGCAAAAGCCGAGGGTGCCAAAATCATCGCCGTCAAAACAATCGCGATAATTTTTTTATAAAATCTCATACTAATTATTTTTTCAGCCGAACAGTTGCTGTTTTTCGCCAGCGCCCATCGCACCCCGCCGCGCGGGGCGTAGGTTTTTCGGCCGTTGGCCGAAAAACCAAGTCTGGGCGCAAGAAAAATAACAACTGTTTGGCTGAAAAACTTCTTTAAAGTGTTTGATTAATCCGACTCCCCGTGCGATTGAGCAAATCACTGCGCCATTTGTCGGCGCGATCTTGATTGAGATTGGCCGGCGGATTGAGCCATTCATGAAATAAATCCGCGAGCGCCTTCACCGCCGCGCTATAATTGCGCCCATGATACCAATTTTTCGCCACGAGCAATTGCCCGACAAACGGCTTTAGGTCGTTGTCGTCTTTTTGCTGGGAAATATATGAGCGCAAAGCGGTCGGGCGCTTGGTGGCGCTCAAGTAATCCCCGTTCGCGCTCGAATGAGTCATGTAATTTATCAGCGCCCAAGCCTCGCCCGGGTGACGCGATTTGGCGGTCACCGTCTGCAAAGAATAATTGGCCACATTTTTGAAATCCGCCTCATCCGAGCTCAATTGGATCATCGGCATCACCGAAAAATTCAGTTGCGGAGCGCGTCCGCGAATGATCGGCAAATGATAGCTATACCCAAAGAAAAACGCGAGTGAACCATTGACAAATTGATCCAAAGAACTACCCATTTTTTCGTTCCAGGTGTAGGTGTCGCGCTGGCTATTGGCGAAATCCGTGAAAAAATTCATTACCGTAAATGCGCCCGACGAATCCTTACCTCCAAGCGAAGCTTGGCCGCTATCAGCGGTAAACGGAATACTGCTTTGATTGAATAGTAAATAAATAATATCATCGGCGCCCACGACATTATTGCCGGTACCAAGCGCCGCTCCGGCCTGATTGATCTTGTCGGCCTCGCGGTCGTAGCGGGTGATTTTTTTCACCGCTGATTGAAAATCGTCCCAATTTTTGGGAGGCTCGGGCAGTCCGGCTCTGTCCAAAAGATCTTTATTATAATAAATCGCCATCGTGTCAAACGACAACGGCAAGCCATAAATCCGCCCGCCGATCACTGCGTCTTTTTTGACCGCCGGCACATATTCGCGATCGATCTGATCCACCGACGGCAGAGTCACGGTGCCGATGTTCACTTTGGTTTCACTGCCGAGTTTGCTTTGGATCACCTGCACAGTCGTATCTTTGACACTGCCCGGCATCGGCGCGAGTTTAGTATAATATTGGCGCAATTCGCGATTGCTTACGGAGATAATATCCGGTCCGCGATCATCCGCCAGCGCCTCGATCAATTTTTGGTACAGCTCATCGGCGCGAAATTGACGCACGGTCACTTTGAGATAAGGTCGCAGCTGTTTGTATTTCGCTATGAGCCCATTAATCGCGTCCACATCATCATATACTGTCCAATATTCGAGCGCTACCGACGCGGTCGCTTGTTTTTGTTCCACGGTCAGGCCTTTACAACCAAAACCAAACAACGCCAAAACACCCGCTATTGAAATCAAGCTGATTATTTTTTTGGAAATAGTACTCATACTATATTGTCATCCTGAACAAAGCGAAGGATCTGGTCAACACCATGAAGATTCTTCGTTACGCTCAGAATGACACTGACGACGAAATAAATCTCTTCGAAATTCGAAATTAAAAATTCAAAATTTCGTGGCTATATTATACCACACTTTTCAAATACTTCCTAAAATCCGCGCCCAATTTGGCGTCGCGCAAGGCGAATTCCACATTGGCTTTGAGATAACCGAGCTTAGAGCCGGTGTCGTAATACTCGCCATCGACTTCACGCGCGTAGAGCGGGCGTTTTTTGAGCAATTTAAAAATCGCGTCGGTGAGCCACAGCTCTCCCCCTTTGCCAACCTTGGTATTTTCGAGCGCCTCAAAAATGTCCGGCGTCAAAACATAACCGCCGCCGCCCAAAATCGCCAATGACGACGGGGCTTTTTCCGGCCCGGGTTTTTCGACGATATTCTTCACCTGAAAAACTTTATTTTCAATTTCAACACCGTCCATGATGCCGTATTTTTTGGTGCCATCTTTGTCCACGCGATGCGCGGCCAAGACCGGATCGCCATATTTTTCGAAAGTCTCGATCACTTGTTGCAGAGTGGGTTTTTTGTCAGACATGAAAAACTCATCGCCCCACATCACCGCGAACGGCTCATTGCCGATCACGGATTTGGCGCATAGTATCGGGGTGCCATTGCCGTATGGTCCTTTTTGACGAATAAAAATAAAATTGGCTAAATCGGCGATTTTCTTGACTTCGGCCGCCACCTCGGTTTTTCCTTGTTTTTTTAGCCAGCTGACGAGCTCGTAATTGGGGCTGAAATGATCCTCCACCGCGCGTTTGGATGGACCGGTGACTAAAATAATATCCGTGATGCCGGCGCGCACCGCTTCCTCCACTATATATTGGATGATGGGCTTGTCCACCACCGGCATCATTTCTTTGGGCTGGGCCTTGGTGGCTGGCAAAAATCGCGTGCCAAGACCGGCGACGGGGATAACGAGTTTCTTAATCATATCAAATATTAAATGTCAAAAATCAAAAATTTATTTTTTGCTTTTTAGGGTAATAATGCTGGAAGCCAGTATTTTACTAATTTCATCCAATTCATCTAATAAATATTTTACATTTATTTGGCTATTTTTACAAGTATCGCGTATCAACGCCAACCAAACCTTAGATATTAAATTTTTGATTTAATCAATCAGCTCCCAGCTAATCAAATTGTATTCCGACCCCACCGGAAACCCGGGTGGCGGACCATAAGTCAGGTTGGCATCATAGGTTGAATCGGTGTGAAGATACCCCGATACCACCGACCCTCCGCCCGATACCCAGCTCCAAGTCCAAATCTTATTGGTGATGATGGCGCCATAAATAGTCAGCGAAGTTTTTTTATTGCCGGCATAATAATACCGCTTGCACGCGCCATTTTGCGCGAGTAAGGCCGCGTCGATTTCGAGGTAATCCGGCGAATCATGCGGAATCAAAATATTATTTTCCGCGATCAGTCCGAGCGCGTGCCGGCCGTCTTTGGCCGCATACAAAATATTGCCATTGACAATAACATCCTTGCCGGCGGAGGTGCCGATCACCACCCGGCCATTTACCACCCCATCCACCCACACATTATCCTCCACGTAGATCATACCGCTCGTGGGCATAGTGTAGGTGACAGCCGATCCGGTGGTTTTGATGTCAATACAAAAAGATTCATACTTATTACTGTTCACATCTTGGCCGTTATAACAATTGGTCGCCGTCACTTTATAAATATTGATCGCGCCATTGGATTGAAAAGACAACCGATACCCCTGCTCACCCGATGAGGTCAAATAAATCCCGCCGTTGTCAGGGTCGGCGCCGGTTTTTACTTCCGCGAGTTTTTGCGTGACCGCTTCGAAATCTTTGGCCGGCACCGGAAATTGCCAATAATCATCCGGCGTGCCATCGCCCCAAATCCCGGGCTTGGTCTGATTGCCGCAACCATGATAACTTTTGCAGGTATAAGTCGCCATCGCCGATACTACCGGCGCGTCCGCCGTGCCATCAAATCGAATGCCGCCATTGGCGTGAAACTTGCCATGGGTCGCCTCGGTATCGCCGATCCACACATCGGTATTGGTGAGAAACGCGTAATCCACGAGCGAAGGAAAACCGAGACGCACTTTCATCTTGCGCCGCGAATCGGGCTGGGAATCAAGCCAGCCGGTCGAGGTCACCTCGACTACGGTGGACCCAGGCGAGGGCGCGCCCACCTCAAGCTCAAAGTGTCCGATCGCATTGCCGTCTTTGTCAGTATAGGCATGGATATACGGCCCGGCCGCTCCGGTGCCATCTTGAAAATCGTCTTTGGCGTGCGCCAAATGCCAGCGATAATAATTGATCCCCGCCTCGGCGATTTGAAAAGCCATCTCGCGATTATGCTTATGCACCGACGCGCGATTTTCCGCGATCGCGTAGCTCGTCACCGCGCCCACCACCACCGAAAATCCGATAAAACCAAAAACAATCGCGAGGAGTAAAATATTACCGCGAGAATTTAATTGAAAAATTTTAAATAATTTTTTAGCCAAACTCATAATATTTTTTACTTGACCGCTAATTTATCTTTAAATTTCGAATTTCGACTTTGCTCTCCACGATAAATGGCGCCGGCGACAAATGCGGGTCTTCTTCCATATATAATCTGATCCCTACGACGCGCACCATGGTGACATCGATGGGATACGCGAGCGTGGAGGAATTATTTACGCCATCGTAATCATCGCCGTAATAATAAAAAATCGAAGTGGTGCCGGCGGCAATATCATGCACGATATCGGTAATCGATTCGGTGGAGGTGCGATACGCGAGCGGGTTGCCGCTGGGTTTGGTGATGCCTTTTTTCAGCGTCGTGCTCGCCAAAAAATACCGCACGCGCTCGCGCCAAGAATCCTGATCGATATTGCTGTAAAAAACAATCGAGCTGGTCGCAGCCGCCTCGATCGCGTACGCGCCGATCGATGATTGCGCGGCCGTGCGCAATTCATTGATAAAATCTTGTACTGTTTTCCGTCCTTCGTTTTGAGTGGTCAATTGCTCCCAGATGATATTGCGCGAACGAAAACTGTATGATAATAGAGTGACGATGCTCCCGCCAATTAAAATAAACACGCCCATCGCGACCAAAACTTCGACTAATGTAAATCCGCGCGTATTTTTTTTCATAATCGAAATGAGTGAGAGAAACGAATGAGATTATATGGCGAAGCCAACATAATTATCCGCTTACCGAAAGACCGATCATAGCATCATCATTGCCGTCGATTTCGATAGCGCCGCTGCTCGTATCATATCCGCCTCGAGTAACCTCCAGCGTATAACTATCCGCGGATAAACCACTGAAAAAAACTTGTCCCGGCGGCGCGCAATCGTTGGTATAGGTAAAAGCCACTTCCGAAAATGTCGGTGTGTAGCGAGTGTTAGCAGTGCTTAAATAAACACGATAACGCAGATAACGCTTGTCATCATTGCCGCTATGCACTACGGTATTGGCGGTCGTATAATAAGTCGCGCCGGTGCCGTCGGGACCGGTGAATGTCCAGCTCGCGGGCGTTGAACTGTTGCTCGTAGCGATCTGCATGCGCGCTGGATCAGATCCACACTGAGTGGGTTGCGATAGTGGTTCCCAAATAATATTTTTCCAATCCACTCCCGCGCCGGCATCAAAGGTGGACGATTCCAAATACCCCGAACTCTGGTAATACTGTCCGGTTTTTTTTAATTTTATGTCACCCGCGGTCGCGACCGAAATTTTGCCATCATCACTCCAATATTTATTGGTTGCCGTATAAATCGCCTGACCACTGCCGCCCGACCAATCGGTTTGGCGCAAATACCCCACGCCGGTGGCTATAGTCTCGTCGTATCCGGATTTATACAGTCGCACCTCCGCGTCGGACAAAGGCAAACCGGTGCCGGCATCCACTACTTTCACGAGCAGAGAATTAGCAGTGTGGGGTGTCAAAATTACCGAGACATCCTGACTTGATCCCGGTATCAAATCTATGGGCAACATCGGAATCGAACCGGCAACATCATAGACGCCCCCGGTCGAACTAACGGAATATTTGTCCCACTCGATATCGGAAAAAGTGTAATTACCGTTGCCGTCAGTCGTGATCGCTTGGTTGAATTTATAAACATCGGGCTCGGTGCCGATCAATTTGTCTCCCCAGACGCGCAGTGGACGCGACCCGAACGCCACGCAATTGGCCCCGATAGTATGTAAATTTATATCGCTCAATTGATCGATGGAAAAATATATTTCGGTCACCATTTGAGTGGCGACATTGGACGGTAATTTGAGCGGATTGGGATTCACGGCCGATGTAGTGGTGGTGAAGTCAGTCGAATAACCGAACTTGCTCACCGTGATATGATAGGCCATGGTGCCGGTGACCGTATCCACCACGCGTAGCCAGCCGTCATTACCGGTAACATCGTCGATGATGATGTCGGGATTGGGCTCGGAATTGACGACATGTACATTCGCTCCGGTAATCGGCAATCCATTGGCATCAAAAACTTGAATAAAAAGATGACCATTAGTCGACGCGCCCTCGAGCTGTTTGGGGGAGACGATGGTGCTCAGAATTACCGGTTCGGCCTGGATACAGCCCGAACAAATCGCCGACATTTCGACTAATTTGTAATCCGCGGGCGAGGTGTCGCGCCGAGTGGTGCTCGCGGCGGTGCCATCAAATGGGTCGTCGATATTGCGCACGGTGGTGACAATATCAAAACTTTCGCCATTGCGCTGGATGGTTTTGGTATGCGAGAGCAACCCGGCCGGAACGCCATTGAGGATGCCGACGCTTTCGTAGGGTAAATTACGCACTACCTCGAGCTCCTCTGATAGGAGAGTAGTCTCAAGGATACGCGTGCGCGACTGATAGACGATCTTATACACTAATTGCAGACCGCCATAGACGCCGAGCGCGAATAACAAAAATATGGCGACGGCGATGAGCACTTCGAGTAAAGTAAATCCACGCTGATGATATGGGCGCTTCATAGGGGGTATTATAGCATAAAATTGAGAGATGAGGTAGTATTCGCAGTGATATGATGTGCCACGCTCCTTGTGCTCCGCAGTGTCGCTTTGGCACATCATATCACTGCGAACACTACGATTGATTAAAAACTAGACGATCCATTCGGGCACTTGATTTTTCTTGATTAATATGATATAAAACTAATCATTAAATGGTCCGATGGTGGAACTGGTATTCACGCGACACTTAAAATGTCGTGCCGCAAGGCATGTGGGTTCGACTCCCACTCGGACCACAACGCACAGCGTTACCAGTGAGCTACCAAATTTCTCACTGTTCATTTCATCTGGGTGTAGCTCAGTTGGTAGAGCGCCTGGTTTGGGACCAGGAGGCCGCAGGTTCAAGTCCTGTCACCCAGACAAAACAATAATCGTCTTTTCGGACGATTTTTGTTATAATATATAAGTCGTAATTTATTTGAATTGCGTATTCGAGGACAACAAGAAATTCGATTATTTTATACATTTCATTTAAATCGAGCCGTAATACTGCATGGTTTTGTCAAAAAATCACAAAAAACTCCAATAAAAGAAATATCAATCGCTCAACAAAAAATATCAAGCCTTGACAAGACATAACATATATGTTATACTAAATTCGCTATGAAATCATACTCCAAAATAAAACAAAAGCTACTTAGAGATAAAACCATTCGCGTCGAATATAATAAACTGCATACGGAATTTGCATTGGCAAAAATGATTATCCAAAAACGCCTAACCAAAGGTTTTACCCAAGCCACTTTAGCTCAAAGAATAGGCACCAAACAATCGGCTATCGCGCGCCTTGAGTCTGGTAGCTATAATCCGTCGTTAATTTTTATGACAAAAATCGCGAAAGCTCTTGACGCAAAACTGACCGTTTCTCTTTCTTAAATAATGCAAAACCAGTTATCTAAATATTAAAAAATGGCCAAAAAGCCATTTTTTAATACTCGTTATTTCTATTCCGTCACCTCAACACCCCATTAAACAAATACCCGGTGAAAATAATCCCCAGCCCCACCACACTCGCAAAGATAATGATCAACTTCGTCTTCATCACCCGCTTCAAAATCATAAACTCCGGCAACGACAGCGCGGTCACGGCCATCATAAACGATAGCACCGTGCCCATGGCCACGCCTTTTTCCATCAAAACACCCACGAGAGGGATCACTCCGGCGGCGTTGGAGTAAAGCGGAATGCCGATGAGGACCGCGAGTGGCACCGCATACCATTTATTTGCGCCCGCGTAACTCGCCAAAAAGTCGGCGGGTACATAACCATGGATCCACGCGCCCAGCCCCACGCCCACAATAATATACGGCCACACACTACTCAAAATATTTTTAGTATAACCATAGGCGTATCGCGCGCGCTCACCCCAAGTCTCCCCCAAATTATTTTCAAAAATCTTTTTCTTGTAATCCCCCATCACCACCAAATCCTCCGGCTTCAAGCGTGCGATCGCAATTCCCGACACAATCGCTATCACCAAACCGCTCACAATATACAACGCCGCCACCTTCCACCCAAACATCCCGAGCAGTAACACCAACGCCACTTCATTTACCATCGGCGCGGAAACCAAAAAAGAAAAAGTCACCCCCACCGGCACACCGACTTCAATAAATCCCAAAAACAACGGGATGGCGCTACAACTGCAAAATGGCGTAAATATTCCGAATACCGCCGCCAAAATATGCCCCACGACCGGGTGCCGGCCGGCCAAAATCTTGCGTATTTTTTCGGGCGGAATAAACGACCGCAAAATGGAGACAAAAAAAATAATCACCGCGAGCAATAAAAATATTTTGATAATATCCGCAATAAAAAAACTCACCGCCTCGTCGGGTAGGGAGTGAGGGACGATACCAAATATATTTTTTGAAATATACCGCGCGAATTGTTCTAACATAATTTTATCCTTTTAAATACATCCGCCCCAGCCAAAACAAAAGCGCGACAAAAACGATATCGATATGCAGGCGTTTGAGCAGATTTAAAATATAGATAGCGAGCACAAATGGATAGCCGAGAATAATCAAAGGATTGCGCCACACGCGCCGATTGGCAATCGATAGAAGCGTCTGCGCGTCACCGGTCGAGGGAATAGCGTGAAGTCCAATCGCGATGCCGAGCCAGCCGAAGAGTATCACCTGCCAGCACCCATATGGCTCGACCAACTGCGAAAAAAGCCCCATCGCCAACAGCGAATTGATGATCAGGGGGCCAAGTGAAATCAAAAGCGCCTGATAAAACATCTCCGGCTCATCATGCACCACATATCCCGCAGTCGGACCAAATTGAAAAAGTTTGATCCGATGGATTTTTACTCCGGACAGCAAACAAAAAACCGCATGCGCGAGCTCGTGAATCGCTACACCCGGGGCGGTGAGTAATGAATAGAGGTAGTACATAATTATTTTGTCATTCTGAGTGAAACGAAGAATCTTTACTGAATTTCATGAGAGATCCTTCGCTAGTGCTCAGGATGACAAATGCAATCATCCAAAACCCAAACGCCAAGTCATTTTTGAAATACGGCACATCGACGAGGCCGTGCATGCAAAATACCATCAGCGCAGCAACCAGTCCCGCGCCCAATAATTTTTCTGCTCGCCAAATCCTCGCCGTCATGATAAATAAATAAACCAAAATTCCTGTAAATGAAATCATGCCGAGAAGCCCGGTCTCGGTCCAAAAATTCAGCAAAATATTGTGCGGATAAAGCAATGGTTCGATTTTTTTGTGATCATAATATGGCTTTTGCACTTTATCAAAAAACTTGCGAATGCCGGTGCCAAAAGCGAAATTCAACGGCGACGCGGTCAAATATGTTTCGGTATAACTCCAAATTGTCAGACGATTTTTGCCGGCCTGGTCTTGAAACAATATCGCGGTGCGCAAGCCCGGTGAATAAAGACCAAACGCAAGCGCGAATAACACCGCCACCACCGCGATTTTGCGCCAACCGATCAAATACGCGAACACCACTACTCCGGCCGCGAGCGCCACCCACGCACCCTGCGAATACGAAAACCAAATCGCAAAAATCGCCAGCACCAACGACGCCGCCACACTATAAAACATTTGAGCCGACAAAGACCAATCCTTTTTCGCGAGTATTATTATCATCAAAAAAATTATAGGCGCGACAAATAGTCCAATCGCGTTGGGAGTGGTAAAAAACGCCGTCACCCGCCCACCCAAAACATCGTCCCAAAGTTGGGGAGCGTAGAGCTGACCGGTAAACTTTTGGATGAGAGCCACTACCGAAATGCTGACGGTAGAAAAAGATAGAGCGATCATTAAATCTCGCGCGTTGATATCGCTTGCTGGCGCGCGCGAGCGTCCGAGCAAAATAAAAAACAATATCATCGGCTGGAGAAAAAATGCCCGCCACACACCGAGCGCCTCCACCGTCATGTGCCAATAATTACTGTCATCGATGCCGCTGATAAAAATATTTATAACCGACGCCAAAAAAAATAATCCGACAAAAATAAACAGCCCGCGCTGTTTTTTGATAATCTCCAAAATCCGCGGCCAATCTGATTTAAAATATTTAAGCGCCCACACGATCAATAGCGCCGTAAATTCCACTTCGAGCAAGGTGCTTGGTAAATTGCCGAATTTAAAACGGATTAAATATGTCGGCAATGTCAAAATAAAAAAAATCATCGCGACGCGGAAATTTTTCCACGCGAAAAAGGTAAAAACCGCAAAATATATGGCTATAATAATTATCATATTTCAAGGCTCATGAGTCGGATTTTTGCGTAGCGACACTGCGAAGCACAAGGAGCGAGCAAATATCCGACGAATGAGCCGTCGATATTGATTACCATTTAAACTTCCCGATCCGGCGCAAATAATCAAAACGAATAATATTAAACGCGATAAATTCGTTTTCGATAGTGCCGTTGAGCGCCATAGTGACTGCTTTCTTGAAAGCCACCGGAATTACTCTAATCGGCATACTTTCATCGCCTATCAATGGATCGATCACCAAATCCTTGGCAACATAAATATAGACATTATATACCGAATGACCGCTGGGAAATCTTTTAGCAAATAGCTTAATATTTTTAGCGCGAAATCCGAGCTCTTCGCGCAACTCGCGCTGGGCGGCACTTTTGGGCTCTTCGCCTTTTTTGTCCATCCGACCGGCCGGCAAAAACCAGGTCACCTTATTATTCCCTTTGCGATATTCGCGGATCATCATCAGCTCTCCTTTTTCATTGAACGGCAAAATCAAAACCGAATCATCGCGATAAGCATATTCATAATTTTTAACATCGCCGTTGGGAAATGTCACCAATTGTTGTTTGATATCAAAAATCACGCCCCGATACACGGTTTTTAGTTTTCCCGCTATTACTTTCTTCATAAATAATCGTTCGTCCCTTTTACCTAATACCTAACACCTTTCACCTATAATTAATATCGATAATTCTCCGCTTTATACGGCCCGGCATCGCTAATATTTAGATATTTAGCCTGGTCTTTGGTTAGCTTGGTTAGTTTCACCCCGATTTTATCGAGATGCAAGCGCGCCACTTCTTCATCGAGCTCTTTGGAGAGCAGATACACGCCCACCGCGTAATTTTTTTGCCACAAATCGATTTGCGCGAGCACTTGATTACTGAAGCTGCTGCTCATCACAAATGATGGGTGACCGGTAGCGCAACCGAGATTCATCAGTCGCCCCTCGGCGAGCATATAGATCGACCGTTTGTTTTCAAAAATATATTTATCCACTTGCGGTTTGATGTTCACGCGCTTCACGCCTTGGGCGGTGTTCAATTTTTCCACTTCGATCTCATTATCGAAATGTCCGATATTACAAACAATCGCCTGATCTTTCATCTTTTTCATGTGCTCGAGTCGGATCACGCCGATATTACCGGTGGCGGTCACATAAATATCCGCCTCGCCAAGAGTTTCCTCGACCGGCCGGACTTCATAGCCCTCCATCGCGGCCTGTAGCGCGCAAATCGGATCAATCTCGGTGACGATGACGCGCGCTCCCTGTCCGCGCAAAGCCTGGGCACACCCCTTGCCCACCTCGCCATACCCGCAAACGACCGCCACTTTACCGCCGATCATCACATCCATGGCGCGATTGAGCCCATCCACCACCGAGTGGCGACAGCCGTAAATATTATCAAATTTGGATTTGGTGACCGAGTCG
Source organism: Candidatus Magasanikiibacteriota bacterium (assembly GCA_041666265.1). Lineage (GTDB taxonomy): Bacteria > Patescibacteriota > Patescibacteriia > Magasanikbacterales > GWA2-37-8 > GWA2-37-8. Next base: position 34,766 of record JBAYHH010000004.1, on the reverse strand, counting down.
TTGACATTGATCGCCGGAAACAACAATTTCTTTTCTTTGGCCAACTGATACAGGCGGTGCACACCAGTGGTCGTTTCTTCGGACACGCCTTTTACTTTTTTGGCGACCGCGGTCCACCGTTTGGGATTGGTTTGGTATTCTGTTTTGATGAGATCCATGAGTTCGCGAAAATCTTCGGACTCGCCGGAGTAATCTTTTTTCAAAACACTCGGATTAACTTCGGCCTCGACGCCTTTGTGAATCAAAAGCGTGGCATCGCCGCCATCATCGACGATCAGATCCGGTCCAGCGCCAGCGCCGAAATCCAACGCCCTCTCCGTACACCACCAATAATCCGCGAGGGTCTCGCCCTTCCAAGCAAACACCGGAATCCCGCCCTGGGCGATCGCCGCCGCCGCGTGATCTTGGGTGGAAAAAATATTACAGCTGGCCCAGCGCACCCGAGCGCCGAGAGCCACGAGAGTCTCGGCCAAGACCGCTGTTTGGATCGTCATATGCAAAGATCCGGTGATTTTTACTCCGGCGAGCGGCTTGGTTTTGGCGTATTTTTTGCGGATCGCCATGAGGCCCGGCATTTCTTTTTCCGCGATGTTGATTTCTTTTCTCCCCCACTCGGCCAATTTGATATCCGCGATTTTATAGTCGGTCATATTAATAAGTTATCCACAGCCATTTTGGCTAATATTAAATAAGAAAGTATAATATATTGACTTTATCCCATTATTCGTGTATTATAATAATGGAATTGCTTCCGGTTCGAACTGTGGCGTTTATCGTCGCTTTTCTCAAAAGAATAGAGCCGGGAGTTTTTGTTTACTCATTTTGGCCAAATTTGAACATAGATTTCACGCGATTTTACCATTTCGCGATATCGCTTGTGATCATTCTTGTTTGTATTCATACTTCGATTAACCGCGCCAACCACCATATCTGCCAATTGAAGCAGATTGTTGCGTTTAGAATCCTGCATTTTTACTTTTTTAAGGCACTTGCGACCACTATCTTGATTTAATTTTTTTCGTAAATACGCCGCCAGCTGATATTTAAACAATGCGCGCCCGGATTCATCCACTATCGCCGTCGCGTCACGCAATTTTTCTTTAGCATTCTCAAATAAAAGACCACAACTGTATTTGTAAAAAGATTCTTTATTTTTAAAACCCTCTCCAAAAAGTTTCGCTTTATTGATCGCGATGCCATAATAAAAAAATTCATACGGCAGAACGGCTCTCAAAAACGCTTCTCGAACGCGATCGGAATTTTGATGAAAATGAAACTCAAAATTTTTTGACAATCGTAATTCATGTCGAAGTAAATCAATGCGCTGATCGCATGACATCGCTTCGCCACTGTCTTCAAACGCTACCAACACGATAATAAAATAATTTGTGGCGCCATTGGCAAAATCCAATCCCGTATCTCCAGATTCATCAATGAATATCAACATAGCACTATTTTTCTTTCTCTTGTATTATTTTTTCCAACGATTGCGTTTTATCCATAAAAAGTTGCTTTTTGTTCGAATGTATAATACAATATTATCACCCTATGGTCAATATTGAAATCGAAGAAAATGAACGACTGATCAAACCGCAAGCGCAAGCTGAAGAAGCGGTTTTTGACGCATCGTTGCGTCCACAAAAACTGACGGATTTTGTCGGCCAAGAACAAATCAAACAAAATCTCGACATCGCCATCGCGGCCGCCAAAAAACGCGCGGACGCGCTCGAGCATGTACTACTCTACGGCAACCCGGGGCTCGGCAAAACCACGCTCGCGCATATTATCGCCCGCGAAATGGGACATGACATCAAAATCACCTCCGGACCGGCACTCGAAAAAGTGGGCGACCTGGCCGCCATTCTCTCCAATCTGCAAGAAGGCGACATTTTTTTCATCGACGAGATCCACCGCCTCAATAAAACTATCGAAGAGGTGCTCTACCCCGCGCTCGAGGATTATGTTTTGGATATTATCATCGGCAAAGGACCGTCGGCGCGCACCCTGCGCATGCCGCTCGCGCGCTTTACTCTGATCGGCGCTACCACCAAGATGAGCATGATCTCCGGGCCATTGCGCGATCGTTTCGGACATTCGTATCACCTCAATTTTTACGAAAATAGCGATATTGAAAAAATATTAAACCGCAACGCTCAAATACTCAAAGTGGACATCGAGCCCGAGGCGGCCGAGCTCGTATCGAGTCGCTCCCGGCGCACTCCGCGCATCGCCAATCGTTTGCTCAAGCGCCTGCGCGACTTCGCCCAAGTTAAAGGCGACGGCACGGTCAATAAAAAAATTGCGGGTGAAGCGCTCGCTCTCCTTGCTATCGATGAATACGGACTCGACGATATTGATCGCCGTTTGCTGTCTTCGATGATCGAAAAATTTTCGGGCGGACCGGTTGGACTAAATACTCTGTCGGCCGCGATTGCCGAAGAAATGGACACAATCGAAACCGTTTACGAACCATTCTTGCTACAAATCGGATTTCTCGAACGCACTCCCCGCGGCCGACGCGCCACCGCGCTCGCCTATTCGCACTTGGGTTTTGATTTACCCAAAAATAACACACTGTTGTAATATTTTTGCGAACGCTGATTCGCAGTCAGTTATTTAATATTTGATTTTTTATTTTGGATTTTATGTCCATCGCCATCCCATTATACATTTTTTTATTTATTTACCTCGCTTTTTTAGTTTTGTTTATCGTATTTTTTGTTTTTAATTTGATTCACCTCATGCACACCGGCGGGACCACGATAGTGAGCCTCGCCGTGACTATTTTGGTTTTTGGGATGACCGCTTTTTCACTTTTATTTACCTACAATCTCGTCGCCGACACCGATTGGCGCCAACCGATTGAGATCAATATCGCAAACTCTTTTTCCAACAGTTATTAAATATTCTTTTATGACTATCGGGGAACTAATCAAACAAAAAACCTACGAGCGCATCGCGTTTTTTCTGCATCGCCATTTAGTCACTTTTATTCCGGTGATCGCCTTATTTCTAATATTATTGGTTGCCCCGCTGGCGGTCGGATTTTTATTAAAAAATTTCTTTCTGCCGTGGTGGGAAAATCCACTGTTCCAACCCTTATTGGTATTGTTCGGTAGTATTTATTTCCTCTCTATTTTTCTATTTTTTTATTCATATTTCGTCACTTTTTATTTGGATGTGTGGATCGTCACCAACGATCGCTTGGTGGACATTCGCCAGATGAGTTTATTCTCGCGCACCGTGGCCGAGGTGGATCTGTTTCAAATTCAAGACGCCACTTCCGAGGTCAAAGGATTTTGGGCATCACTGTTTAACTATGGCAACATTTACCTCCAAACCGCCGGTCCGGTCCCGCGCTTCGTGCTCTACAATGTGACCAATCCGAATTATTTACGCGAGCGCATCCTCGACCTCGCCGCGGAGGATAAAAAATTTCATAGCAAATAGAAAATCCCAAATTCAAAATTACAAATTACAAATAAATCACAAATATCAAATTAAAAAATTAGATATTGGAATTTATTATTTATTTGGAGCTTGTAATTTTAAATTTGGGATTTTTTTAATACACTTTTTCCACCTCCACCCCGGTATAGTAATACCTCAAAATCTGATCATATGTCCAGCCGTCTTTGTCCGCGCGCTTGGCCGCGTCAGCCGCGCTCATGCCGACTCCATGCCCCCAGAGGGTGAGCCCCTGGTCATACACGCATTCAACTGATCGGAGCCATGGTTTGTCCGCCCCGCCCCACACTTCTTTCCAGGTTTTTGTCCGGCCGTTGGAGTGCCCGAAATACGGCGCTACCACTGGCGCGCCATCGTATGTCACCATCTCGCCATAAGTATTATTGGCCGCTTGCACCACGCGGGGCATTAGCACTTCGGAATTATATCCCAGATACAATTGATCCGCGGTAGTAGCCACCACATCATAAGTGCGCTCATTGATCGGCACGCCATTATTCAGATGAAAATACGCGTAACTGCGCGCCGACACCAAGATCGCTTTGATATATTCCATCGCCGCGCCATTGCTGGTCTCACCGATGCCGGCGATATATGAATCAAGCGGTAATTCGTTGATTACCCACACCGCATCGCTCTTGGGCGAATATTTAAATTCCAAAATTCCACGATAAGCATTAAAATTCAAAGCGCCTTTCCACGACACCCGCCGATCGTAATTGGATAAGATAAAATAATTGTCGAGCGCGATGGGAACCAAGCGAATGAAATCCGTCGAGGTGGTGGTAGTGCCATTAGCCACTATCGAATAAACTCCTTTTTGGTAATTTAATTCGGCCTCGGACACCGCAGTCATGCTGACCTCGGTCGAAGTACCGAAATACAAATTATAACTATTTCCGGAAAGAAATTTCACCGGCTCGGTGGCTTTGTATAGCCCCACGCGAATCATCGGCTCGCTGACGAGAGCGCGCGTACTCGCAAAGACCATCGGTGAATAATCACCTGGCGCATCGGCAGTCACCGTCACCGGCAATTCGTAAATCCCGCCGTTAAGTGTATGGCCATCAGCCAAGAGCTGAAACCGCAACATGTATTGCCCGGCTTTGGCCGGAGCGCGAAAACGAAAATTGGTCGAAAATGATTCATTACTTTTGATCGATCCCGCCACTTCTAATATTTTACGATTGCTTAACCATGACGCATCGGCAATATTGACCGCGCCACCCCCATCATCGAGTCGCCGACTGCCGGCCTCTTGCCAAGAATACGCTTTCCAATCGAGTTTACCGCTATTATTGTAGCGAATCAAAAAATCCACTGGCGCGCCACCGGTGGTCACCACCTCATTGAGAGTGGCCGCGAGCTTAGAGACCGCGTAATCCGCATTGGCTTTGACAGACAAATCTTGCACTCCCGTAGCCGAATCAGTTTCTACTTGCACTTTGGTGGTCGCCTTGACCACTTTGATTTTGAAATAAAAACCAGCGCCGGCGATCCATGATTTATTTTCAACCGCCAAATTAAATTTCTCGGTGTAGGTACCGATCTTCACGGGCGCGCCCAAAGTGATTTTAAATTCCGCGGTTTCACCGGGCTTCACATTCTTTGACAATTTTACCGCCTGACTTTTGGTCGGCCAATAACTACTCGCGAACAAACTCCGGCGATAACTCGGCTCGACCGTATAAACGGAAACAAAATTCGCACCACTCGCGAGCCAAGTGGACCGGCCGGTATTTTTGATTTTCACGGTCACGGTTTTGTTGTCGCCCGCTTCGATGGTGATCGGATCTTTGACCGACTGCGACACAAATTTGCCGGCATAAGAACTGTCCTTGATCGGCAGTGTGGCCGCCTGCGCGGTGCCGGCCAAAAATAGCAAAAATGCGGAAAATATAGTGAGGATTTTTTTAAGCATAAATTTCGTTAGGTAGGGTATAGTATAGCACGATGAGGAGGAATAAAAAAGCCCGTGCATTGATACCAATACATTATAAATCCGAGCCGACGCAGAGCTCGAACAAATTTATTGCGTTTAATTTCACCGATGTATTACAGGATGTTACAACAACTTGACAAAGCTTCGTTAATTTGGTATAGTGTATTTACAAATGGTTGCCTCTTCGGAGGTAGCTCCGAGATTCCTACCCCTCAAAAGGTAGGTTTCGTTTTTTTATATTAATTTTTTTATGGCTTCACGGATTTTCTCGTAATCAGCTACAGGAAACATCCCAATTCTTCTAATCAACCTTTTGCTGCTCAAGATTCTTAGCTGGGGTAAAATAGCGGCATATTCTTTTCCTCCTAATGCATATTGATAGTAATATGGGTTATCTTCTTTGGTTTTGGTAGTCAGTGGAATCGCCCATAATAAATGTTCATTAAACTTTTTTAGCGCTAATATTGGCCGTTCAAAATTATCGTTTTTGCCCTCCTCTTCGTGCCCGACATTGGCGCCCAGATTTACCCACCAAATCTCACCCTCTCTAAAATAAACTGATTTTTCTGATAAATGAATTTTGGCTTTAATCCTTATCCACGCGACAAATCTACTTAAAATTTCCTCCATACTAATATTAATTTTAATAATACTATAACTAAATTACTATTTACTTTGTTCCCACATCACATTAAATATCGATTTAAACATTCCCACAATATACTCGTCCTCTATTAATAACGCCATTGGCGCCTTGGGTTGCCAAATGATCATTTTGTTGGCATAGAGGTGAAAAGAAGTGGGAAAGTGAATCATATTTTTTATCAGCCGAGTTTCGCGCAGTTGCTTGGGGTCATCGCTAATTAATTTTTCCGCGTCTGCCCCGCCAAAAATCAAGGCTTTGATAAATTTTTTTTTCTTCAACCGTTTGGCGATCCATTTTTCTTCTTCCGCCCAGCCGATAAATCCGCTAATCAAATCATCAGCCGAACCGCCATATAAAATCTCGTCTTTGCTTTCATCCAATACCTGAAAAAATATTTTCAAAAATTGATCTTTGCCTTCAAACACTTTCACCGAGGTCGGTAACTCCCCTTGCCGATACAGCGCCAACAAATCCGGCAAAGCAGAAAATAGTTTGGTGTCCTGCGTGGCCAGCAGGTCTCTTTTTTTGCGCAACAATTCTCGCACTACCAACGGCGATTCCACCATAAATGTCCGGTTGTATTTCTTCCTCTCCGAATACTTGGCCAAACCGTGCTTTTCCAGCTCCGCAATCACCTTGTACACATTGGGCCGATTGATATTGAGCGTTTTGGCTAATACGGCGATAGAAGATGGCCCAATCGCGAGCGCTGTGGTATATAGCTCAATCTCGTGTTCGTGTAGCCCCAATTCGGCCAGCGAACTGTAAAGCGTTTCTTTAATTTCAATTTGGCTTAACATAGCGTAATTGGTTAATTATTGTATATTTATTATACACAACTTTACTATTTTTGTCAAGTTTTAGCATAGGATACTTGACAAATGTGTTTATTTTATGTATAATATAATGTTGACGCATTGACAAACATACACAAATACCCTATTTACCTGTATAATATTATTACTTAATTAATATCATATGGCTAACACCCACACTTACACCCATCTAAGAGGAGACAAAGTCACCCGAATTGAATTAATAGAGCGTACATTAGTTCAAACTATTCTAAAGAGCAAAATGCCGGAAAACAAACGCGCTTGGGGCAAGGTATTTGAATTAAAACACAGTTCATCGGTTATCCAGATTGGTCGCATGTTGGCGCAAAAAAGAAAACTCAAAGAAGATCTGGCGGCGGTAATATGCGCTTTACACGATATTCACGTTAATAGTAACGGCGACGAAAAAGATCATGCCAATGCCAGTACTACTCTATCAGAAAAAATACTAAGAAAAACTAAAAAATTTACTGACAATGAAATCAAAGTAATCACCAATGCGATCAAGGAACACAGCAATAAACACCTTGATTCCAAAAATCCCTATACAGAGCTAATTAAAGACGCTGATGTATTTGATTGCTCATTATACGACGGTATGCATGATGCGTATGTAGCTGCCAAACCGCCAGCAATCTGCAAAACCTATTTCGCTCGCATCCAGAAAGTCCGCCGCGAATTCGGTTTACCGCACGACAAGCAATGGGATACTATTAAATACTTAAATAAATAATTATGACAGCAGCAAACTTACCTTTTGATCCCAAAGGCGACATTTTCCACTGGGGGCCAGTACCGGGAAAATTCTTTTATTGTTCGGCCTTTACCACCACTCATTATAAATACTTCCGCGCCAAGTATCACCTCAACTGGTCCGAAACCTTGTGGTTGTTTATCGGAGACCGCATGTTTTGGGTCAATGACCAAAATGACATTACTGCCGCTGGGATAAAAGTATTTTTGAAATACCTGATGCCGGTGCTCAGCCGGAAAAAAATTTACCGCGAGTGGCAAGGGCACACCAAAAAATTACTTCTGTTCCAAAAACAAATTGCCAACGCTAACTTAGCCAAATTAACCAATAAACAATTAGGTAAACTTTGGCACGACTTTCACGAAGTATATATTAAATTCTGGGTCACCGGCTCGGTGCCGGAATTAGCTAACTATGGATCAGAAAGTTATTTGAAGGGAAAACTACAAAAAGTAATTAAAAATGAAAATGACCTTTCTATCGCGATGGAAATTTTGACCGCACCCATGCGCGCTTCATTTTACCAAGAAGAAGAAATTGCCTTGAGCAAAGCCGCCAACCTAAATCAACATCAACAGAAATATTTTTGGCTCAAAAACAGCTATGCCGGCACCGCGGTATTGCCGGTGAAATTCTTCGCTGACCGAAAAGCGAAGTTTGCCCATAATTTAGGCCTGGAAACGAAAACAAAAATAAAAGCCACATTGGCCAAGAAAAAATCAATTCAAAAACAATTTGGATTATCCCAAGAAATCATGGCGATCGGCCAGGCGATTAGCGACGGGGTGGGCTGGCAGGATGAAAGAAAAAAATATATTTTCATGATTTTACATTATCAAGATGTAATGCTGGCCGAAGTGACGCGCCGATTTGGATATACCAGCGACGAATTGCACCGCGCCTGGTACTATGAAATTGAAAAAATTATTGGCGGCCAAAATCTGCATTTCAAATTAACCGCCAGAAAAGATGGTTTTGGTGTACAATTCTTTCATACCTGTAAAGAGCTGAATGCCAGTGAAACAGAAAACATGTGGAAAACCTATGAAACCAAGACTGACCAAAACACTACCGAAACGAAAGGAATCGTGGCATGCAAAGGCAAGACAGCTATAACTCGTGGCGTAGTGCACATCGTATTAGATCCCAATAATATCGGCGACTTTAAAACCGGCGAAGTGCTGGTGGCGCCCATGACCAGCCCGGAATACATCTTTGCGATGAAATTAGCCAGCGCCGTGGTAACCGACACCGGCGGCCTCACCAGCCACGCCGCCATTGTCTCGCGCGAATTGAATATCCCCTGCGTGGTGGGCGCCAAAGGATCCACGGTGGTGTTTAAAAATGGCGATCTCGTGGAAATAAATAGCGCAACTGGTTCGGTTAAATTAAATTATTACACTATCTAACATGTCCACCACTCGCTCAATCGCTGTCAATACCGCCGTCCAAATCGTCGGCAAAGGCATCAGCACCTTGCTCGGATTACTCGCCGTCGGCATCATGACGCGCGCGCTCGGCGCCGAGCAATTCGGCTACTACGCCACCGCCATCGGCTTTTTGCAATTCTTCGCGATCCTTTGCGACTTTGGATTTATCGTCAACACCGCCAAACTATTGTCCGAGCCGAATTTTGACAAAAAATCGCTCCTCAATAATCTATTCACCTGGCGCCTGATCACCGCGGTGGTTTTTCAAGCTATCGCCATCGGCGCGCTGTGGGCACTCCCCTACCGGAGTGAAATCAAAATCGCCGGCTCGATCCTCGCGCTCTCGTATGTCGCCAATATTCTCAATCAAGTTTTCACGGGCTACTACCAAACCAAACTAAAAATGGCCACAGTGATGGCGGGAGAAATTATCGGGCGCACGCTGTTGGTGGTCGGTATTTACCTGGTGGCGTTTTATCACTATGGCCTCCTCTCGATGATGGGGGTGGTGACCGGCGCCGCTTGGGTCTATACGATATATTTATGGGTGAAAAGTGACGGCGTCCGACTCGCTTATGACCGCGCGATCTCTCAAACGATTTTTCAAAAAATGTGGCCGACCGCCCTCGCGATTATATTCAATGCCTTTTATCTCCAGGGCGACCGCGTACTTTTGCCCCTATATGACACTCCCGCGCATGTCGGCTTTTACAGCGCCGCTTATCGCGTGCTCGACATCATGGCCCAGGTCGGATTTATGACCATGGGGGTGCTCGTCCCGCTTTTGTCGTTTAGTTGGGCGCGTAATTTAAAAAACGATTTCGCGAAATATTATCAGTTGAGCTTTGACCTAATGCTTCTATTGCTTTTGCCGATGGTGGCGGGTACGATCGCTTTGGCCGAACCGATCATGCGCCTCGTCGCCGGGCCGGAATTTAGTGACGCCGGACAAATTCTCGCGCTCTTATCGATCTCCATGCTCGGGATTTGTTTTGGCACCACCTATAGCATGATCGCGATCGCGATTGACCGTCAACACCGTTCCACCTGGATTTTTTTCGCGACCGCCATTCTCGCGGTCGGCGCGTATCTTATTTTCATTCCTCGCTACGGCATGCAGGGCGCGGCTTATGTGACGATCGGGTCGGAGCTATTCGCCGGCGCCGGACTGTTTATTTTATGTGCGCGCGAAACCAAATTATGGCCAAAAGTTTGGACCGGATTCAAAATACTGATCGCGAGCGCTGTCATGGGCGTGATAGTTTATCGCTTGCAACCGCTCAATATTTTCCTTTCCATCGTCATTGGCAAATTGATTTACCTGTCGCTCATCGCCCTTTTCCGCGTAATTTCAAAACAAACAATTACTGAATTACTAACCAACGAACAAATCGAGGTTGCCCAAACCTCTAAATTTTGATACTATTATATCAATCGCAATTTTTAATATTTGAAATTTTATTTTTGATTTATTCTCTATGGACTTTTCCAAAGTTCGCAGTGTCCTATTTTTTACACTGCTGATCGTCGTCACGATTGCGTTTCTCGTTTTATTCAAACCATTTTTCTATCCGCTGTTTTGGGCGGCGGTGATTGCCAGTATTTTTTATCCGTTGTTTCAAAAACTAAAAAAGCGCTTGAAATTTCCTCGTTTGAGCGCACTAATTATCATGCTACTGGTGCTCGTGATTATCGTGGTGCCGGTCGCGGGCGTGGGCAGCTTACTCGTCAAAGAATCCATCGGACTTTATAATTCCATCGACAGCAACAGCGCCCAAATCAACGACAGCATCCAAAGCACTTTGTCCTGGCTCCAAAATCACCCCTATATCCAAAAACTCGGCATCAACCAAGCCGAATGGGTGCAAAAATTTTCTGACATCGCCCGCGTAGTTTCCGCCTACATTTTCAACGGCCTCAAAGACTTCACCCAAAACTCGGTGGTGTTTCTCGGCATGCTCGTGCTGATGTTTTACGCGCTTTATTATTTCCTCATCGACGGCGCGCGTTTTTTACGCCTGGCGATGCACCTCTGCCCTCTCGGCGACAAGCATGAAAAAATGCTTTACGATAAATTTACCGCGACCGCTCTCGCCACGATCAAAAGCTCTCTGCTCGTCGGCGTGATTCAGGGATTTTTGTCAACAATCGTGTTTATCGTGGCGGGACTGCAGGGCGCGGTGATCCTCGGCGTGATTACGGTGGCGCTGTGTGTCTTACCAATCGGATCGGGATTTATTTGGGGGCCCACCGGCATTTACCTGCTCATCACCGGGCGCATCTGGGAAGGACTTTTGGTTTTGATTTTCGGCGTGCTGGTTATTAGCACTATCGACAATTTGTTGCGCCCCTTGCTCGTGGGCCAACAAGCCAAAATTCACCCCCTCCTCGTGTTGTTTTCGACTTTGGGTGGCATCGCCTTTTTTGGCATTACCGGTTTTCTCATCGGCCCGATCATCACCGCCCTACTGGTGTCGCTATGGGAGATGTATGATGATTATTACAAACAAGATTTGGATCGGAATTAACTTGCACAAAATAAAATAGCACGACAGTAGATCTACCGTGCTATTTTTTTGTTATTTTACGCCCGCGCGCTATACAATCCAGTCTCGGTATTGACGAGGATCTCCTCGCCTTCTTTGATAAATATCGGGGCTTGAATTTTGAGACCATTGTCCATCGTGACTTCTTTGGTGACATTGCCACCGGCGCTGTCGCCACGCACCGCGGGCGGAGCCTCGACTACTCGATAGGTGATTTTTTTCGGCAATTCGATGCTCACCGGTCGCTCCTCATACAGCCCGATCACGCACTCCACGCCTTCTTTGAGATACTTCGCGTCATCGCCTACGAGATCGCCGTCCATTTCGATCTGCTCGTAGTTGCTCATATTCATAAAAGCGAAACGATCGCCGGTTTGATACAAATATTGCATAGTCTGAAAAGCCACCGATACCACATCCACGCTTTCGCCCACTTTGTAGGTATTTTCCAAAACTTTGCCATTGGCGAGACTCTTCATGCGCGCGCGCACAAAAGCCGCGCCCTTGCCCGGATTGATATGCTGGGCTTCGACTACGACAAACAAATCATTGTTGTGTTTGATCACCGCTCCTTTGCGAATATCTTGAGTTGAAGACATACAAATTAATTTCTAATTTTAAATTTTAATTTCGAATATCGATTTGATCTCGCACGGTGCCAAACATCACTTCGTTGATATTTTTCGCTCCTGAAAATAGCATCGCCATCCGATCAACTCCGAGCGCGATTCCCGACGCGGACGACAGTGATTTTAGCGCATTTATAAGCTCTTTGTCAATAGGGATAGACACTTTGCCGGCCCGGATGCGCTCGATTTTTTCGGCCTCAAAACGCCTGGCCTGCGCTTCGCTATCAGTCAGCTCGCCAAAAGCATTGGCCAACTCGAGCCCGCAAACATACAGCTCAAACCGTTCGCTATAGCGCGAGTCATGCGCGCACGGCCTGGCCAACGCCGCCATTTGGATCGGATATTCGGACACTATCGTCGCTCGCTCACCGCCGAGATGCCGTTCGATTTTATTTAAAAATATTTTATAAAACAGATCATTAAAATCATCGCTTGCGCTCGCCGTGTATCCGAGATCCACCACGAGCTCACGCAATTTATTGACATCAAGATATTCGTCGAGGTTCACCTCGACATATTTTTGCCAAAGGTCACGCACTGGCACGCGCTCAAAAGGCAAAGCGATATTGGTGGCGACACCATCAAACTCCACGATTTTTTTTTTCATTTTCTCGCCGACAAATTGAAACAATTTCTCGATATCTTCCATCACCTGCTCATATTTGCCCGGCGCGCGGTACCACTCAATCATGGTAAATTCGGTGTTGTGGGTGCGCCCGCTTTCTTCATAGTCGCGCCAACACGGACAAATCTGAAAAATTTTTTCATAGCCGGCCGCGAGTAATTTCTTCATGGCGTATTCGGGTGAAGTCTGCAAAAAATACGGCCGAGCCTGATTGGCTTCATCGTGATAAGTGACTGCGATCGGCGACAGATGCGGCTCTTGGTCGGCACTGGCCACTCCAGCCATCGTATTGACCTCCAAAAAATCCTGCCCCCAAAACCATTCGCGAATCAGGCGAACCACTTGGATACGGTCATCAAAAATTTTTTTGAGGCGCGGGTTGGATTGCAGTTCCGAAAAAGTCGTCATAGGTCTATGAACAAAACTACCCCGCTCGCGCGAGGTAATTTGGAAAAAAATGTTATTTGGACAAGTAGGCCATCAAGCTGGCTTGGCGAGCGCGTTTGATCGCGGTCGCGACCTGGCGCTGATGCTTGGCGCATAGGCCCGAGCGGCGACGCGGGGCGATCTTCATGTACGAAGACACGAATCGGCGCAACGCGGCCACATCTTTGTAGTCCACAATCAAACGATTGTTGGTGCAGTAATAACAAGTCTTGGTATTCGGTTTGGTGTTGTTGGTAGTTGTAGTATTGGTTTGCATAGTATTTTAAAACGGAATATCTTCCACTTTGATTTCTTCCTCGACCACATCCGACATGGGCGCCGGAGCTGATTGATCGTATGAGGCGGCCGTCGGAGCGTTACTCGGCGCGCCCGCGGTGCCGGGATTGCCACCGAGCATGATCATGTTATCGGCGACGATTTCAGTGCGGTATCTTTTGACATTGTCCTTTCCCATCCAATCGCGCGTCTGGAGACGACCTTCGATATAGGCGGTGCGACCCTTGCGCAGGTATTGATTGGCGATTTCTCCCAATTTGCCCCACAAAACGATATTGTGGAACTCGGTTTGTTTTTGTACCGCGCCATTAGCGTCTTTCCATTGACGGCCGGTGGCGAGACCAAAAGTACATACCGATTTGCCGCTGGGCAAGCTGCGTAATTCCGGATCCTGCGACAAGCGGCCGATGAGCATTACGCGATTGAGGTCCATATACGAAATGAGTGAGAGAAAAGATTAAATGTGTTTAATCTTTTCCGAACGAATGAGTATATATGGGCAAAGCCCATATATGGTTTCTTTGGTAACTATTTATACTCCGGTGATGACACTGCCATCGAGGATCTCGTCCAATTTCTTGTCGATCTCGGCCAAATCCACTTTTTCAGCCGCTTTTTCTTTTTTCTTGGCCGATTCGTTTTCTTGTGGCACCATGGTGGTGATGCCGGTGCTATCGGTAGAATAAGAGATGCGTTGAGCGGAAGTCAAATTGGTGTTGAAATAAGAAATCATGGTGCGGAGAATATCGCGCATCAGATTGATCTTGTTTTGCACCGCTTTGATGCCGGCGCTATCGCAAGAAAACACCGCGGTGTAATAATATCCGTAGCGAATTTGTTTGATGGGATACGACAAACGGCTCTTGCCCAAATTGTGTAATTCGGCGTCGCTCGCTTGTTCTTTGACCATGGTCAAAATTTCTCCGGCGCGCGCTTCGGCTTCTTTTTCATCCAAAGTGCCCGGTAAGACGAACAATAATTCGTATTTTTGCATAGTAATTTATTCTTGCTGACGCAGATTTTAAACTTTTAATAAACTTAGCGCTTTACCCCGCGCTCTCGGGTAGATACTTGCTTTTTGCGAAGTAGGTTTATACTATCATAAATCAAAAAAATGTCAAGTTTACCCATAAAACACTATTGTTCGAGCAACACCTTGATTTTCTGGCCTATTTATGATAAATTATCCCCACCATGGAGAGGTGTCCGAGCGGTTTAAGGATACAGTCTTGAAAACTGTCGTACCAGCAATGGTACCGTGAGTTCGAATCTCACCCTCTCCGCACTGATAAAAAATCGCTTTTATCTTCAATTTTAGAGAGTATGTCAAACGGCTCTTTGAATGTAAGATTAGCGATTTTTTTGTTTCTCATTTGGGCGTTCCAAAGTAAAGTTTTAATGATTTCTTCTTGATTAGTATTTTTTGTTTCCCCAAACATATTTTTTGCTGTAATTGGATATAAAAATATACTTTTAATGCGTTCCAAAGTAATTTCGTTGTTAAGGCTTTTTTTGTGTTTTAATTCGTCTAAATCTTTTTTAACTTGCACGATTTCATTATCCAACTCAACGAGTTTCAGATCATAAGATTCTTTGGTCAGGTTGCCGTCTAGATATAGGTCTAATAGCTTGTTTTTCCTGTTCTCGGCCTTTGCAAGATTGGTTTCGAGTGTTTGGATAGCTTGGATTAAATAACTGTCTGTTGCCCCCATTTGTGCCTTATTTGCCTTGTAGCACATATCAATCAATCTTTCTTTAACAGTAATTTCAGTAAACACATTTGTCAGCTCTTTGGTTACACTATCTTCTGTTAAATATGTTTTGTGTTGATCACATTTTCCTTTGCCGTTGGTGCAATAATAATAAGTATGTTTGCCTTTCTTTTTCGTGGCTGTTAAAACACAACCGCAGGTATCACATTTTAAAACACCTCTATAAGTAAAATATAACTTTTGCTTTTTCGTATTGGCTTTTTTGTTTAATACTTCTTGAACGCTATCAAATATTTTTTTTGTGATTATCGGCTCATGATTGCCTAAATATTGTTTGCCGTTTTTTGTCATTATTCCACAATAAAAAGAATCGTTTAGTATTTTATGGACTTTGCTTTTGTGGTATTTATTGCCAGCCCGACTTCTAAAACCTTGTTTAAATAATATTTCGGCAATTTCTTTAACGCTTTTATCGCCCTCATTGTAAAGCGTAAACATTTTTTCAATGTATTTTGCTCTTGCTTTATCGATAGCAATTCCACCCTTGCCGTCGTTTAAATATCCGAGTGGGGCTAAATTCGGCCAACCGCCTTTTTCCAATTTCGTTAATATTCCACGCTTAACATTTTTTGATAGGTCTAAAATATATTGATTGGCCATTCCGCTTTCAACGCTAAACATAACGACATTATCCGACGGCAAATATTGCCTATCAATTGTTTGAATAATTTTTATATTGCCCTGTTGCAAAAGCCATTGTATTGTCGCACTATCAATCGGGTTGCGTGATAATCTGTCAATTTTCCAACAGAGAATACCGAGATCACCATTTTTGTTTTGTTGTATCTGTTTAACCATTTCAGAAAACAGCGGGCGATTATCGGGTTTCTTTGCCGATTTGCTTTCGGTATATGTTTGGATAATTTCCAAACCTAAATTAACAGCCAACTTTTTCATTTCGCTAACTTGGCTTTCCAAAGACAAAATTTGTTTTCCCTTGTCTTCGCTGGATTTTCTGCAATACAAAATGTATTTCATATATTAAAATGATTAAAAACAAAAAGGGACGGCACTTGGATTACCCAACGAAATACAGCAAAAGCTATATTTGTCGGCAAGAACCGCCCCTTTTTGGGGACAAATATAAAACAAAAGCTTTTGCTATTTAGTTGTTCGCTGGGTAATCGCTTATAGCTTATCATATTAAGGTATTTTTTCAAGTGTATAGGCGGAGTAGTCAACTTCGCCCACATACTCGCTATTAAAAGTTTTTTCAAAGATCGGTTTGTTCGACTTCACAAACCGATTGAAAAAACTGATTGCTTTATCACCCGTCAGCTCAACTGGTCTTTGTAAAGTTCGGGAGCAAAAAAACTTTTTCTTTCTAAACATTCGCTTATCAAACATATCTTTGCCTAAGTATTTACAGAAATATGCCCCCATATTTGTAATTTGGCTTACTTCTTTAATTTTAATAAATCCATTTTGCCAATACTTCAAAGCAAAGCGTCTTTCCCACGCAAACAGTTCTTCTTTAGTGGTATATTTTGCCCCTAGATTGCAAAGCAAATGATAATGAACAGATCCGCCCTCAGGCTTAACTCGGCCGTCATAGTAGGTATCTTTCTGAAATTCATTGACGGCGATATATTCAAAATTCGGGTATTTGCGAGTAATCCGTTTAATAAACAAATGAAATAGATTATTGGCAGGTTCGAGGTTTGGCATAGACTTGGCAAAAGTGAGCGTCAAAAAATTATTAAGGTGTGGGTTAGCATTGGTTAGTCTTCTGATGTTTGTTCGGGTGCGACAGATTGACGATTGTGTTTTTAGATTTTGTTTTTCTTTCGCCTCGGCTTGTTCTCGGTGCAGTTTTTCTTTTTCTTCTTCACAACCCCATTCTTCCACAATTTCCGCCCAGTCTTCGGGACTGATTTTTTCTTCTCTTTTTTCGCACACCTCGGCCTCGACTTCTTCAATCTTCTTTTTCTTGCCGTAGCCACGAAATATTTTTTTAGTTTTGTAGTGATAAGTTTCGATCTCACGACCAGAAACAATCACTTTGAAATCGTAAACTTCAATCATACTTGTTGAAATAAAATAATAGTTTAATTTTGCGTCCAAATATGTACATATAATCCAGTTAATGAGTAAGCGTTGTTTCTCGCCCTCGCCCAAATCAGGCAGGTTTGGGCGGGGCGAGAAAACTTTAAAATCATTTCTTAATTTATAAAGGTATTCGTTTTTTGGTCTGCCCTACGGGCATTCCCAAAAAAGCGAAATACCCTTTGAATAAAATTAAGCTAATCGTCTTTTGCGATGTTTTCCATTGCCCGATAGAATCTAGCCAAATTATCTAAATACATATCGGCGGTTTCGTCGGAAATCTCAACATTACACATCTCTTTGAAATATGCTTTACATTCCGCCTTTAATTGTTCGGGGTATGTAAACACAAAAAAACCGCACAAAAATTATGCGGTAAGTGTATAAAAAAAGACTTCCCTCATCTTACAGGGAAGAAATGGGGGAAGTCTTGGAAGTGTTTTGTTTAAGCCTTGTTTCGCTTACTGTTTGGGGGAATTTTTAGAGATAATCGTTATTGATTTTTACATTGCCGGTCTTGCCGGTGGTGAAGATAATGAAGTCGTCAATTTGTGCGTCAATCCGTATTTTGTCTTGTAATCGCTGGCACGCCTTATGATATGTTTTCCAGTCGGTCGAGCTGTCGTATTCCAATTCATTTAACTTATCTTTGGCAACATCTTGGTAATACACTTCTTCGGTTTTATCCTCTTGGTCAAACAAACATTCCAAAATGTAATGTTCAATCGGCAAATCAGCTTTTCGCTTGATTTTTACTTCTTTGCCTTTGATATGTAAAACACTTTGTTCTTTGTCAAAATATGTGTTGTCTTTACTGCCTTTGATAAAATCCTCGGTACTTAATTCATTGATTATCTTTTTATTCAAAACAGAAAAAGCCATATTGTAAACCATATTTTGCATTGGGTCTTTAAAAGCCAGTTCAACATTTTGTTTAAACTTTTCTATTTTGTCTTTATCCGTCAAAACCTTGTATTCTTCCATTGTTTTATACATTGCGTCTAAAAAGCAGTAAAAGAATATTGAGTTATTATCAATATTAGTTTTACCTGTTTGAATATTAAAATCGGCAAAAGTGGTTGATCCCGAAAGCATGGAATTAAGGGTCGTTTCTGTTTGGCTGTTTTCCTTTTCAAACATGGTTTTCAAAGCATTGTCCGTCTTTAAAAAATCCATATAGCTATGGAGTATAACGAGCTTTTTCAAACAGTTGTTTTCTGTTTGAAATTCTCGCTCTATTTGACTTATTTTGTCTATTATTTGGGTGTTTTTCATACTGGGCTTATATTATACCATTTTGACAATCGATTGTAATGTGGGGTATTTTCCTTGATTTTTCAGCCATTATTTGATAAGATATACCCAACAATTTATAGACCTAAACTCTACCTAAAAAATAGGGCATGGTCGCAAATACTACATGAATATAGAGATGGCTACGCCGTCTCTGGTATTATTCATGTAGTCAGCAGTCGAAAGGCTGTTGGATTCCGCAAGGGATCGCCAGAAGACACGTAGCCTTTTGTGTTTTCTAACATTGCTTTTACCTTTAAAATATGTCATTATTAAAATAATTCATTTAATATAAAATATGAACAATCTATTCGGATTATTGTTTCTCGTCTCGCTCGTTTGTTTGGTTGTTGGGCTTATCAAGCCAACGGCTTTCTCTCGATTCATTAAGGGTGAGCTAACAAGAAAAAGAATTGGAAAGATTTTTGGTATTTCAGCCATTGCTTTATTTGTGTTGGTTGGAATTACAGCCGATTCTTCAAAAAAGAACGATAATCAAATTGTAAAACAACCAGTTGCGGAGAATACTCAGAATGTGTTAAATAATACAACCACCACGCCAGCGGTAGAAGAAAAAAATAAAATAGAAGTATCTACTCCGACCCCTACAAAAACAGAAACAAAAACCGCACCCGTAAAAACACAGGCACCTATCCCGACACCTACACCAGCACCAACTCAAGTCAAACAGGAAGTCGTACCAACCGAGTATAAATCTGCCCTCAACAAAGCTACTTCATACGCCAACACAATGCACATGTCTAAAAGGAGTGTTTACGATCAGTTAGTTTCAGAATATGGCGAGAAGTTTTCGGCCGCCGCCGCACAGTATGCAATCGACAATGTAAAAGCCGATTGGAATGCAAACGCATTAGCTAAGGCAAAGACCTATCAAAACACTATGAATATGTCCCCAGCTGGCATTCGTGATCAGCTCACTTCGGCGTATGGCGAAAAGTTCACGCAATCAGAGGCAGACTACGCCATTCAACACCTTAATGATTAGTGAACCAAACTAAAAAAATATATGAGCGACAATCAAAATCACAAAGAATTTAAGGGCTACAACGGAACTTTAATCCTCACTGATACAGGGGTGATAATTAAACGCGGAGTGAAAGGTTTTTTATTGGGCGGTGGAATGTTGCGAGGTGAAAAAACAATACCATATAGTAGTATTGTCGCTGTTCAATTTAAAAAAGCTGGAATGACAGCTGGGTACATACAGCTTACTCTCAAAGGTGGTTCAGAAGCTAAAAGTGGTCTTTTCCAATCTGCAACAGATGAAAATTCAATCAACTTTCATTCAGCATTTGGAGGTAATAACAATGAGCTTTTCAGTGAGGCCAAAACTTTAATTGAAGAAAAAATAAGTTTTAATGACAGACCAAGAGTGGTAAGTAATTTGGACGAACTCGAAAAATTAGCCTCTCTTAAAGAAAAAGGCATTATTAACGACGAAGAATTTAACTCAAAGAAAAAACAACTTTTAGGATTGTAAATAAATGGTTTGGGTGGTTCGACGTTAAATACAGTCCAACATCGTCCCACCCTCTCCGCCATGATGAAAAAGTATCGGATAGACCCATTTTGTATAGAGAAATGGGCGACCCGAGTGCTTTAAGAAAAATCGCTCTTTGGGCGATTTTTTGGTATAATTACTTTAGGCTATCAACATATTTTTGATTAATCTAAACTATATGAAAACAATTAAATGGTTAGCTCGAATAATCGCTTTATGCATTTTAATATTTGCTTTGCCGTTTTATTTCGGTTACGGCAATCCACTGCCATTTGCTAATCCAAATTATTCTCTATGGGAGAATGTTGTCTTATCCATGATGCCTTTGGTTTTTATTGGTTTAGCGCTTGGTTGGAAATACCCGAAAGTTGCAGGCTGGCTTATTATTATCGCAATTACGGTCGGTTTTGTAGTCGGGCTTTTGACAGATGCAAATCTTAGCATCAACTTAGCTGTACCTATAATTCCAGGAATTTTGTATCTGATAGGTGGGTATAAAAAATATGAATAAATATATCAAAATAATACTTTCAATCTCAACAATATTACTCGGAGTATTCTTTATTATATTTGGCGGATATGATGACAGTCCAGGATTACAAGGAATAGGTCTTATTTTAATTATTGTCACGGTTGTTATTGCGATTATGAGTAGAAAGAAAAATAATAATCTATGATTTTCAAAAATCTATTTAAAAACAAAGCAATAATTATCGCTATTATCAGCTTTGCTCTTGGGGCGTTGATTTATAATTACTCCAAGGTTGTCCTTCAAGAAGGCGATCCTTGGCCGGAGATTAAAGCTATCTCTCAGTTGACATTCGGCGGATCGGATATGGTTAAATTGTCCGGCTCGGATAACAAATATCTGACGAAAAGCCAAGGTGGACCCAAGACAGTCGATGCTTTCATGAAAGACAGAGGTTATGAATATACGGATCAAATGGGATCGGGCTATTTCTATAAGTCATCTGGCAAGACTGTTGTTTTGACCAGACGGCAGTATAGCCGGTTTTATACAATTTGGACTATGTCTGACAGTACCACTAAAACTGATAACGATTTATGGACTACAATCACCAACGATCAGGGTATAACATTTCAATATCCCAAAGAATTGCTGGCAAAATATATCAGCATTGCAGAGTGGCCACCAGTTATTAAAATTGAGATAGGCGAATATTCCTGCAAAACCACGCCAATGGAAGTAAGCAGTATGTCTGATATAACTTCAGAGAGGTTGGTTGATGACCGAACCTATTGCGTGAATGTTAAGCACGAAGGCGCGGCTGGCAGTGTTTATGCATCATATACCTATACCACCACCAAGAATGATAAACTAATAAAAGTTAGCTTTGCTCTGCAATATCCTAATTGCAATAATTACGACGAAGAACAAAGTAAATCTTGTACCAGCGAAAGAGAAGCTTTTGATATTGACTCGACAGCGGATAAAATCATTCAGTCAGTTAAATAATAATTTATGACCCCATATAAACACACTCAAATCGGATATCTGATGATAGTAGTCACATTGGCCGTGCTGGTTATTTTTGCTTGGGCTCAGATTACGGTTAGATCCGAGCTGCCATCGGTCAATTCTGGCGCAAATTTTCTCGTTACATCCATAATGGTATTGGTTCTGTTTGTCCTTGCCTCGGTCACTACACTAACGACATCTATTGATGGTAAATATCTTCGGGTTAAATTTGGTTATGGGATTTTCAAGAAAAGTTTTCTGCTTAGTGAAATAGTATCAGCCAAGCAAGTAAAGAATCACTGGTATTACGGCTGGGGTATACGATGTTGGTTTTGGCCACGCATGCGTATTTACAATGTTTCTGGTTTTGATGCAGTTGAAATAGTAATGAAGAATGGGAAAATTTATCGTATAGGAACAGACTTTTCTAGTGAACTGGAAACCGCAATTAAACAGGCTATAAATATCTAAATAGTTAAACAAAAATACACGAGATGATCGTGTATTTTTGTTATTCTTCCAGCAGAGTCAATAATTTATCTTGGTATTTTATTCTTGATCTTAAGTTCCCAAGCAGTTCTCTTTTTTCACTCACTGATCCTTCTTTCAATATATACTTCGCATAGTTTCTGATGTCAGTTTCTTTTGGAGCTTTTACTTTGTCGGTGCTACCAAGCACTGATCTTTGGAATATATTAAACCTTGAAATTTCGTCTTCCAATCTTTGTCTCATTCCAAGCTCGTTGATGTTTACTTTATCTAATATTTTTAGTAGTTCGGTAATCAATTCTTCTTCTCGTATATACTTATTCTTACAATTTCTATCTCTCGCTCGACTACATGAATAGTAAATGTATCTCGCGTGCGTTCCGTCTTTAAGTTGTTTATATTTTTCTTCGGCGGATATCCCACTACCGCAGTATCCGCAAGTAAATAATTTCGTGAAAGCGAATTCTTTATTTTCTCTAACTATCTGATCTCTTTTTAAATGCGCTCTGGCTTTTTCAAATAACTCTTGAGTTATTAATGGTTCATGTTTCCCAGTGTACCAATTTCCACTTCCCCTTGGACTTTCAAATACCCCGTAATAAAAACTGTTATCAAGTATTCTATAAACTCCGGCCAGTGTTAATGGTTTGTTTCCACGAGTGTAGAAATTTAGTTCATGTTTTAACCAGTTATATATTTTTCTTCCTGAGCAATGTTCATACGCGACTTTTTCAAACATTTTTTTAATTGCTGGTGCGCGCAAAGGATCAACTATAACCTGACATTTTTTATCCATCAATTTTTGGTTTAAATATCCAAGCGGTGCCACTCCTGGCCACAATCCCATCTCTACTCTTGTTCGCAGACCACGCTTTACATTAATGCCCCTATTGTCATTTTCCAGTTTGGCTTGCGACCCCAAAATCATCAGTAAAAATTTTTCATTGGGGTTGTTGCTAAATTTCTGTCCGTAAGTTCGTATCTCCCTTAAGACTCCGCTATCCATCATATCCACCACCTTGCCCAAATCGCCAGCATTTCTACTAATACGATCTGGTGCCCATGTTAGGATGCCATTAAATTTGCCTTGTCTCAGATCTTCAATCAGTTCGTTAAAGACCGGTCTTTGTCCGGTCTCCTTAGCCGAGTGCGACTCTCTTTTTATGTCCGTCACCAGAAGACCCTCTTTTTCCGCCAGCTGGAGCATCTCTTTTACCTGAGAATCTATGGAAAGCACCTGTCTTTCCTCTGATTCCGTTGATTTCCTCGCATACAAGCAATATTTAGTGGGAGAGGGTACTAAGACCTCTCTTGGCTTGATTTCCGTCATTGGGCCGGCGGAAAGGCCATATTTTGCCCCATAAGTCATATATTTTGCTTTAAATAGCTTAATTTCTCTCTAACACATTGATGACGCGAAGGTCAGAAGGAGTCCAGAGTGTCCCAAGTGGTAGCTGTAGATAACTTTTAGGGCTGAAATGACCACAATTTTACATATTTATCTGTGGATAACTTTATTTTATCGCGAGAGTTAATGATTAAAAAGTGGCTAAAACACTATCTATAAACGCATAATCTACAAAATTTCGTAGGATATTGACATATATCTGTGAATTTGATACCATATAAGTACTAAGGTTCGATAAGTTAAAAAATAGATTATTTACTTTGGCTATTATTCATAGGGCTGTCGGCAGTAAAAATTAGTTGTTCTTTAAAGTTTATATGTGTATTAAAATTTAATGTGGTCGCTTTATTATCGTTATTAATAAATAATCATTTAATTATGCATATGAAACAGATATACCAATCCGTAGTAAAAACAACTGCCTTAATAGCCAAAATAAATAATCAAGAAAAGAATAATTTTTAATTTAAACAATATGATACACTCATTATCGTGTAAAAATTTTTATTCTTTTGGCGATCTCACGACCGTTAGTTTTGTTGTAAACGACAAAGCCCCGGATAATTATGGTTATTTTCTAGCCCCATCGGGCGCACGTCTTTCAAAAATTGAAACCGTAATAGGTCCCAATGCTTCAGGAAAGACTAATATTCTAAAGGTATTGCCGTTTTTAAAGTGGCTGATTGCTGATTCCTTCAATATGAATCCTACCGCCCCTTTGCCTGTCAAACCATTTATGTTCGGCTCAAACAAAGATAAGCCAATAGAGTTGTCGGCAGATTTTGAAATTAGTGGTGATGTTTATACTTATAGTTTTGTTTTGTCTGAAAAACAAATTATTAACGAGGAGCTAAAAGTTAAAAACAAAAGCACGCAAAAGGTAACTAGTAAAAAAGTTTTTTCTCGGCAATGGAATGAGGAAACAAAAAGTTATGAGTTAGATGATAATGCTTTTAATTTACCAAAGGAATTTGTTAATTCATTGCGCTCTAACGCCAGTGTTATCAGTGTAGCTGTTCGTTTTAATCACAAAGAAAGCCAAGACATTTTGAATTATTGGCAAAAGGTTGAAACCAATGTTGTGGAAGCTGGTTGGGTGGGAGACCGGTTGATTTCTGATCCAATGCGACAGTTGTTGGAAACTCTAGTTTTTTATAGTGAGTCAAATAATGAAGAAATAAAAAAACGGGCGGAAAAATTACTCTCTAAATTTGATTTAGGATTGAATTCTTTTAAAATTAAAAAAGAGAAAAAAGATAAGGGCTTCTCGATAGATGTGGAAGTTGCCCATTCTTTTAGTGGTAATAATGTAATTTTACCAATGGAATATGAATCCTCTGGGACAAAACAATTATTTGTTTTGTTAAAATCAATTTTGTTAGCATTGTCAAATGGGGGGGTCGCTGTCTTAGACGAGTTTGATGTTAATTTGCACCCAGAGATCGTTTCGACTCTATTTGAATTATTTGTTCAACCTGATACTAATCCCAATAATGCTCAATTATTATTTAGTACACATAGTCACCGTGTTCTAAATAATCTTGATAAATATCAAATTATTTTGACTGAAAAAAATATTGATGGGAAAAGCGAAGCATGGCGTTTGGATGATATGTCTGGTGTTCGTGCTGATGATAATTATTATTCAAAGTATATTGCTGGAGCATATGGCGCAACACCTAAACTTTAATATCCAACCCATATGTCTCGCACAAATCCGTATAAATTAAAGCGTCGCCAAGCCAATAAAACCCTTTTGATTTTTGGTGAGGGGTTAGGTGAAGAAATGTTTCTTAAATATTTAAAAGGACTATATTCACAGGATTGCAATGTGGCTATCACCATAAGAAAGGGTAAGGGAGGAGACGCAAAAAATATCGTGGTTGACGCTTCCAAAATTTTAGGTGCATTTGATAGAAAAGTAGTTATTTTGGATAATGATAAAACTTTGGGAGAAATGCAGAACGCAAGGCAAGAGGCGAAAAAAAGAAAGATTGAATTGATTGAAAATACGCCCTGTTTGGAATTCTTGCTATTAAGCATTTTAGGGCAATGTCCTAAAACCAACTCAGATGATTGCAAGCGCGAATTTGAATCGAAATATATAAGTAAGCAAAAACGTTGCGAGTTGGGTGAGTATCAGAAATTATTTTCTAAGGACGTATTAGAAAATAAAAGGGGAGGCATTGCTACTCTTAATAAAATTATCACTATAATGGAGGGGAAATAACAAATAATTTATGTGTAAAAATAAAATACAATCTCAAAATCATAAACAAACCGTTCAAGAAACAAAAGGTGCTGTTCGTGATAGCAGGTCAGGAGAATTCATTTCACGACCAAGAAGCACAGACAGTGATATATCAAAATTATCAGAAAAAGCTAAGGTACCAAACGGTTCAATAACTAATCGAAAAAAGTAATTGTATGGATAAAATAACTGCTCAGGAAAATGTTAATATTAGTCGTGAGCAAATGAGGTGGGCTTGCGATCAAGCAAATGAAAAAACAGCTGAATATTCCAGGTTTTTAACAGGAGTTGCCAGTGTTGTTTTCGGCTTGTCACCATTGATAAGAATTTACGAAGTGTCTAATCAGATGAAGTTTATTTTTATCATTTCATTAATACTTGTCATCATCAGTTTGATTTTTGGAGCCGTGCATATGTTATTGGAAAAAAATCATTTTGAAAAATGGACAGACCATTACTATAAAATTTTTAATGAATGGCGAAAAGTTACCGTAGAGGAAATTTCGCCTGATTCAGCAATTGGGTTTGAAGAGGGTGTGTTTAAAGGGAATAAAACAGATACTCCAATTTGGCCATTAATAACCCAAAGTATTTTGTTATTTTTGGGCTTTGTTGGCTTATTGATCGCAGTATCAGTTAGTATTTATTAAAGGTCGATTAAATAATTTTTATTTTGAGAATAATATGAGTACACCAAAATATATTCGAAATGCTGGCAAACAGTGGTCTCCACAAGAAGAGAAAAAATTAGCACAGTTTGCTAAACAAAATATGCCTACGCGTGTTATTGGTTTAGAATTGGGTCGGCCGGTGGGCGGGGTATACAACAAAGCAAGTGAACTGGGTGTCAGCTTGCACCCCACCAATCAGAGTCCGTATAATCGTAAAAAGAAATAAGCTGGGTACTTGGAAAAAGTGACTGAGTAGTTAGAGACTGATTAACCTGAGATATTATTTGTAACAGCTTGGTTGAGATGACGCACAAAAAGCACACCCTCCATCAAAACAGCCGACGGTTTCCCGCCGGCTGTTTTGTTTGATATATTATCTTAAGAAGTACCCTTCCTTGTTCATTTTTATTACAAGCATTTTATTTTCAAATGCCTTTTTGTTGCGATATTCAACCTTCTCATCTTCGGTCATGTCATCATATGATTTGTGTGTTGCATAATACTCGGCAGAAAGGACACCGGCTTTACGGGAATAGTTCTTTTGTTCCATGATGTGGCTAATCCCCAAAGAAAATGCGTCAACTAAATCATCATGCTTCAATGATCCAAAATATATAAGTTGCTTAATTAAGTCTTCAGCGCCTTTTTCTGGAAATAAAATTTTTCCATCCTCAATTAAATGTGTTACTACTCTCAATCTGTCGGCCTTACAAGCATGAACAGGTTTCCGAATAGCATTTATATTATATGTTTGTCTTAGTTCGTCAGCAAGCACTCGTTGGTACCCAACATCTTCAATCACAAATTCATTATATTTCCGAGAGTTCATAGTATTATCCATCTCGACTATTACAGCCTTTGTGTCTTTCCAACCAACTTGTGCATTAAATGGGTTGGCTCTAACGTATATTTTAAGGTCTTCACCTGAGCCAAAAACATCAAAAGTAACTATGGCAGTATAGTCGGCCGTTGACTTTTCCGATATGGCAGAGTCAACGCCGTTTACTGTATAGCGATAATTATTGTAATAATTCCTATCTGGTATTTTGCTGTAGGTTTTTATCCATGTGGCATCGACTATTGGCTGGCCATCGGGCGTAAGTAATAATAGGAATTCACGATTCCATGTTATACGATCTCCAATACGTTTTTTCTCCCTTTCCACTGCTTCCATGTCAGGATATTTTCCTGGCCAAATTATATTGTTATTGTCATCCAATAAAGCATATTCTCTATGGATTCCTGCCAACTCACCACTGTTAATTTTTTCTTTTATTTGTGACATTAACGATTCCTCGTGTAAAAGGTTGCCAGTTAAAATTACTTTGGTATTTTCTTGGCCCATGGGGTTGATGTCTCCAAAGAAAATTTGAAATAATTTTTTTCGTGCTTCTGGTGTTTTAACCGAAGCAATATCCTCAACATCGTCTAAAATTATAACATCTGGTCTTTCATGTCCGAATTTTATTCCACGTATGGCCTGTTCCATAGAAACGACAACAATTTTGGCGTCATATTTCGGAAGATAAAGCGAACATGCACGCCAACCGCTGTTTTGATCTTCTCTACGAAAAGGCCCGAGATCATTCTTGAGTAACTCGTTTTGTTCAAATTCTCTAACAAGGTCATCGGAATGACTTTTTGCCATTTCTAAATTTTTTCTAAATATCACAACTAACTTTTTTCTTTCGGAAATTATTGACCAAATTGGGTAGGCTTGTCCAATTATGGATGTTTTGCCACACGCCCTCATGGCAATAATGTTTAATAAGGGAACCTGATCATCCTCACATAGTGTCATCATTTCCTTTTGGAAATCGGCCGTTGGATATTTAATATATTCGCTAAAATATATTATTTCAAACCACAAGAAGCTTCGGCGTACTAATTCTTTGCGTAGAGTACGATTAGCCAAAATTTGAGACAACTCATCACTGTTGCCATTATTTTGATTCTGGTTGGGTATTGTTGGTGTCATATGATTGTGTTTTGTCATTATTAAATTTTATTCCCGACAGTTCTACTGCCTTGCGAATAATCGCCATTTGTTCTGGCGGTATTGGCTTGTCTTTTATTTCTAACTTACCTGATAGTTGTAATTTAGGTGAATATACTTCACTATGGGTTTTAAGATAGAATAAGATTGCCGACAAATTTTGACTGTGAATAGCATTCAAAAGTTGAGTTTCGGCAATGTCTGACATTACCGCTCGACCCTCTATTAACGCCGCATCACTTTCTTTAATAAACTCTGGGTCTTGGTCGCGCCAGCGATAATAGCTGGCGCGACTAACATTAATTTTTTCACATACTAACTGTATCACTGGTGTTTTTTTAAGTTGGTCAAGAAAAAGTTGTTTTAACTCATCATTATCTTTGATCATAATAATAAAATTAAAAAATTAATTCCGCCTCTTTATTGGTAAGGCGTTCCCAACGGGCGATGGCGGTTTCACAATATTCAGGATCAATATCAATCCCGATACTGCGACGCCCAGTTTGCTCTGCCACTATTGTTAGGCTCCCACTCCCGAGAAAACCATCATAAATCACGTCATTCATTTTTGTACTATTGAGAATTAAACGACGTAATAATGAAATTGGCTTCATCGTTGGATGCAATTTGCTTTTACTAGGTTTGGGACAAAACAATACGCTCCTATCAGTTTCCTTGTAGAATTTGTGCGTACCAAACCAGCCATAACAAATAATTTCGTGTTGTGGCAAGTAATCCAACCGCCCGATGACGGCATGAGATTTTACCCAGATGAGTAATTGAGAAAATTTATACCCAGCCGAAATCAATCCTTCTCTGAGCGCAAACACCATCTTGTCGGCATTGAAGACGTACACCGCATTTTTGGGGGACAAGTGTGGCCGAATTGCCATTAACCAATCGTAATTAAATTTTTTATATTCCTCATCTGACTGGAATTGGTCGTTGGCAATATCTTTAGGTTTAGATAATGATTGTTGAAATCCAGCTTTTGACTGGACAACTGATATGCCGTACGGAATATCACAACAAATCATATCGACTTTTAACGTCCCAATTACTTTGGCGACAAAATCTTTATCACGTGCGTCACCGCAGGCAATAATGTGATCGCCTAGACGAAAAATATTCCCTGGCTTAATTGATCTTTTTGGCTTTGATTCCTGTATATTGTTCATAACGATTTATTAATAGTTGGATAAAAACAGGTTCATGGTCACAGACCAAGGCACGACGCTTTAGTTGTTCACAAGCCATTGCGGTACTCCCACTCCCGGAAAACAAATCTAGTACATAATCTCCGACCTGAGTGCAACGGCGTAATGGCTTAAAATGCAAGTCAATCGGCTTCTCGGTAGCATGCGAATAAGAATTGGTGGCTAAACGACGACAGAGCCATATATCAAAAGTGTCTAAGATATCTTCGATAGTTCTGACGCCGT
This sequence comes from Candidatus Magasanikiibacteriota bacterium, assembly GCA_041666265.1. Lineage (GTDB taxonomy): Bacteria > Patescibacteriota > Patescibacteriia > Magasanikbacterales > GWA2-37-8 > GWA2-37-8. The sequence continues at coordinate 4,797 of JBAYHH010000004.1, read as the reverse complement.
ATCCGATTTCTTTATTTAGTATTTCATTAATATCCAAAACATCTTTGGATAAATACGGAGAGCCTTTTGTCGCGTATACGGCTGGTTCATACCCACGATTAAAGGCGGTCTTAGGAGTGGGATTTGATGGTCCTTTAATCCACAAGCACACTCGTTGATTTTTTAACCCAATCTCCTCAAACAATGATTGAACTAAACCAATATAATTCGGATCACAGTAATAGAAGAAGTGGGCTTTAGTCGCAGAAACAGAAAGAGCATTATTCATAGTCTTACGCAAAAAATCTGTGTATTCTGCCTTAGTGCGATTGTCGTTGGTTTTATAACCGCCGTAATCCTTATTTGTGCCAGATTTCTTAGCATACCGCCAACCGATATTATAGTTTGGATCGCAATATACCAGCGGTACTTTTATATCCCCAACTAATCTTTGAACAGTATTTAGGTCTGTGCTATCCGCGCACAATGCCCGATGCTCGCCGATTTGAAACATGTCACCAACTTGAATGTCAGTTTCCAGTGCCTTTTCAAGTTCTTCTTCGATATTGAAATTATCATTCTCTGTATCCAACGCATTGTCCCAAATTTTAGCAAGGTCATCTTCGTTGAATCCAATTTCTAATAACTTATCTACATTAAACTCTTTAAGCAGATTATAATCCCAATCGCCCGTGTTAGCATTTAACCGCAAATTTAATTCTCGCTCGCGTTCTTCGTCAGGGATGTCGATAAAAATTACTGGCACTAATTTCTCTCCACGCTTTTTAAGCACTTTCCAGCGCATGTTGCCCCCGATTATAACTCCTTGGCGATTTGGATTACTATTTACTAGTAACGGAACCACGGGTCCATATTTATCAATTGAAGTATCCAAATGTTCCATGGCTATTGGCATATGCAATCTGGGATTGTACGGCGCCAATCGTAGCGAGTCGATTGGAACATACTCAATCTTCAGATTTAAATTTTTGTCATTCATAGGACAAAATATGTTAAGAATAAAAATCCACCCCCTTGTGGGAGTGGATTTATGCAAAAATTGTTGCTGATAAAAAAATCAGCTTTGAATTACAAACATAAATTTATCCCAAAGGGTTAAACGCCTCACTAAAATATAAAATATATTTTAGCTATCGTTTCATATAATTTAATTTATGCTTATAATTCCAAGCTGATTATCAAAAGTCAAAATACTTGAAATTATTGTAAATTGACCAAAGTCAATTTGGCTCTATTTAACACTGCAACTCGTACTGTTAAAATTCGCACGAATTGTTTAGTTGTCAAAGATCGGATAGCTACTTTTTGATGCCCAGTGTTGTTTAGCATCATTTTTCACCGTATTTACTATATAGTATATAACCCTATTATACAAGCCACCTATTTTTGTGTCAATATTTCCGCTAAGTTAAGCCATATTTTATCATTTTGGCACTTTATAATCTTATTATTTTGTAATTTTTTCTTGGCTAATATTAGGCAAAATTTGATATACCAATTTTACCAAAATAGCCTAAAAATATCTAAAAGTTATCCACACCCCCCTAAAACAGCCATTTAAATTTGGCTTTCAGCTGTTGGTAACTCGACTTCGCAAAACCCCAAACCTAAGCTACAATGGGCTGGACTTTTGGCCCTATTCTGGGCTATAATGTAATTGACAATTTATGGCTGAAAGGCCGAGCGCCTAAACCCAAATAACCTTTGGGCATGGTGCTTAAAACCCAATGACGACACTAAACTCCACGTTTAGCGACTCGTCATTGGGTTATACCTGGAAACGGGTATATGGCCGCAAGGCCTAGCTAGCGTGGGGTTTTGTGTTTCTCTACGCCGGCTTATAAAAAGTCGGTTTTTATTTTTAATTTTATTCAATATGAAAAAATGTCAATTTTGCGCCGAAGAAATTTTAGACGATGCGATCGTCTGCAAGTATTGTAAACGAAATACTAACCCGAATACGCCCGCGCCAACAGAAGAAAAACCAAAGAAAAAATTTGGCGCTAAGAAAATAGTTATGTGGATTGCCATAGTATCCTTTCTAATTGTTGGATTTAACAGTGCGTTAGACCAAATGTCGCAGGAAAAATCCGCGGAAAGCATTTTGGATAATAAAAAGAAAATTGAGGCCTTGGCGGAATTTATTAAACTAAACCAACCCCAAAAAGAGGCCTATGTCTTTGATCAGGTTTTGTTTAGCAATCAAATCGGCGTAAATTTGATAGAACCCGACCACGCGATTGATTTAATAGCTTCGGGAGTTACATTCAGCGATGAATCCATGGCGAATAATTATAAAAGCGTTAAAAGAGTAAGTAATATAAATAGTGGTGAAAAAGTTTCAGTGTACAAGGAAGAAAAAAGCGATGATGTTAATTATTCGCTCATCCAATTTATCAATACCGAGGGCGAATCAAATATCGGCTGGATTGAATCAAAATATTTATTATCCAAAGAGGATTATAAAACGGTAAGCGCAAAATACAACGCCAGCGCTGAAGGAAAATTATGCAATAAGCACAGAGACTGGTCATACACAGACTGTACAAAAGTTGCCACTGGCAAGATTTGGATCGGTATGAGCTTGGATATGTTGAAAGCGGAAAGAGGGTTGCCTAATTCGGCTAACCCCTCAAATTATGGCTCGGGCACGCAGTATCAGTGGTGCTGGCATAATTACACGCCATCTTGTTTTTACGATCACAATAATGACGGCTTGATTGATTCTTATAATTAAGATTTTCTTTTTAAGTAGCACTATTTAAAGATTTACTTTTATCCATAATAATGCTAAAATTCCAATATAATAAGCATTATTATGACTTGGTTATTATATTCACTTCTTGCCGGTTTATTCTTCGCCCTGTCTCGTGTCGTGGCTCGTTTAGTATTGCGTGAAGAGGGCAATCCGCTGGCCTTTACAGCCATTCATGATTTTATTTCCGGTTTGGTTTTACTTCCGTTATTATTGGCAGGTTTTCATCTTCCACAGCACAATATCACTTGGCTGTTCTTTTTAGGCGTGGTAATATTCGCTTTTTTATCCGATTGGTTAACTTTTATTGCGTTGAAAAAAATTAATGTTTCAGTATATCAAATCACTAATCAGGTCAGACATATTTTTGTATTGGTTGGCGGTTTATTACTATTCTCTGAGGCGGTCACGCAATATAAGATAGTAGCTGTAATATTAATTATTGTCGGCGTAATTGTGATGCTTTACGAAAAAGCCAAAATTCATTGGTCTGTTGGTATTTGGATTACAATATTTAGTACCTTGTGCGCCGTGATTGCGTTTTTCTTTGTTAAATATGCCGTAGTGGACTTTTCCGAAACAGCAATGGCTTCGTTGGAACTACTATCAATAGGCCTAATCAGTTTTGGTCTGCTCGGATTTAATGGAAAGAAAATTTTTAACGAACTCAAAATCAATAAATGGGGGTTGATAATATCTGGTGCTTTGTTTGGCTTGTTTGAATTATTTTTGTTTTTTGCCCTTAAAGCCGGCGAGGTATCCAAAGTGATTCCGGTAACTCAAAGCGCACTGGTGTTTGGAGTAATCTTGGGTATTGGCTTTTTGAAAGAACGAGAGCGATTAGTTCAAAAAATTATTGGCACAATCCTAATTATTTTGGGAATTGTATTTATGAATTTTGTTTAGATGTTGCCATAACTTTTATGAAAGTATTTAGTCAAATTTTAGAAGTTTTTGTTCTCGGGTTGATCGGTGGTGCCGTACCCGGCCCCATGCTGACCGCAGTTTTTACTGAGGTGCTGAACGGTGGGTTCAAAAAGAGTTTTAAAGTGATCTTTAGGGCACTATCCGCGGAGGTAATTGTAGCTATTGCTATATTACTAGTGGTGTTTTCATTGCAAATACCACAATTATATTTTTATATTCTTTCCTTAGCCGGGGCCATATTCTTAATTTGGCTCGCTTCCAATATTTGGAAGATAAACAAAGTTGGTGAAGATCGCGGCGAAATATTCTCATTTTATAGAATATTTATTTTAACCATTTTAAGCGGCGCGTTTTGGATTTTTTGGTTAACAGTTTGTGTGCCAAGAGCATTTGCTTTAAAAGAACAGATAGTGGGTGGACAATTTTTATTTCTCTTGGCCTTTGAACTTGGTTGGATAGTAATGACTGGCTTTTTAGCTTATGTATTCTCTAAATTCCGCCCACTGCTTTTAAAGAAGAATTTAGTATCAACCATTTTTAAAGTTTTTGCCTTATTATTGGTATTTTTTGCGCTTAAATCGATTTGGATGAGTGTTGTATATCTAATAACAAATTAATATCCATAAATGAAGAATTTCATTGACAAAAAATATATATCTATACTCGAAAGGGAACTCTATAAGGCGACTACTGATTTTGAATTAGCTGAATATTTTTTTGAAAAATATCATGTAGAGATTTTGAAGAGATACCAAATAATATTGCGGGATTTCAGTAATCATTACGCATATTTAGCACTGCTAAGCTTGGGAAAAATATTTGACACAACCCGAGGCACTAATAATATTTCTTATGTTATTGGTCAGCTCACCGACATCGCAAAACAAGGTTGTTACAAAAAACAAGTGGAAGAAACAAAAGGTAAAATGGATTTTATAATTAATGGTAGAAATGAACGAATCGCTCATTCTAGTATTACCGAGGATAGCGAACCGTCAATTGTATACGCAACTTATGCTGAAACAGATGTTCCTATAATTAGGGATATTCTCAAAGAAATTAAGGATATTATTTATCAACTCAAAGTTGACTACGGTTATGAAGCTGATACTGAT
>JBAYHH010000003.1:0-71632 GCA_041666265.1 Candidatus Magasanikiibacteriota bacterium | reverse complement strand
TGCGGTTCTGGATGCACGGACAGTATTTGGGGACGCAACGAGTTAAAAATACCGATCTGCCCTTTGTTCACTTTTAAAGTTTAAATTGTGGGAAAATGTTCACTTTTAAATTTTAGCTAACAGGGGTCGCCTGTGTATATTTTTTGGTCGTTTTTATCCCCTATCAGTCAAACAATCAGTCACAATATCCACTATTTCTTGGGTGTCTAATTTCGTCGGCGCGGTCTTATTGAGCGCGTCCGATCCGTTCAAAAATGAATTTAAACTGCGATGAAAAAACCAATTTGATATCTGACTACTGTTACCGTAAAAGCTTAATTTATTCAAATCAACCGGTCTGGTATTGCCACCGAGCTCCAGCTCGCGCGCGCGAATCCGCGCCACGATGTCGCGCAGATCAATACGGTGATTTTTATTAGTGAGGATCATCACATGCCCGCTTGTCCGGCGTTGGATTACCACCGACACTTTCCCGACCGTGATCGCATAATTCGCCACTTGCAAATTATCCGACTCGATTACACAAATTTTTAAATTTTTTCCACGGCCTTTTATTTTTAAAATATTGCTTTTTTCTTCATACTCTTGGCCGGTCTCATTGAACCACTGCTCCTGCCCCATCTGAAAATAATTAATAATCTGCAAAGCGTATTTCACCACTTCCACCTGGTCAATATCTTGCTTATACATGTTCTTGAGTAAATACGCGAGATCACCCCAACGATTGTGCAGACCCTCGAGATCGTCTTCACGAATATAGTTTAGCAAGGCAACCAGCTCGGGTTTATCTTGAACGCCCAAAAATTGTCCGGCAATTTCAGTGACACTCTCCTCGACGCCGGATGTATTGGCATGATGATCAAAATCTCCACCGGCGATATCCACGAGCAAAACGCCTTGCGCTTTGAATTGCGCCAGCTCCTCGGCGGACGGCGGACGGCTTTCGCTCCAAAAATTTATTTGCGCCTCAAAAATACCCGGAAATTGTTCCGCGCCGTAATGACCCAAAACATAGAGAGCCGCGATGGGATCCAAATGCGGTTTGTTGGGTAATAAGATTCGATTAACTTGCATAGTAGCCCGTACGGGAATCGCACCCGTCTTTTCGCCGTGAGAGGGCAATGTCCTAACTGATAGACGAACGGGCCGTCTGTCTGCCCGTTCCTAGACGAACGGGCCATTGTTTAGACATGATACGCCCAATTTCGCCAAAAGTCAATGGACGGCGCCGGTCTTACTTTCCATCTCAGATCCGACCTCGTACACCCGCACTCCCTCGGTTTTTAAAACAAATTTTTTATTGGGAAAAGAAAAAACATACGCGATGATTTTCGCGCCCGGCCGCATTTCCGCAAACAATTTCTCCTCCACTTGGCGCATATAGCTCTCAAACAAAAAACAAAACACCGTATCGGCCCGGGACACATCGGCCTTATAAAGCGATCGCCAATACACCCGCACCTTTTTTTGCCGAGACAAAAGCGCGCGAATTTTAATATACAAAACCAAAATCGGATTGAGCTCGTAGCCGATCGCCTCCGCTCCGGCCTCGGCCGCCAAAAATAGTAATCGTCCGTGCCCGGCTCCGAGGTCAATTACTGTTTGACCGGGCTGGATGCGCGCCAGTTCGATCATTTTACGCGCTTGCGCCCGATGCGTTGGCAAACAAGGAATGCCTATAAAAGATGAGATCGTAATATTGATAAACCAAAAAATAATGAGCACGGCCGCAACCTCCAACACGATCATTAACATTGAAATCATAACTTTGAAATTACAAATAATAAATTACAAATCACAAATAAATACCAAATCACAAATTTAAAAAATGAATTGAGATTTAAAATTTGAAATTTATTATCGCATCCACGCCGGCCCCTGGCGCACGAGCAATTCCTCAGCGCGTTCCGGTTCGGCCATCACTTCTTTCACGATTTTTTCCATACGCGATCCTTGTGAACCTTTGATGAGAGTAATATCTCCCGTGCGCAATTTTTCTTGCAGGAATTTACCGGCGCTTACCGAATCAGCAAAACTCGCGATACAGTGTTCTTTGAGCCCGCCTTCGAGCGCGGCCTTGGCGGTGATCTTGCTGGCCTCACCCACGGTAATTAGAAAATCTATCCCATGCTCGGCCACCGAGAGTCCAACTTCGCGATGCGCGTTTTCGGTCTCCGGTCCGAGCTCCAACATGTCGCCAAGCACCGCGTAACGCTCAGCGCCGACATCGAGCGGCAAATTCGCGAGGGTCTTTAAGGCCGACTTCACCGGCTCGGGACTGGAATTGTAGGTATCATCGATAATCAAAGTATTTTTTATCCCGGGAAGCAAACGCATGTGCCCCGCGATGGGCCTAAGTTTTTTGAGCGCCTCGATCCCCTCGACCAGATTGACGCCAAACACGATCCCGACCGCGAGTCCGGCCAAAGCCGATGACACCAAGTGTTCGGCCACCACTCCCGGCAAATACGCCGGCACCATATTACCGCCATAACTCACCTTGAAATTTATCCCGCCGGCGCCAAAATCTTTTTTATCCAAAAATAAATTCACATCGCTCGCGCGTAGATCACTGCCGGCGCGAAAACCATAGGTGACTATTTCCGCTTTGGTCTTGTCGCGATTTTCCATCACCAGGTCATTGTCAAAATTAAGAATCGCGAACCCGTCACTGGCGAGATGCGAGATGATAGCGCGTTTTTCTTGCGCGATTTTTTTGATCGTCTTGAAAAATTCGGTGTGAGCGTGCGAAATAAAAGTAAGCACGCCGACTTTGCATGGTGCCATGTCGGTCAGATATTTGATATCGCCCGGCTTGTCCGCGCCCATTTCGAGCACGAGGATATCCGGATAATTTTTATCGCGCCAAAAAAGCAAATCCAAAGCTCGGCCAAAAACACGCACCCAACCAATAAGCGATTTACCCGGAGTCGCTTCAAAACCGATGATTGTGAGCGGGACGCCGATCTCGTTGTTGTAATTTTTGACATTGGAGCGCACATTGAAACGCGCCGACAATACCGCCGCGGTCGCGTCTTTGGTCGAGGTCTTGCCGATTGATCCGGTGATGCCGACGATATCGGGGCTGTATTTGGAAACAATTTTTTTGGAAAAATATTTCAGCAAATAGACGATTGATGTCTTGATCATAAACAAGTTATTAAACAAAGTGTTTGACCGTGAATATATGTGCCACGCTCCTTGTGCTTCGCAGTGTCGCTTTGGCACATATATTCACGGTCAAACCATCTTAATATTACGACATTCCAGTACCATTGACAAGTTAGTGTATATTTGCTACTATTTTCATAGTACAATCTCTCTGGGAGGCAGGAATGAAACGAGAGTCGATACCCGTAATCGGGATTATCTTGGGCCACTTGATGGTAGTCCTTGGAATCACCGACATGGTGGTTCTGAAAAGCTTCCAGACTGCAGTCGTCTGGATTCTGTCTGGTACGACAATCGGGGGACTGGCCGTCCTTGACAGAATTTACTACGCGATCGCCGAGATCGCCAAAAACACCAAGAAAGAACACTGAGCGAATAACCAATTCGCTCTTTTTTTATCGTTCCGGCTTCACGCCGTAATATTTCAAAGTAAAATCCGCGAGTTGTTTGAATATCGGCCCGGCCGTGCCCTCGGCCCACGCGCGCTGGGGTTTTTCAAACTTCACTACCAACACAAACTGTGGATCACCGGCGGGAAAATATCCGGCCACAGTGTGATTGGTGTCTTCGGAATATCCGCCGGGGCCGGGGATCTGCGCGGTGCCGGTTTTCGCGGCTAAATAATAATCCGCGAGCTTGACCGTGCGAAAATAGGTTTTTTCCACGACCGAAGTCAACATGCCGGCAAGTAATTTCGACGCGCGCGGTGACACGATCTTATCCACGATTTCGGGGCTGGTTTTTTCCACGCGCCCATCACTATGACGCGTCTCGGCGACGATATACGGCCGAAGCATTTGCCCGCCATTGGCGAGAGCGGCGTAGGCACTTGCGAGCTGAAGCGGAGTCACCGTGATCCCCTGCCCGAAACTGGCGGTCGCATAGCCGACATCGGATTTTTTTTCGAGCTGTGACACATTGCCTTTGGTCTCGGTATTGAGACTCACGCCCAATTTTTCTCCAAACCCGAATCGATCCACATATTTCTTAAAATTTTCTTTGCCGATTTTTTCTTCCACCCAAATCATACCGGTATTGATCGAATTTTCCAAAACCCCGGTCATCGTGGTCGCGCCATAACATTTTTCGAGAGCGTTGCGGATATCGTAGCCGTTGATGTAACGATGACACGGATCGGTAAACGGCGTAAAGGGCGACACTATCCCCATATCGAGCGCCATCGCCATCGTGATCGGCTTGAAAACCGACCCGGGCTCGTAGGGAGTAAAAATAGTGGTGTTGTTAAATTTAGTCGGATCATCAACCTTGGAATAATTATTGGGATCGAAATCCGGCACACTGCACATCGCGAGAATGGCGCCGGTTTTGGCATTGAGTAAAACCACACTGGCGGTTTGAGCCGAGTATTCTTTGAGGCCGGCGGCAATGAGGTCGCAAGCTTTAAATTCGAGACTGCGGTCGATGGTCAAAACCAAATCCGCGCCGTCGATAGGGTCGATCACGGTGCGACTGCCGAGCTCGATCCATCCGCCACGCGCGCCCAGTTCGCCTGATAAAAATCCGCCTTGACCGGCGAGGATTTTGTTCCAATACCCTTCGAGTCCGTAGCTCCCGCGCAGATTTCCGCTCTCGTCAAAACCGGTAAACCCGAGCACATTGCCTCCCAAATCATTTTCCGGATAAAAACGCAACTGCTGGCCGACAAAATTTATACCGGGTAATTTTAAAGCTTTGATTTTCTGCACCGTTTCATCGGTTTGTTTTTTGGCGATGACCGTATAGACGCTATCGTGCTTGGCCAGTTTTTGATGGAGAGCGTCTTTTTCCGTCGGGGTAAAATTTAAAATTTGCGCGAGCGCGTCGGTGGTGGTCGGCACGGCTGACGGCGCGATGTCTTTGGGAACGGCATAGATCAAAAAATATTCTTTGTTCACCGCGGCCGGATAAATATCGCCCGAGCGCGTGTCTTGAAAATAGATGCTTCCGCGCTCCGGATAAAGTTTTTTATAAATTTCGTGCGTGTCGAGCGCGAGGGTGGAATAATAACTATATTCCAATATTTGCAAAACAAATAGGCGCGCGACGATGGCGATCGAGAGTAATAAAAAAACGACGGCGAGGACGGTAATGGAGTTGTCGTTGCGACCGGAGTGTGGCATATTATTTTATATATTTTTGCCAGTGACACTCGTGACAAAGCGACACTGCGAAGCACAAGGAGCGTGTCACGAGTGTCACTGGCAAAAATTACTCGTTTTAAATTTACAGCTGGCGCAAAAAATCCGAGAGCGCGCCGGCGGAATTTTTTTCTTTCCATACAATCGCGTGCACCATATCCGCAAACGGCATTTTTATTTTGTGTTTCACGCTCAATTTTTTTAAAATTCGGCTGGCGTTGATCCCCTCCACCACTTGCCCCACTGCTTTGGTCGCCTCGTCTTTGCTTTTTCCTTGAGCCAAATATTCACCAAACCGACGATTGCGGCTGGTGCCACAAAGTCCGGTGCCGACGAGATCGCCAAGCCCGGCGAGACCATACACGGTCTCACGCTGTCCGCCCATTTTTTTGATCAGTCCGGCGATTTCTTGGAGAGCGATGACCAACAAAGCGGATTTGGTATTGAGTGGATATTTTAGACCATCGCAAATCCCCATGGCGATCGCATACACATTTTTAAAAGCTCCGGCCACTTCCACGCCGACCATATCATTCGTGGCGATCAGCTTGAGCGTATCGCCGGCGAGTACCTCATGCACGACGGTGAGCGCGCGCTCACTTTTGGACGCGATATTCATCGCCGTCCACCCACCCTTGACCATATCGGTCGCGATCGCCGGCCCCGAGAGACTGACCACTGCTTGACTCAAACATTTTGGCAATAATTTTTCGATTACATCGCTTGTCAATCCGAGCGATTTCTCATCCATGCCTTTGGTCGCGTCCACACACACTACTCCGCAAGGCAAAAAACCAGCCACTCGTTTGATGATCGCCTCCACGAAATTACTCGGCACTACAAAAAATACCACTGTAGCGCCCTGCACCGCATTTTCCAAATCCGGTTCAGCGCTGATATTTTCCGGCAATGACACGCCCGGCAAATATTTTTTATTTTCACGCGCTTCTCTCACTTGATTGAGCGGCTCTTGGTCGCCTTCATAATTCCACAGACGCACGCTATGTCCGCCCCGCGATAGCATCACCGCGAGCGCTGTCCCCATATTACCGGTGCCGAGCACCGCCACTGTCATTTTTTTACTTTTCATAAATTTATTTTTGATATTGTTTTTTATAATAATCCAAATATTCCCCGCTTTTTATTTTTTGCCACCAGGCGCGATTATTTTGATACCACTCGACTGTGGCTTTCATGCCCTGTTCGAAATCCACCTCGGGACTCCATCCTAACTCATTTTTTATTTTCGAAAAATCAATGGCATATCGACGATCATGCCCGGGGCGATCCGCGACATGCTCGATCATCTCATCCCCCAAATTCAGCCAACGCAAAATAGCGCGAGCGATTTCAATGTTGGGTTTTTCGCATGCTCCACCCACGCAATAGGTCTCGCCAATTTTTCCATCATGAAGGATCATGTCAATCGCGCGACAATGATCTTCGACAAAAAGCCAATCACGCACTTGAAGGCCATCGCCATACACCGGGACTTTCTTGCCCTCGAGCAAATTGGTAATAAACAACCCATGTAATTTTTCGGGAAATTGGTAGGGTCCGTAATTGTTGGAGCAGTTCGAAATGGTAATCGGCAAATTGTAGGTGTGAAAATACGCGCGCGCCAAATGATCGGACGCGGCTTTGCTGGCGCTATACGGACTGCGCGGACTGTAGGGCGTGGTTTCGCAAAAGGCCGGATCAGTCGGTGACAACGCGCCATAGACTTCGTCGGTAGAAACATGATGAAAGCGTTTCAGGCCATTGTTTTTCGTGGCTTCAAGCAAAGTATGCGTGCCAATGATATTGGTATGAATAAAAGCCGAGCTGTCCAAAATCGAGCGATCGACATGCGACTCGGCGGCGAAATGCACGATGGCGTCGGTATTTTTTACAAGCTGGTCAACCAATGTTTTATCGGCGATGTCGCCTTGGACAAAAGTGTATGCCGGTTTTTTTTCCAGATCGCGCAAATTTTCCAGATTTCCGGCATAGGTAAGCAAATCTAAATTCACCACCGAATAACCCGGGTATTTATTTAAAATATGGCGAATGAAGTTGGATCCGATAAATCCGGCGCCGCCGGTGACGAGAATACGCATAATGGCTCAGTGTCGTTAATATACTGCGTCCCGCTCCTTGTGCTGCGCAGTGTCGCTTGGACGCAATATATTAACGACACTGAATTTATTTTTAAATATTTAACCCCACTATCAAAATCGTCGCGACTACCAAAAATATTTCCCACACCGCCGCGAGAACCGCGAGCAGGCGCGCCAAAAATTTGTCCGCGCGATAAAACCATAGCGCCACGGAAAAATTTATCAAAAAAATCGCGGTGGCAAAAATCGGTAAAAAATACATCTGCCACCAAGGGCCAATTAGGTCAATGCCAAAAATGGCATTGTAGTGTAAAAATATTTGGGCGTCGGTGGGGTGAATATGGGCGACGACATACCACGAAACAATCGCTACACAACTGACTGTGACGACAAGCGGAATGCCGATCCACAAATCACGGACAAACAGTTTAGGGGAGTAAAACATAAAAAAATCAAATATAAAAAATTATAAAGTAAAAATAGCGATTTTTGGCGATAAATCGAGTTTATACCGATAATTTACCCTTTTATTCTACCACCCCAACTCCGTCTTGACAAGGTTGTTGAAATACGCTATAATATCGCTACTATATTTTTGAGTTATTATCTTTGATTTTTGATATAATCCCATATGTCACATAAAAAAGCAGGTGGCTCTACCCGATTGGGCCGCGATTCACAGGCCAAACGCCTCGGAGTCAAGGTCCATAATGGCCAAGCCATCAAAACCGGCATGATTATCGTCAAACAACGCGGTACTCGCATTCACCCGGGCAAAAATGTCGCCAAAGGCACCGATGACACCCTGTTCGCCAAAGCGAACGGCAAGGTGAAATTCACTCAGTCCAAACGCCTGCGCTTCGACGGCACACTCAAACTCGCGAAATACGCGCATGTGGTGGCGTAAGCCGTTGTCATCCGGAGTGAACCGATGAATCTAAAATCGATACAAAAAAAGAGCCACGAGGCTCTTTTTTGTTATTTATAATCCCCATGCTTTTTTCAGCTCTTCGATCCCCTCCTCAAATTTCACTTTTGGTTCCCAGCCTAATAAATTTTTGGCCAACGAATTGTCCGCTTGCACAAATCTCATTTCGCCAGATCGTGGAGCAATGTTGACCGTCTTGCCACCAATCATTTGCGCGATCGCATTCACACTCACCTGCTGTCCCGATCCGATGTTTATCCCCCGCCCGTCGTCCACGCTCGATTGCCAGGCTTTGATATTCGCTTCCACCACATCATATACCGACACATAGTCGCGCGTGGATTCACCATCACCAACGATGGTCAGTTTTTCACCGCGTTTTTTTTGACCGAGAAAAATCGGGATCACCATCGGATAACCGCCGGCATCGAGCTTGCGCGGGCCATAGACATTAAAATAACGCAGGCACACGGTTTTAATACCATAGAGCGCGCTAAAAATTTGGCAATATTTTTCGCTCATTAATTTGTGCAACCCATAAGGGCTCACCGGATGAAATGAATCACCCTCTTTGATCGGCAAAGGCTGATCGCCATAAACGACGCACGACGATGAAAAAATAACTTTGGCGACACTGTTCTCCTTAGCCGCCATGAGGACATTGAGCGTGCCGGTGACATTGATCTCATGGGTGCCGATCGGATCTTCGATCGAAACCGGCAAGCGCGGATCGGCAGCGAGATGAAACACCGCATCGGCGCTTTTAAAAATTTTTGATAATTTTTTGTAGTCGCGAATATCGGCTTTAGCAAACTTCGCTTTTTTGTTGATAAATTCCTTCTTGCCGAGCATTAAATTATCCACCACAGTGACGGAGTGACCAAGCGCGATTAATTTATCCGTGAGATGCGAGCCGATAAATCCGGCTCCGCCGGTGACGATGAGGTGGGACATAATTTTAGTTTAGTAAAATAGAAAATTGTCATTCTGAGCGAAGCCCAAAGGGCGGAGTCGAAGAATCTTCACTACTTGTGCCTCAAAATACATTTCAGTATTTCGTCTTCCCCAAAAATCTTGTTTAAAATTTCAGTATTTTGTACCACACAATGTCCGGTAATTTTGTCGTCTTGGGGTGGATACAAAACCGGTCGAATGACATTTTTCTTACCTAATTTTTTATATCCTTCATTGTAACTAATATTAAAATCAGTCATTGCACCTTCAAAATCCGCGCCCGTTTTTTTACATAATTTATTGGCATAGGCGTGATACGCGATACAAAACCCGTAATAAGTAGTGTCTAATAATTTCCCCAATTCGGTAGTCGCGGATGGTGTATAAACTTTTACATTTTTTATACCGATTTCGCGCAGGTGTTCAGCCGCTTTTTTTCCCAGTTTTTTGTTGTCAGCTCCGACAAATTTAATAAAAGTTTTAATGCCTTGATAGAGATTGGGGTGAACGCCTCTAACGGGTGAGTGGACGACATTGCCAAACTTTTGAAACAAATTCTTTGTTTTACCGACGGCCACAGTAGAATGAATAATCACCAACTTTGGTTTGGTTGACAATATATTTTCACCGACAATTTTTTCAAAATTAACGCTATCAGGTATACAAACATGCAAAACCCCGATCTTCTTACCGATAAAATCGTCACGGCCGATATCTTTAATCAGTGGCTTGTTAATAAAATTAGCGATGGCCTTGCCCACCTCGCCATAACCCAATATTCCGACTTTCATTTGGTTATTTTTTTTCATAAATCATTTATTTGTCATTTTGAGCGAAGCCCATTCGGCTCTGCTCAGGGTAAACTCCGCGAATCGAAAGCCTGCCCTGAGCGACAGCCGAATGGGAATCTATCGTGATACTTCTTCGTAAACTTTGGCAGTTTCTTGAAACATTTTATCCAATGAAAAACTATTTATTACCTTTTCTCGAGCGGCATCACCCATTCGTCGCCTCATTTCAGAATCTAATACTAACTTTTCTAAGGCCATTTTTAATTGATTGGCGTCACCTTTTTTTACCAAAATTCCCGTATCGGGTGTTATCATTTCTTTAATACCGCCCACATCAGATGCGATCACCGGCAGACCACAACTCATTGCTTCGAGCACTGCGTACGGAAAACCCTCCCAATTGGTGGTTAATACAAATACATCAGACTGCTTTAATATATCAAATACTTGATGGCGGGGCAAGGATCCGAGAAGCTTTACTTGGGTTAATCCTAATGAATTCATTTGTTTCGCTACCCGGCTGTCTTGTGGACCCGATCCAATGATACTTAATTCAACATCATCTTTAATTGCACTTTTAGCAAGGGCTTCCATCAATATAAACGGGTCTTTGGGAGCTGCCAGACGACCGACAAACACCATTTTTATCTTCTGCTTACCACGATTGTCTGCTACCCTGAGCGGAGCAACGGATCTACCATCAACGACTTCGATACCATTATAAATAACTGTAAATTTATCCGATTCGGCTACCCGATATTTTATCCCGTACTCTTTCACGAAATTACATACCGCGATAATTTTTGATGTATAAAATCCACAAATTTTTTCACTGATGACGCCAAACACCTTCAACCACAATGGCACCCCCTTGTTAAAACTCCATCCGTGAGCGGTAAAAATTGTTTTTATTTTACCACGAACCACCAATCGCCCTAGCACGCCCGCAGCGGAGCCGTGACAATGAACGATGTCAGGAGCAAAGCTCAGCAAAACTTTGTTTATCTCCTTGGCCGCCAACCAAATTTTAATGGGATTGGGACTATTGGAAAAATATTTATTTGGAAAAAACTTAACTCCTATTTTATTAACCTCATCTTCCAGCCACCCACCCGGATAGCTCATAACCACTACATCGACTCCGTTCATTTTAAAATAATTGCAAAGTTGAGCTACATGCGTCTGCGCCCCGCCCAGTTCGGATTTGGTGATGAGGTGGAGGATTTTCATACTACCATGATATTATTACTCGTACATAGGCTTTGAGTACGGCAAAAAGATAATTAGGATATCTGTTACGATATTGAATTATAATTTTTAAATGGCACAACGCGGATTTTCGTCGATCGTGCCATGTCACCCCACCAGTATGACGACGGTAAAACACTAAATGGTCAGACAAATTTTTAAACTTGCCAACCAAACCCAATTTTAAAAACAAATCATAGTCCTCCCCCACTTCATAATTACCATATCCACCGACCGCGACCGCCGGATCTTTTCTGTACAGCACCGAAGAATGAACAAGCTGATTGCTTAATAGCATTATTTTTCTTATTTCATCATCTTTTTCCTTAAAATTTATTTCTCCAACTTTTTTACCGCTCCCATCAATAATCTCAGCCATTCCTCCACACAAAACATAATCATGATTATTTTGGAGAAACTCAACCTGCTTTTTAAGCTTATCTTTATCCTGCCAAATATCATCGCTATCTAATATTGCCACATATTCACCACGCGCGATCGATAGAGCCTTGTTGCGCGATTGCACAATACCCATTCGGCTTTCATTTTTAAAATATTTAATTCGAGGGTCGCCATACTTGCCAACGAGTGCACCGGTATTATCTGTCGAACAGTCGTCAATAATAATCATCTCCCAATCAAAAAATGATTGCGACAAAACACTATCAATCGCAAGCCCGATAAAATTATCGCGATTATGAGAAACCATTATAACACTCACCTGCGACATAGTTTATATTTGCAGCCAATTACTCGGAATTAAATCTTCGGTGTTGATGTCAGCTGCCCGTATCCAGCGCTTGGGAGCAATGACAATCTTTTCTGGATTTTGATTGAGCCACGCCGACCACCAACTATATGTGCTGTTAGCAATAATGTGGTGTTTACACAGACTCATCAACCACATTTCTTCTGCGGGACATAATTCTGGTTGTGAGACAAACACCATTGGACTGTCGTATTTTAAATTACTTTTTGCCCACTCAATATCATCCGAAAAAATAAATAATGTAATATTCGGGTAATGACTTTTTATCATCGCCAAGGCTTTTTGATAATAAGACAAATCACACAACCCGTGATATCCTTTTCGTATAGTAGCGTAATCACCGCGACGAATATGCATGGCCACAGATTGATCAACACTCTCAATTGCCACTTTTATTTCATCAACTTTTTGGTGATAACCACTTTTTAAAATAAATTCCGCTAATAATACATGCCTGATTGATTCAAAATATTTATAACTTTGAAAATAGCCATCTAAATAGATGTTCTTTTTCTTTTTTAAAATCTGTGGATAGAAATGATAAAAATGATTTCTGTTTATACATCCGCGGATTTTATCGACTGTCCTCGAAAAAAAATACGGCGATGATTTGGCAATCTCCGACTCAGTAGCTTCTTTTAAAACAATATTAAAATCGTCGATCTCCAACTCCCTGGGTATGTCGCCAACTTGAATATTATCGAACCAAGATAAATCAACCTTTAGTTCGTCTTTCCAGTCCAGCGCCAGACGCCTACCCAACGCATACTGAAACATCTGATTGCCGAGCCCGCACTTAATTTTCGTTATAATCATATTTTATACTTCTTGTTTTTTAAACCAACAATTTGATTATTTTACTATTCTAATTGTATATCCGAGAGGATCATCTTGGCTCCCAATATTATAACTCAATGATAAGTGAGCCAGAACCACAACTATACCCAAAAATAATAATGAGATTATCCAAACTGGTAAAAAAATTAATTTAAAAATTTTAAATGGCACAATCCCTCTTGCCCAGATCACAATTAACTTATTAGCAATATTTGCAATATCTGTTCCCCTGGGCGAAATTTCCACTTTGCTAAATTTGTCAAACATAATTTTATAACTGCTGGGCGTATAACGGAAATAATCAAAAGGTATGTAATGGTATCTACCGCCCCACGGAACTGTTAAAATACCCATTCCTCCCTTTTTCATAACACGATACATTTCATCTATTAATTTTTGGTAGTGATAAACATGCTCAAGCACTTCCGTACACATTAACCCATCAAACTTGTCATTCTCGAAGGGAATTTCTTCGCCATCAAAAGGTGTGATGCTTGAATTTTTATAATCAAATTTATCTGCATCCACAATATCAATGCCGAAATATCGTGTCCCCCCCCAGTTTTCAACAAAAACTTATATGGAGATAGTCCACACCCAATGTCTAATATATTTCCTTCAAAAGATACTACGGTTTTTTTCAGATCTTTAAAAATGGTAAATATTTGCAAATCTATAATCATTCTGCCATAAAATTTAATTGTATTTATCACTGTGTCCGGCGGTGTATTTGAAATTGGTCTAAATACTTCACTCATATATAGAATAAATTATTGACTAAAAAATTTGTGTAATGAATGGTAATCTTTATTCTTGTTTATTTTTCAACCAAGAAATCTCCGATAGCCAACACATCAAACTCCGTTCTCAAGAAACAACTAACTGCATCCTGTGGTGTACAGACGATTGGCTCATTCTCATTAAAAGAAGTATTGATAATAACCGCGACACCGGTAATTTTTTCGAACTCGGAAATTAGTTCCCAATATCGGGGATTAGTATTTCGGTTTACCGTGTGAACCCGCGATGTCCCATCAGCATGCGTAACCGCTGGAATAACATTCTTTTTATATTCCTTTACATCGGCAACAAGAATCATGTAAGGCGATAACTGCCCCTTGGGCATATTAAAATACTCCGATGCTTTTTCTTCTAATACTGATGGCGCGAACGGACGAAAATGCTCGCGTTTTTTAACGCGTTCATTAAGCTTGTCCTTCATTGCTGAGTTAACGGGAGTGACGACGATACTGCGATTACCCAAAGCTCGAGGACCTGCCTCCATTCTCCCTTGAAACCAGCCAACAATTTTACCTTGGGCGATATGTGGGGCTGTTTCTCGTGCAATATTATCACAGCGTTTATATTTAACCCTCATTTTGATTAGCACATCTTCTATCTCCGCCGGACTATACTGTGGCCCCCAATAAACCGAATCAAAAATGAATTTACGGGGCTGATTAAGAATTTGATGATGAAAATACAAAGCACTGCCCAAAGATGTTCCTGCGTCATTGGCAATTGGCTGAAAAAAGAATTCCTTAAACTGCGTCTCCTCGACTATTCTTTTGTTCATTAGACAATTCAAAACAACTCCGCCGGTCATACAAAGGTTGGGAAGTTGCGTTATTTCGTATAGATGTTTGGCTAAATTTACTCCGGCATTTTCTACAATTTTTTGTAATCCATAAGCAATATCATAATGTCGTGGTTCGTATGGATCCTGATATTTTCTCTTAGGACCAAATTTTTTTATGAACAAATCACTCACCCATTGAGATTGGCCATGGGTATGAAATTTAAAATATTCCAAATTAAGCCGATATGTTCCGTCGCTGAGCAAAGAAACCACATCTTGAAAATCTTTAACATAAGTATTTTTTCCATATGCGGACATTCCCATAACCTTCCACTCATCAAAAAAAGGTTTGAATCCTAAATGATCGGTAACGGCTGCGTATAAATGTCCCAAAGAATGCGGAACTTTAATTTCTTTTATCCTCTCAATTTTATTCTGATGTCCGACCGCCAAGAATGTTGACGTTGATTCACCGCGACCGTCCATTGTTAAAATAGCAGCATCCTGATAAGGAGAAACAAAAAAAGCACTGGCCGCATGAGATAAATGATGTTCGATATAATGAACATGCGGTATCTGCGATAAACCAAACTCATTTTTTAAAGTACGCCCGATGTTTCGCATCAAATTTAATCTTGTTAAAAAAGTTAAATCATCAGAACCGGACGAGGCTTTAAATAGATTTATACTCTCTGGAAAAAACTTTGCAAAATGTAATAAATTACCGGTTAATTCCTTGGATGGCACCCAGAAAAAAGTAAAATGGTCAATATCCCTAATAGATAACTTGGCCTCTTTTAAACAGGCGGTAATTGCATTTTTTGGAAATTTCCATGTATGTTTCTCACGATTAATGCGCTCTTCTTCGACAAATGAGACTAACTGACCATCAACAATAAGAGCGGCGCTGGCCTCATGGGAATAACTGCTTAAACCAAGTATTTTCATAGATCATTATTAAAAATTAAATTTTATTTAGTTATAATTGATAAATCGATTACAAAATTTTTTCCGTCATCATAAATTATTTTTCTTGTTTTGCTTAATTCCATGGTGTAATCCTGAAAAGCTAAACTATTTTCGGTAATGGAGCGCAATAACCGATTTACATGCGGTTTCAGCATCCCAGATACGGACGCAAAAGAAAAATTTGCCTCATTTCCGTAAGAATATGTGATATATTTAATATTGTGGGATAAAAAATAGTTAGCCATAGATTCGCTACCGCTTTTTAATGGAATTCCGGGAGGCAAACTGGATCCACCCGGCGAATCATTTATATAAATCCTGTTTCTTTTAAAATCAAACAAAAAATTCTTGTCGAGTCGGGCAATAATTATTTCTCCAGCCGGGACTGATTTTTGCAAATCCGAATATTGTTTAAGCTCTTTCTCACTTACTAAATCAGAATTGATAAGCCCGATCTTCGGTCGGCCACCATCGATGTTTAGGCTATATTTTATATTGTCCACCACTGCCAAATCTCTCTGTAAAAATGCACCAAATAAAAAAGTTACCAAAGCTAATCCAACCAGGCGATCATTAAAAATAGGAAAAATACGAAAACGCAAATCCCCGGCGAACAATAAACAAGCAACAAATAAAATGCTTGAAAAAAGAAATGCAAAACTATAATAATACAAACTATATCCGCCCATGAGCAAAATCAATGCCAACAAACCGGATAATGAGCTTAAAAATATGACCCAGAAAAAATGCTTTTCTTCACCGCCAACTAAACCATAGGCCATAATACCGATTACAGCAAACGGTAGTAGTGTGGTAAAACTACTAAAACTTTCAAAAAGCAAGCGCAATAAGCTGTACAAATCAAATTGAACAACATGCTCAAAAGCCCCATAAGCGGTTCCTTGATAACCGCGACCAAAAATTGGACAAAGCATTGTCCCCGAAGATGACAACATTGATAACATCCATGGCAGAAGGAAAATAAAAATTGCTGACACCGTCACAACCAGCTCCTTGATTACCGGCCGATAATTGCCAATACGACGAAAATACACAAAATAATGCCCAATAAACAACATTGCCGCGACAACAATGTAGGTGGATTTTAGAGCGCAAATTGCCGATAATGGCAAAGCAATCATTAGCGCACTAAACAGATTGGAATGATTTTTGAATCCTAAAATCGGATAGGACAATCTAAAAAAAAGAAAAAATACAACAGCGGCGGTGTAGCTGGCGGTAATATTAAGCACGGGAGAGACAACAACCGTCATTAAAAAAACAACACTGATGCCAAGAAACTTCCCGATTTTCTTTTCTCTAAGAAAACCAACCAATAAAAGCACTAAAATTAAATAACCCAATCCATTGTCTGTGAGATGTAAGTTCTTAAAAGAGGTGACGGAAAGAATGATGGCGTGCAAAAAATACTGACCGCCAAGAGACGACTCCAGACGGCGCTCGTTAAAGGGATCGTTACTAAGCGAGCCGATCTGTAACATCTGTGCCGGAAAAGCCATATAACTATAATGATCATCGGTGCCATTAAAACCGAAAAAGGAAACCGCAACACTATAACGACCTAAAATAATCACGAAAATCACAGTCACGGCCACGGCAAAAATTATATTTTCTTTGACAAATGAAAATACTTGATGTATTAGTATTGGCCATGTTCGAAAATTTTTAAGCCAAAAAAATAAAAACGATAAAAAACCAAAAGTAATAAAAATTTTTATTGATAATACCGAAATAACGGCGATAAAATTCAAAAAACCTCCGATCGTTATACTCAAGATTAAACCAAAGGCCGCCTGCATGCCCAGATCAAATTTTTTTCCGGGAGATAAAATTAAATTAAGAAGTCTGCCATAGCCAATAAAAGCCAGCAGTACTACAATCCCCCAAAAAAACGCTACCAAAAATTGCATAAACATAAATTTTAATTATCTAGCATAAATATCCCCCCACAAATCAGTATTATTTTTAATTTTTTCTTCAATAATAGCATGTAACATGTCTTTGTTAACCCATGACTGCAAAATAAAAAATGGCTCCTCACCTAAAGTAAAATTAAATTCTTTAAAACCAATCACTATCAATCTTTCGAGACATTTAATTGTATTTTTAAAAAATTCACTGGTGAACTCAAAATTCAAGCAATCTATTTTTTTAGTTAAGCCAGCAAAAACTTCAAACTCATAGCCTTCTACATCTATTTTGCAAAAATCTGGACTACCGTATTCTGCTATTAATTTATCCAGTGTGGTCATAGGAACCACAATCTCCTTATCAAACTTAAAATTTTTGAATCGTCCGGTTTTCCAATCTTCGGAAAAAGTAGAAATGCTGCTCACATTTGTACAAACACTCATTCTCATCTCCCCCATCCCTCTTCCAACGCCTTTGCGTACTATTACCACATTCTTATTAACAAACTCTTTTGCGAGTTTATCGGCGCAATTTGACTGAGGCTCTAAAGCGACCACCTTTACGCCCAACCGATTAAAAACTCTAGTACGGTTGCCTACATTAGCACCAATATCAAAAAATAATTTGTTTGGACCAATAAATTGTTTGAAAAAGCTAAAACTATAAATATAGTTTATTGGCTTTCTAAACTGTAATTTGACGCGTAAAAAGTATTCTGACAACATAATATAAATCAACAAATCTTTAATAAATCCACAAATATATTGGCCGACACCTTGTTGGAAAAGTGATCCACGGCATAGGTACGAGGCTTATACACATTCAGATTATTTTCAAAATCATGCCATTTCTCTATGAAATCATCCTTTCCTGCAAAAAACCTTCCGCATTCTTCGGTCAAATATGGAGCGCTTATCTTTGTGTCGAACCACTTATATTTACCATACTCCCAATATCCCCTATTCCACACTATGGTTGGTATATTATACATCCAAGCCTCGCACAATGCCAACCCCTGACTCTCTGACTCCGACAAATACACCATTCCCGTACTATTCTCCAGCATTTTAAGATAAAAACTCTTTTTATAGCTTCCGTATTTTATTATTTTATAATTTATATTTTTTGTTTCAAAATAATTTATAATATGACTCAACAGTGCTACCGGCGCATTTTTTTGATATATTATAAAACTGCTATTTTTTCTATTTTTGACCATTCCGGGGTCACTCACGCCGGCTGGCCAGATTTGTATTTTTTCACCCAACCAAGGAGCCAACGACAACCAAAAATCTTTTGTCCATTGAGAAGGAAATAAAATCCTGTCTATATTTTTATCTAACATTATCCCTGACTTATCATCTGGCAAAACTGTCATTACCGGGCCGGCAATTAAATTTCTTATTTTCCCGTCTCTTTTTGCCTTAATTGCCCATTTAAGCGCCCTGATACTCCCGTTCACATAAACAATATCATCGAAATCAATTTTTTTTTCTTTTGGATTATATTTATATCCATACCGGAGTTCGTTTAAGCCAAACAACAGACCAGTGGTAACCGCTTGAGGGCCTCTGGTTTTCTTAAATATGGAACGACCAATATTTTTTAAATATTCTAAAGAAAATATATTCAATTTTGGTGATCGATCGAGAATTACTAATCCCATATATCATGTAATACTAATATCAAACTACAAATAATTTGTAAAATTATTATTTCGTTGAATCATGTTAATTTTAAATCCCGAAAATTCCTTCGCGCTAAAATTTTTTAATTCATTGGAAAGGTGGTGGCGCGCCTTAATAATATTATCCTCCAAGAGATGCTGCTTCTTTCTTCCCGCGCTAAGACCGCCACCATCAACCCTAAACACCCCGCCATCTTTTTCTGACAAAACAAATTTATCAGAAATTTTAGCGGCACGGATACACCAATCAAGGTCGCCTGATATTTTAAATTGCTCGTCAAATGGACCAACTTGCTTATAAAAATCTTTTCTGAAAAGAAAAAAAGGGCCGCAATGCATTTCGCTAGTAAATTTTTTTTTATCAAATAATGGCGGCTTGATTATTTTTCTCTTTATTAAAAAATTAATGCCGATTAAATTTAAATACCACTTTATAATGAAAGGAAAATAAACTATATCAATATTATTTTTAAACAAGCGGTCACTGTCGATCAATGCTTCCGGAAAACGAACATCGTCAACATTCCACAACCCCACCACATCGCCTTTTGCCAAATCCACCCCACGATTAATTGAAGCAAAAACCGACTCTCTCGGTACTTCCACATATCTGAACCATTTTTCCTTATTTAAATTTTCAAACGCTTCTACCTCTTTTTTTGTGGGCGCATTGGCAATAACAATAATCTCAAAATTAATCTTGTCTTCTAAAAAATTACTCGCCTCCACTACCTTGGTAATGTATGTTTTAAGATATTTTTCCGACTGATACGACGAGGTTATCAATGTAATCATAAAAATTATTCAATATCATTTAAAATTTTCTCTCTTGACTCAATAAAATCTGCTTCAATCGACTCTAAGCTAATACCATTCTCTAATTCATAAAGTTTAGCATAAACCATCAGTCTAAAATACGAATACATTAGAGCCACCACCAAACCTTTAACCCCATTCCTAAAAGAGAATTTATAGAAAAGAACCAAATACCTTATCATTGCTCCAATCATCAAAAAAATACTAAATTTTTTTCCCCTTTCAAATTTACTTTGCGCCTCTGCTTCCGCATAGCGCAGATGATTCAAAACAAATTTTTTCATATCGTATAGACTATAATGGCGAATGGCGTATTCCTCGCGGCTTGGTAGGGTTAAAATTTCATTTTTCTTTCCTATAAATTTCCCCATGCCGTGTATGATGTTATCGGTAAAATCAATATAATCTTTCCTAAAAAACATCGGGGCATAGCCTTTAAACATGGGGATCTTGGTGTTACCGTAAAGATAAGTATATAAAGGAACCCTTACATACTTTATATTACCATCTATAATAACTTCCGAGATCTTATCCAGTAGAATTTTGGATGCCATGTTGTCAGCATATCCCCAATAAATCCAATCGGTTTTTAAGTATGGCTTTATAAAATTATACATATCCTGCCTTTCAACATACATAGCGTCTGACTTGGGACGAAGGATGTACTGCCCCCCCGCCGCTTTGACCACATCCTCGGTTTTATCGGTACTACCATCATCAAATACCAAAACTTCACCGTATTTTATAAAATTACGAATAACATATCCTATTCTGTTTTCTTCGTTTTTTGTAAATATTACAAATGAAATACTGCTCATAATTAAATCGGATTATTTTAAACTACGATAAAAATCAATAATTTTTTTAAGTCCCATTTCTAACAAAATCTTCTTAGTAAATTCTTTAAAAGCCACCCAGTATCCTCGGGTTAGATAATAAACTTTTATTTTCCAACCGGAAATCGATAGGCTGTATTGTTTTTTAATCCACAAAACACTCTCCACAGTGGCTTTGCTACGACGAATAGTGGTTTCTAGGCCAGGAATAGCGTTCCAGCGCATGTTATCACTTCTGGTTTTAACAGCTGGGAATGCCAATAAGGCAAACCTGCTATTTTTGTAAGCACTAAGTAAGACAAGTGTGTGCATACTTTGGGTATCGAGAAAATCATTCTTGTGTTCATAATTCATCCAGATATTCCGCAAAAACAATTGAGTAGACATGCCGCCAAAATATCCTATTAAATCACGGTGTTTTTTAATTGATCGGACAAAATCTGCCAAACTGTTAAAAATCACATCGTTGATAAGCTGTGTGTTAGGGCGTGAAAGCAATGGTCGATTCAAATCATGGTCATACCCCCAACTGTTGAGAATAAAATAATCAGCACGAATAGATTTTAATTTGCTAATAATGGTGGCCAAACTACCTGAAAACAGGGCATCATCATCGCCGATGGTCAAACAATACTCACCAGAACTTTTTTCTATTACATTTAGTAAATTCCTATCAAACAACAAATTTTGATCATTCTCAAAAAACTTTATATTATCAAATCTTTCTTGAAATGATTTTACGACCATGGCAGTATCATCCGTGCTGGCATTATCAGATATTACTACTTCTACCAACTCTTTAATATTGCGATCATTAAACTGCGAAATGATACTATCCAAATTCTTTTTTAAAAAATTGGCTCTATTATAGGTGGGAATGCAAATACTCAAAATCGGATTGCTCATATTTGATATTTTAATTTGGGAATATCACAAGTACTCGACGCGCTAGTTTTTCTAATCAATAAAACCATATCGTCACTACTTTTCTCTACCACCGCGTAATCATTCTTGATAATTTTAATGACTCTTTCGTCATAAAAATAATACTTATCGGGCATAATTGTTTCTCTATATTCAAACGGATAAAAAAACAATTTGTAACTACGGTTACACCTTAACACATTAAATAGATAATCAACCTCTTGTTTTAATAACACCTCAGTTGAAGAAGGCAAATCTAAGGCGGACCGCGTGCCCGACTCCCCATAATACAAACCATCTAGTGAATTTTCCGACAAAATAATAATTTTTTCTCCTCTAACAGTATATTTTTTTATAAAATCAACATTCCTAGTTAATATTGTTTCGGTTTTATCTACAAAAGCGCTTAATCCTTTTTTGGTCCAACTATAGTATTGCTTGCTATTGGCAATTATATTTAATGGGGAAGAAAAAATAAAAAACAATATCATTAAAAATATAATTCCACTACCATAAGATTTTTTGTTGGCAATACTCTCCTGAAAAATTAAATCTGCCAAAACAGCTAACAAAATCAAAACAATATACATGGGGCAAAAAAAAGTATAATCATGAGACCGGCCTTCATAATAGCTAAATAGGCCAACACCCATTACCGAAAGTAAGAAAATCAAAATATTCTTATCGCTTTTATCCTGATTGCACCAACTGCGAATGGCTATCAACAGGCCAACCAAAAAGGCTGTGGCAGCCAACAACCAAACATGCGGAAACGGCATTGGTATCAGCATAAAACCTAATAAGAAAATCCTCTGAAACAACAATAATATAGTAAGGTCCGGCAAAGCCCCACTTCTCAAAAATGCATAAATGGAATATGTCGCCAAAACCAAACCCAATACAAATAACCCAAAAATTATATGCAAAATTATATTTTTGACAATTATTTTTCTATTGGCGTTAAATAATTCGGAATAACAAAGTGTGGCAATCCACGCAATGAATACCACCGCGCCCGAATCGGTGTTCCATAAAATTGACAGAGTGCTGGCCAAAGATATCGCTAAATAAAGAAGTTTACTTTTATTTTTAATATAAAAAGAAGCTAGAAACAAAATCAAACACGGAAAAAAAATTCTAATTGGCCAATATTGAAAATACGGACTCGGATTAGTACCGTTTTGGAAGAAATAAAAAACCACTGTTGAAAAACCTAACAATAAAATAACATTGCTCTTGATCAATCTCCGAAGAAAAACAAAAATGAAAAAATAACTTAGCGCCAACAATAAACCCATCAGTGAAGTAAATGATAGAACACTAAAATTTATCAACTTAAAAACACCTGATAAAAAAATTGGCGAAAGCCCGTATTGCCCAGTCAGATCGACCAGCATGGTTTTGCCAACTATTACCTGCGTTATTGGGTTTAATACCGGATTAAAGTGGGGGGCAGATGACAGTTTGGTGGTCAAAACAACATCATTTAAGGCAAAAATATTGATAAAAAATATCACCAAGATTAACAAACTATAAAATAAATAAAATAATAATTTAATTATTTTATTATTTTCCATTTTCGATGAATAAACAAAGTAAGCCCCAATCGGAAACGCTAAAATAACATATAAATACTCGCCAATTCCATTAAAGAAATAACTATCTTTTATGTAAAGAAAATTACTAACGGCTAATCCAATATAAGCAACGGCAAAAATTGCCAAAGGAAAAATGATACTTAAAACATAATACAGACGCCTAATTATACCTTCGTTCAATTTGATAATGTATTTATTTATTAATTTATAAGAGCAAAATAACAAGATTGGACTTAGTAATACGCTGAGGACAAATTGCGCTCGCTCCGTTGGTTTGGGCACAAAACTAGACAACATGAAGTCTCGATAAATTCCAGAAGCACCTTTCAATATTTGAGATAAATCTGGCTGATAAAAATGTGCTAATAAAATATCAAATAAAAACAAAAACAACAAAACGACGACAATGCTCAAACCAAAAATAATGAACTGGCGCTTGTGTATATCATCTTCTCCGCCATTAACCTCGCCATCATTTTTCCTTTGAAGATAGAGTAGAATAAAGCAAAAAACAAACATTACAATCTCTACCAAAATAAATGATTTAATACTGGCTATCAATGGCTGAGTAATCAGCTTGCCACTACCACCAAAATTTATACTGGAAAAAATAGTGGGTGAAAAAGGGATGTTTAGTGGTGCGGCCTTTACTTGTTCTGGCGCCTCATATACCAGGTAATTATGGTTTCCTCCCTTATCATATAAATTACTTGCTAAAGAAAAATTATCTTCTTGATTACTATTTTTAGTCCACTCGGCTAAAAACTGATCACGACTAAAAATAAAATTCTTGTACCCCAGACTGATCGTTATTTGTTTTAGTTTATCCAAATGCTCGCTTTTTAAACCAAGCACTATCTTTTTTATGAATGTTTGGCCATAATTATTCCATTCTCCCGTGTGCTCCGGCACCTTAACTAAATTTATAGTATTGCCGGCGCGCGAGAGGATGGCCAAAACCTTAACAGAAGAAAGGCTATATTCGTCTAAACCATCTATTTTAATGGTGAGTGGCTCAAGAACCCCGCGACAGGTAATCACTGATATGGTGTTCCCTGCCCAGATAACGACAAAAACAAAAAGTGACGATAATATTATGGCTAAAAAATTTTTCTTTAAAAAATCAATCATACATTATCTCTAATTAAAATTTATTCTCTCTCTTTCTGTCACCAAAGGGCGCTTTTTAACTTGCGTATAAATGGCTCCGACATATTCACCAACAATACCAATAAAAAATAACTGAACCGCGGAAAAAAAGAATATGCCAATTACCAGTGGGGCTAGACCGAGTTGAAATTCATTCCAAAATAGCAATTTGTAAAAAAAATACACAATCGCAACCAACAAACTGACAAAAGAACACAAAAAACCGATTAAACTTGCCAAACGCAAAGGTAATTTTGAATGATTTACAAAACCATTCATGGCCATATCATAGAGAGTATAAAAATTATTACTGCTTTTACCGTGTTTTCTAACTGGCTGAACATAAAATACCTCGGAGCGCTTAAGACCAAACTCGCATACCAATCCTCTAAAATAAGGAGAATACTCCTCTAAATTTCGCAAAATATCTATAAACGATTTGTCATACAGGCCGAAATTGGTAAAATTGGAAACCTGCTCTACTTCGGAGAATTTTTTTATCAAAAAATAATACACCTGACGGAGAAAAAACATCAATTTACTTTCCTTGCTTTTATTTTTTATACCAATCACCATCTGACTTCCTTCCTCCCATCTTTTTATAAATTCAGGAATAAGTTCTGGCGGCTCTTGAAAATCGGCCGCCATCATAATCACGGCATCGGCGTTGGTTTGTAACAAACCATAATAAGGTGATCTGATACAGCCAAAATTACGGCTGTTTAATATAACTTTAATTTGCTTATCCTCTGACGCCATCTTCCTTAATAAAATATCGGTGCCATCGGTTGAGGCGTTATCTATAAACAAAAACTCAAAGTGATAATTAACAAAATTACCTATCACTTTTTTAACTTCTAGGTATAACTCGCCAATATTCTGCACTTCGTTATAACACGGTACAAGTATATCAATTTTCTTCTTTTCCATATTCATGAGATTAGATATTAATTTGGTGATTGATCACTATATTTGGTGCTAATCTTATTTTGACCATGGAAGAATCTTCCGCCTTTTCTACCGTACCAAATAATTTCTCTAGCATAACCGGGTAAATCTCCGCCAAATTCTTCAATCCCTGAAAAAATAAGCTTATTCTTGCGACTTGTTAACACCGGCTTATCGGTACCCCTATAAAACTCGTTAAAATACCGATTAAAATCATAACTCAAATCCAATTCCATAATTTGTTTGCAAAAAGGATCAATCACCATTTGGGATGAATAATTTATCAAATCTAAAATTTTGCCAGATTCGTCCTTATCTAGATATGATAATAAATACTCTTTTAATTCATCATAAAATTCTTTTTTACCCACAACAATGTTCAGAAAAGATCCTTCTTCGATAGTCCAACTTATTTCCCCAAATTTATCAATTACAAATTCCCAACTATTACCACCGATAACACCATCTATAATTTTAGATACAACACTCAATTCGCGACCAATTATAGAGCCCTGGTTATTCCTGCCATAATCAATTAAATCCCTGTAAAATTGTGAGTAGGTAATATTATGTTCATTGCGGGCAAAAATAGATATATACTGTGTCAGACCCAAACAATGAAAACATTGGATGGCCCAAGAAAAAATACAAGATTCTTTCCACTCGTCAATCGACATGGTGTTGGTTCCAATCACTATTTCATCATACTCGCGAATTTCGTTGATATCTGGCAAAGAATGAGACAAAACAACTGGAATACGGACCGATTTGATGCCGTAAAACTCCTTGTATTTAGTATCGCCCATCATCGAGTTGGGAAAAACCTCGCAATTATAAACATTAATGGAGCTATGCTGTCCGTTTTCCAATAGAATATTTAGACCTTCACAAAAAGTATCATAGGTTTCGTTGGGCAAACCTAATATTATTTCGGTATAAGTGGGTATGCCTTCATTGTTATACTGCTGTAAAAGTTCTTTGAAATTCTCTAAGCGCAAATTAATTCTGCCGATTGCTTTCAGAGTTTCATTATACAAACTCTGGAATGACAGTGTTACCCCCTTGCACATCTTACTTTCATTGAGCTTTCTGTTCATTTCAAAAATTGCCTGATTACTATTTTTGGCATAAGCTACTCTAAATTTACGCGGAAAACCATATTGATTTTTGACTTCAATGAATTTGTCTATAAATTTATTGTCTCTGGGCAATATTCCAAAATTAGAATCACAACCCATAACATATTCTATTTTATTCTTACCAAACCATTCAATTTCATTGTCCACCCTTTCTTTGTCAAAAGGGATGATACTTTTGCAACTTGTTAATGGTGATCCCCAATCGCAATACGCACATCCATAAGGACAGCCGCGATTAGTCTCTATGCTGGCGGTAAAAGAATATGGCAACTTAATTATTTCATCAAAAACTCCATTAAGATATGGGGAAGGAATTTGATTAATATCTATCTTATACCGATCCATCTCCATTTTTAAAGTTTTTCCACCAACATTAATGCTAATATTTTTGACTTTAGTAAAATCCGGTTTTGGCGACAATAATTCTAATAAAATCTCCGAAAAAATAAATTCCCCATCGCCATGAACCAAGATGTCTATATATTCATGGTCGACAAAAAAACCTTCCGAAAAAAATGGAACATGATGGCCACCAAATACAATTAGGCATTCGGGAAATTTAGTCTTTATTTGCTTGGCTAAACTTTTATTATATTCAAAATTCCAGATATAGGAAGAAAAACCAAAAACTGCCGGATTGTCCAACCTTTTTATCACATCTTCAATATTTTCTTTTAGAAACAAATTATCTTTAAATTCAAAATTTTCCTTTATTTGTTCGATAGAAAGACAATAACTAATAATCACACCTGTAGAATACGGTAAAAAAACATTATCTCCGTACTTATTGCCTACCTGACACAAATAAACATTTCTTTTGTTCACCATACCAGATCATTTAACTTTACATTAGGTAATTTTTAACAAATAACTTAAATAAATGAATGACTAAACCATATAAACCGGGATAAGAAACGGCGCCGCCAGTACTTATTCCGACTGCTACACTGGGCAATAGTAGGTTGACTGTCAAAATCAGATTAAACGCTCGGCTGCGCAGATACTTGTAAGAATAAGTAATAGCTAAAAAAACACCAACATAGCCCCAAGCCACAACACGCGAAGTATCCGGAACGACAACCAATATTAAAGGCGCAAAAACCATGACAGCTATCTGCCAAAATAATTTATTGTCTTTATTTTTTATACAATAATATAGGCCGGATAAAACAAATAGCCATAAAAATTTGTAGGCAAAAAATACGGACAATATCGCCAATTTTATATTTTTTAAAAGAATACCCAGCGCATTGTCGTTGCCCAGCGTCAAATGACCTAAAAATAATCCCACAAAACTAAAATTATAATTGGCCAGCCATAAAAAATAATTAAACGCGACTATCGGCACGTAAAATTTTCGCTCTTCCTTGGGAAAATAAAACCAAATGAAAACAAATCCCAAAAATAATGCAGCGGATTCGTGAGACAAAAACATTAATGACAGCAAGCTTATTCTGCTGTATTTATCCATTGGAATAAACATTGACAACAAACATAACAGCAATATTATCTGATCTGGATATCCCGGAGATTGAAACTGCATAATCATCATGCCGGCGGTCATAATACTTACCAGTTGCCAAATTTTTAACTTCACCAATAGCTTTTTTTCAAGCCATAAGATAATCATGTAAATACATGAGTATGTTATTAGAAAATGCAAAATAGTATATAAAAATGGACCCTTAAACTGCAAAAAATACGCTAAGGCTGGCTCTAAAATCCTACGATAAAAAAATCCGGTATCTTGGCCAAATGGTGATATGGCAATGTGCGCATAAACATCGCCCATAAACATGACGCGCAAAGTAGAGACCAGCGCCGATAATGCTAAAAATATTATGGCTGAACGAAAAAAGACATCTCGTGATAGATAAGATTTTAGACTGTTAATATTTTTGAAGGAAAAATAAAATAATATTATAATGGCAATAAAAAAAATAAAACCACGCAATATTATAGAGTCATCTTGGCTAATTCCAAAAAATTGAGCAAATTTTACAGCCGGAAAATTGGCTACGGAGAAAGTAGCGATAATGGCATATAACAAAAAAATTGGCTTAGTTAATTTTTGTAAAATTTCTATTATCCCACTGTTCATATTTTTAACACAAAAATTACTTAGAAAATCTTAACTTAACTATTGTGACGATATAAGAAAGCATAAACACAAATAAATTTCTCTTAGTATGACCGAATATTCTCTTTTTGAAAAGAAATGGCAATTCTTTTATGCGCAGATTGTGCTTTTTCTTTTTCAATTTAAACAAAATTTCTTCGACAATATCAAAATTATTGCACATCAACCTTAAATCTCTTAAATCATCCGTCTTATATAATTTAAAACTATTAGAGATATCCTTGCACTTAATATTTAATATTAAAGAATAAGCAACATTGACAACCAAACTCATTAGTATCAACAATTTACTATTATCAGTATTCCCACCGGCTATATATCTTGACGCTATCACTACATCGTAATTATCTTTGATATTGTACAAATTCTTTATAAATTCTGGGTCATGAGACCCGTCTGCGTCCATAAAAATTGTATATTGCCCGCTGGCACGGCTGATACCGGTTCTGATGGCGTCTCCGTAATCATTACCGCCTATCCTGTTGATATAAGTAGCCCCATATTCTTCGCAAACCATTTTGGTATTATCCATCTTTTCCATAGTATCCACCACCAGAATTTCGCAATTATCACCAATTTCTTGAAGAATAGCATTAAGACGCGGCAGAATTATTCTAAGGTTTTCTTCTTCTAAATACGCCGGGATTATGATGCTCAATTCTTTATTTTCCATAAATTTCATTCTTATTGATTGATCCATTCTATCATTTTTTGTATCCCTTGTCGAGCGTTTACCTTTGGCTGCCAGCCAATTAATCTACCGGCTTTATTGATATCGGCTATAAAGACTTTTTGATCGCTTTCTCTATGTGGTAACTGTCGGTAACTTAATTTTACTATTAATTCATCTTCTAAAATGTCAAAAAGCTCCAATAAAGATAGGCTATTCTGCGCGCCGCCGCCGATATTAAAAACTTCACCGGTAATAGATTCGGCTTTTTCTGCCGCCAAAAAATACAAATTAACCATATCCTCGGCGTGCAAAACATCTCTCACCTGCTTACCATTACCAGATATAGTGAACGACTCTGACAAACTCCCCTGCTTTGTTTTTAAAGCCTGTTCGCAAAACCAACCAATCCAGCCTTGATCATAAGTTGGAAATTGCCTACCACCATACATGGAGGAATGCCGAAATACTATTGTCCTTAAACCGTAAACACGGTGAAAATCTAACATATACTGGTCCGCGGAACCTTTTGAACATCCGTAGGGCGAAGAAAAACTGAGCGGAGTAGACTCCGGTAAGCCATTGGGATATTGGGGTGTGATGTAGCGTTTGTTTGTTTCCAAATATTCTAACCGCTCCAAATCACCATAAACTTTATTGGTCGAGGAGTATATCACAATCGAATCTGGTGAAAATTTTCTGACAGAATCTAATAAATTAAAAGTGCCACCGGCATTTGTTTCAAAGTCTTTTCTGGGATCTGCAATTGAATTGGTCATGGCCACCTGACCAGCCAAATGAAATACTACATCCGGTTTTTCGTCTTTAATTATCCGCTCAACATCGCCAACATTTCTAATGTCTGCCTTTATAAATTTGAATTGACCCAAACTCCGCAACCATAATAAATTTTCTTCGGAACCAAAACGAGATAAATTATCTAAAATTATTAGTTCCTCTCCCCTGTTTATGACTTGTTGCGCCAAATTTGACCCAAGGAAACCACAACCACCGGTGATTAAATATTTCATATTAAATATTTCATATTAAATATTTCTCAATTTATTTTCCATAGCGATTGTTTCGCGTAACCCAGAATCAACATCGTATCGCGGTGACCAACCCAATAGATGAATAGCTGTTGTATCAGCGCTCGAAGTCATCACCTCGCCCTCTCGGTATGGAAGAGCGCCAAAATTTAATAAGGTTTTACCATTACCAATAATTGCTTTAATCTTGCCCACAAACTCTTTAATTGAGGTTAGTTGATTGGTGCCAACCTCATAATGAAAAAAACCGTGCCGCCATTTGTCGAGATTGTTTATGACCACCATAAAAGCGCTGACCACATCGTCGATATAAACAAAGTCTCTTTTCTGTTCGCCTTTAGTGAGATCAATTTTGTCGACATTGTTATATAGATTGTCCAAAATAAACGACACAAATTTTGTCTTATCATCACCTGGCCCAAAAAAATGTTCTAAGGCCATATTAATACAAACCAAATCGTGTTTGTATGTACCAAGCCAATCTATGAATTGCTTCTTGGATAATGTGTAATCATTAACACGCTTATCCAAAACCGTATCAGTATTGATAAAATACTTTACTCCCCGCTCTTTTCCCAACTGTAATAATTTTAGAGGTAGAATCAAATTGGCCTCAATAATCTGAAGTGGGTTTACTTGTTTCCTTCCATAATCAGTGGCACAATGTAATATTACATCGATCTTTTGCTCATCAAATATTACCGATAAATCCTGCCTATCAATATCATAAAATTTAACTTTCGATATGTTATCGCTAATACGCCAAATATTAGAAAAGGATCGCTTTGCCAAAACAATTCGATAATTTTCTGATAATAATTTTTTTAATAAATTGCTCCCTAAAAATCCAGTTCCACCGGTAAGCAATAATGTTTTAGGCATATTTCTGACAAAATGATTGAATGGAAGAAACTATATATTCGGCCATCTCCGTAGTAATACCAGGATATACTCCGACCCAAAAAGTATTATTCATAATAAGATCAGTGTTTGGTAAATCGCCAATTACTCGATAATTAATCTCGTTATCAACAAAATACGGCTGTTTCAATAAATTACCTCCAAATAAATACCTGGTAGCAACCTGCTCATTCTGTAAATGAGTGATGATTTCTTCTCTGGTAAACGGGGCGTCTGGTTTTACGGTTAACAGAAAACCAAACCAGCTTGGCTTCGCCTTATCCTGATGCTTTGGTAAGATAAAATATTTTTCAAACTTCGTTAGACCATTGTAAAGTGTATCAAAATTATTTCGCCGTTTAGCGACAAAATTATCCAGCTTATCTAACTGAGCCAAACCGATAGCCGCCTGCATATCTGTTAACTTAAGGTTATAGCCGATTTCGGAGTAAACATATTTATGGTCATAACCAAACGGTAATTTACCTAATTGCCAACCAAAGCGCATACCACAAGTATTGTCTTGACCGGTCTTACAATGGCAGTCTCTGCCCCAATCGCGCACAGAACGAATAATACGCGCCAAGACATCGTCGCTAGTGAACACTGCCCCACCCTCACCTAAAGTTATGTGGTGCGCGGGGTAAAAACTGCAGGTCGCGATATGACCAAATGTACCGGTTTTCTTATCTCCATACATCGCCCCAAGGGCATCGCAATTATCTTCAATCAGCCACAAATGATGCTCTTTGCAAAATTGCACCATACTATCCAGATCAAAAGGATTACCGAGAGTGTGGGCAATAAATATCGCTTTCGTCTTGGGGGAGATGGCTTTCCTAACTTCGTCCATAGAGGCATTATAATGGCCGAGCTCAACATCAACAAATACTGGAACAAGGCCATTTTGAATAATCGGATTCACAGTGCTGGGAAAAGCAGCGGCAACAGTAATCACTTCATCTCCCGGTCGCAAACATCTATCTCCTAATTTTTTGGAGGTTAGTGCCGATACAGCAATGAGATTGGCGGAAGACCCAGAATTTACTAAGGTAACATTTTTAACCCCAAGCCAACGCGCTAATTTACTCTCAAACTGATCACTAAATCTACCTTCGGTCCACCAACCATCCAGAATCGCTTCTACACCGTTCAGAATTTCGCGCTCATCAAATACTTTTCCGGAAACCGGCACGGCCGAAACTCCCGGAACAAATTTTTTTACCGGAAACATTTTCTGATATTCTTCATTTATGCCCTGAATAATTTTTTCGTTTAGTGACATATTAGTTAATCAAATAAAATATCTTCTTTTTTAATATTTTTAATATTTTTGGAATAATATAAAAATAATTTATCAATCGCTTCATCAATCGATATAAAAGACAGGTCGGGAATTTCATTTTTCAGACGATCAATATTACAAGTGTATTCCTTGTTTAACCCAGTTTTTTTAAGCAGGATTGGAATATCTTTCCCCGATTTTTTTAATATTTTATTACCAATATCCAATAATGATAATTTACTACCATTTCCGATGTTGTAAAATTTTTCTTTACTGGGATTATTAATAAAATAATCCAAGATCTTAATAAAATCATCTACGAAAATATATTCAAAAAAAGTATCCTGATTAACGGAGATAGGTAGGCCAAATAGTGCTCGACAAATATTATTGGAGATAAAACGAATGGTGAAATCCTCATATTTGCCAAATACCCCAAAAATACGCAAGTGGGTGATAAAATCAACTCTGGCGGCATATTGGGCGCAGATATATTTATAAAAACCGTACTGATCCACCGGCATGCGAGTTTCAAAAAAATCTTCTTTAACTTCGGCGATATCAAATCTTTTGTCGTACTCGGCTCCGCTACCAAACATTATCATCCTACCAAAATATTTTCGACTACGAACAATATTAAAAAACATTTGCAAATCTTTAAAACAAATATCAGTAGAATTTGGATCTTTTCTGGAACCGCCTTTTTTGGCCGCATGTATTACCAAATCTGGTCGCAGAGATTGCACAAAACTAAACACTTTATCGGAATTGGTCAAATCAAGCTCACTACTGCGGGGCGCAATAAATTCATATTTGTCACCAAGTTGTTCCAGAATATTTTTTCCAACAAATCCTCCGCCGCCTGTTAAAAATATCTTTTTTTTATCTTTCATAAAAGCTATTTATAATTTTTTGTTCAATCTTTTGAGCAGATATACCAGCTTGATCGCGCATGTAATCTTGTTTGCCAATAAAATCAAAATATTTATCTTCGATGCCCAGCCTCACCAATTTAACATTTAAATTTTCTTCGGCAATCATTTCTGCTATTATCGAACCTAAACCACCAATAATATTATGCTCCTCTACCGTAAAGATAGCTTTGTAATCCTTTAAAATATTAACCACCGCCTCTTTATCAACTGGTTTTAGAAACGGAAGGCTGAAAAGAGAAACATGTTTGTTATTTTTAACCAAATTATTAGCGGCCTTGTAAGCTTCTGATAAAATGTTGCCACAGGAAAAAATAACAACACTTCCCTTATTCTCAATTATTTTTATCGGGCTAACTATTTCAATACCAGAATAATCAATATCGTCGATAACATTTTTTTCACCACCACGATTTAATCTAATATAACTCGGACCTTCGATTTTCATGGCTTTTTTAACAACCAGCGCCGCTTCGTTGGGATCGGCCGGACACATAACTTTCATGTTGGGCAAAGATCTCATGGTGGCTAAATCCTCTAAGGCGTAATGAGTGGTACCCAGAGTACCATAAGCCAAACCCCCTCCCACCCCTATTATTGTTACATCTAAATTCTGATAACACACATCAACCCTAATCTGTTCAAAACATCTCATAGTAGCGAACGGAGCAATGGTATAGACGAAAACTTTTTTACCGCTTAGAGCTAGGCCGGCCGCAACTCCGATCATGTTTTGTTCGGCAATGCCGGTGTTGATAAATTGTTTAGGTAATTCCTGCATAAACTTCTCCATCACCGAATAACCCAAATCAGCCGTCATCAAAATAATATTCGGATTCTTTTTAGCTTCTTCAAATATATAATTTATGACTAAATTTCTCATACTGATTCTGTTAGTTCTTTTAAAGCCAAGGCATGCTGCTCATCGGTTGGGCTTTTATAGTGAAAATCAACATTATTCTCCATAAAACTTACGCCTTTTCCTTTTATTGTTTTGGCTGCAATAACCACTGGCCTAGTATCAACTTTGCCGCCAAAAGCGCCCAGCAAGGCACCAATATCATGTCCATCAACATCGATAGAGTTGCAACCAAAAGATCTAAATCTCTCAGCGAGATTATTCTGAGATATTATCTTATCTGCTTCGCCCATACCTTGTTGATTATTATAGTCAACAATGATATATAGATTGCTGAGCTTGTGTTGAGCGGCAAACATAGTTGCTTCCCACACCGAACCTTCATTACATTCGCCATCCCCCATCAAACAAAAAATCTTTCTGCTTTTATTATCAAGTTTAGCGGCTAAAGCCATGCCCACAGCCATAGACAGGCCGTGCCCCAAAGACCCAGACGATACCTCGATGCCAGGGAGGCTATTTTTAATAACATGGCCAGCCAACTTTGACCCATCAGTAGCATACTTATCCAAAACAGAAAAATCATAAAAACCGGCTTCGGCCAAAACAATATATAAAGCCACTACCGCGTGCCCCTTGCTTAAAATAAAAATATCTCGATTCTCATCTTTAATGTTCTGTGGATTGATATTCATTATTTTAAAATATAAAACAGCGAGAATATCAACAATACAAAAACAAGATCCGATATGCGAACTTTTCGTTTTGTAAATTAAATTTAAAATATTAATTCTTATTTTTGAAGCAATTCGCTTCAATTCTGTGGCAGTCATAATCAAAATTTTTTATTTTCCGTAAAATTTTTTAGAACCCGCAAACCATCAATAATTTCCGCCTCACTAATACCGAAAGAAAATCTTACATAATTATCGTCACCAAAGCCACCACCAGATGTCAAGGCAATATTCGCTTGTTCAATTAAATCTGCAGAAAACTCATCCGCATTTTTTCCGAAAACTCCCATTTTTTTCAATGACACAAAACAATACAGGGAAGATTGAGGCGCTTTGATTTTTTCGGAAAATAATTCATTAAACACTCTAACAAAAACATCTCTTCTACCTTGTACTATTTTTCTAACCTCGCCAGTAATTGTATCAGCATTCTGAATAGCTGTAATTGCCGCCCACTGGCTTACTATGGAAGTATTGGTTATGCTCTGGCTCTGAATGACTGCCAGACACTTAACAATTTCCTGCGGCCCAAATATCATACCTACCCTCCAACCGGTCATGCCAAAATTTTTCGAACAACTTTGAATTATAATTACCTTATCTTTAAACTCAGCAAAACTTCCGGCCGATATAAATTGATTATATTCATAAACCAAACCACTATAAACCTCGTCGGAAATTACGAAAATACTTTGATCATGTGCCATTTCAAGAATATCAACCAATTCTTGTTTGGAAAAAATATGTCCGGTAGGATTAGAGGCGTTATTGATAATAATTGCTTTTGTTTTTTTGTTAATAAGTTTTTGTAATTCCATAGCATCCACCCGCCAATCAGATTCTTCTTTGGTTGTGTAAACCCGAGGAATGCCATGAAAAATTTTTATCATTTCGGGATACGAAACCCAATAAGGAGAAATAATTACTACTTCATCGCCGACATCCAATAATGCTTGTAGGGCTAGAAATATTCCATATTTTCCCCCACAGGTTACCATTGTTTCTTGAGAATTATATGAACAATTATAATTTGTATTCATCCAGTCGGCGCATAATCTCAAAAGTTCATTTATGCCGGCAACAGGCGGATATTGAGTACGATTTCTTTTAAGAGCATTACAAACCCCTTCTACGATGAGAGCGTGATTTTCAATTACCGGTTCGCCAACACTAAAATTATATACTTTTTCACCATTATTTTTTTTCTGATTGGCGATTGAGTTTATTCTCAATGTGGACGATTCCTTTAAGTTGTCGCTGTATAACAACATCTAATTATCTTTAACTAAATTACTTTGTAATTCTTCTCTACTTAAAAATGGAAACATGTCCTCGTAGGGCCTAGAAACCAACCGGCCGTCAGGCATTTTATCCGAAGCTACCCTGGGAATTAATAATTGCAGCTGCGGGGTCATTACATCACAAACCACCGGACCGTCATATTCT
The DNA here is from genome assembly GCA_041666265.1 of Candidatus Magasanikiibacteriota bacterium. Lineage (GTDB taxonomy): Bacteria > Patescibacteriota > Patescibacteriia > Magasanikbacterales > GWA2-37-8 > GWA2-37-8. The sequence goes on along the minus strand of JBAYHH010000003.1, from coordinate 35,105 downwards.
AAAACCTCTTTTATTTTTTCTTCCATGCCTACAACCGAATCAATTCTAATCGCATGAATGCCGTAGGCCTCGGCAATCTTCAAAGAATCCGGGCACCAAACACCCGTATCGGGACTTTCACCTATCAAGCGGCCTTCCATAAAATTATTTTGAGTGTGTCTGATCAATAAATAGCCATTATTATTAAAAATGAATATTTTAATTGGTAATTTATTGTGTTTAATGGTGGCTAATTCTTGTAGATTCATCTGCAAACTTCCATCCCCAGTGATAACTACGGTGTTGATTCGATTGTTTGCCTCGCAAGCACCAATGCTGGCCGCCCAATAGCCCATTGATGAAAGCCCGCCAGTTGTCAAAAATTTTTGACCTTCTTTAATTTTCCATGACTGACAGACAACATGAAAGCAGGACCCGGTGTCAACCAAAATCAAATCTTTGCTAGAAGCTGCTTGAGAAAGCTTGTCGGTAAAATAATAAGAATTGACCGGTTTCTCGTCTTTGTATTCAGACAACACGACCGGATATTTTTCCTTCCAACGATTACACTGTGCGATCCACTGACTATAATCAGGCAAATTAGAGTTAATAATCTCGTTATTTATTTCTTTGAGAAAAATACCGACATCGGCCGTGATTTTAATATCAATTGCCAAACCCGGCTTATCAAGTTCTTTTGGATCAATATCCACCACTATTTTTTTGGCATTTCGGCCAAAATCTTTTGCATCGTGCCCAACTAATGGCGTAGCCAACCTACAACCAATTATCAACATTAAATCAGAGTTTTGAATAGCAAAGTTGGCTGATCGCTCGCCATAAGTACCCGGGCGACCAACATAGAGTTTATTGTCGCTATTTATCAAATCAATACCCAATCTTGATGTTAGAATCGGAATGTTCGCTTTTTTAATAAACTTATCAAACTCATCCGTTCCTCCCGACAATCTGACCCCTTGTCCAGCCAAAACAACTGGCCGTTTAGCTTTACTCAAAAGATTAATAATTTTGCTAATATCCTCTTTATCGATTGAGTTGAGTTTTTCATATTCATCAAAAACTCTTAGATGCCCTTCTGGAACAACAGCTCTTTGCATATCAATCGGAACATCAATCCAAACCGGACCAGGACGACCACTAGTGGCCAAATAATAAGCTTTTTCAAGGTAATACAAAATATTTTCCGGGTTATCCACTGTGACAAAATATTTAACAATCTTTCCAACTATCGGCTTAATATTTATTCCTTGAACGCCATATTGCCTGATGCCGGTTTTTTCTTGATACTCTACATAAGATAAATTTGATTGACCAGACAAAATAATCATCGGCGCAGAATCCGCCCAGCCACCGACTACACCGGTAATAACATTAACCGCGCCTGGCCCGGCCGTTACTAATGCTACTGCCGGTTTATTTTTTATACGCCCATAAGCATCTGCCGACATGCCAGCAGCCTGTTCGTGGTGCGTACAAATAAATTTCATTTTTTTATTTTTATATACCGCATCGTCTAAAAACATGGCTTGGCCGCCAGTTACCATAAAGACCTGGTCAACACCTTTTTCGGATAGAAACTTGAAAATATAATCTGCTAACATCATATTATTTACAAGGTTAAGACAAAGACTCTATTTGGTAACTAATGTCACTATTCTTTCGTTTTTCGGCCAAATTCATCGCTACTCTGACAATAACATCTTCTTGCCCTCCAACTACTTTTAACTTACCTAATTCCAAAAAGATATCCCTTGGATCAACATTAAATCTGGTGGCAGCATCTTTAACATGAGGAGTAAAGCCAGAAAAAACACCAGCTAAACCGCTGACTATACTTAAGGAACTTATCTCTTGCGGTTGAGTCATAATTTTAGAAACCACCTCTTCGCTCACATCTAATAATTCATATAAATCAACATCTATTTTCATGCCCATTTTTTTCATCAAAGCCACCAACACCTCCAGTTGACAATTGCCTGCCCCAGCGCCAAAACCGCGCAAAGTTCCATCGATTATTCCCGCCCCTGATTCAATAGCCAAAAGTGAATTTGCCACTGCCATACCTAAATTATTGTGCGCGTGAAAACCTACGGGAATTTTTAGATTTTCTGATAGATAACCAATAACGGAAGAAACCATTTCTGGAGTTGAAGCGCCGGCGGAATCCATTAATATCACACCCTGAGCGCCATAATCCTGCATCTTTTGAGCCTCTTCCAACAGTTTTTCTCTGGAGGACCTATGGTACATCATTAATACACCGTATGCCTCTTTTCCTCTATTACTAACATATTCGATGTGCTGTCTAGTGGTATCGGCTTCGGTACAATGCGAAGCCACGCAAACTACTTCCACCCCTATATCAAGGGCTGGGGCTAAATCATCTTTAATGGTTCCGAAACCTGGCAGTAGAAAAACTCCCAACTTTGTTTTGTGCAACTCTCGACGAGCGGCCAACAACATTTCTGAGTCCGAATGCGCAGACAAACCAACCTGCAATGAAGACGCCCCCAAACCATTACCATGACCAACTATAACAACATACAGGCCTGCTCCATCTACTTTTCTACAATAATCACTAATTGATTCCGTACTAATCTGGTGCCGGACAGCGTGAGAACCATCGCGTAAAGTGGAATCGAAAAAAATAGTTTTATTCATAATTATTTTCTTTTAGCGTATTCTTCTGCTACCTGTACGGCGGCGCAAGTTATTATATCTAAATTACCCGAATATTCTGGTAAATAATCCCCAACTCCAACTACTTCTATCATAATGGTGAGGCGCCCGTTTTCGTAAACAGGTCCGAGTGATATTTTATAACCAGGAACATATTTACGAATTTGCGCCTCAACTTCCAATATTTTATTCTTTATTTTTTCTAAATTGGGATTATTTATTTTAGAATATATGGTATTGCTCATCAAAATTGGCGGTTCGGCTGGATTCAAAATTATAATGGCCTTAGCTTTTGGTACGCCAGAAAAAATTTCGATCGCATCTTTAGTGGTTTGGGTGTATTCGTCAATGTTAGCCCTAGTGCCCAAACCAGCTGATTTGGAAGAAATGCTAGCCACCACTTCAATATACTCCGTTTCCGGATGTATTTCCATGATAGCTTTGGCAATCGGTACTGATGCTTGCCCGCCACATGTTACCATGTTAACATTGTCACTTTGCAACGCCTGATCAATATTTATAGCCGGAATGCACATCTTACCTATTCGCGATGGTGTAATATCTATCACAAACTTACCTAATTTTTTTAATATACGCGCATGTTCTATGTGTGCTCTGGCAGAAGTAGCATCGAAAACAACTTCGCATATAGATGGGTCATCTTCAATAGCATGAATAGAGTCAAAAGAAGTTTTGATCCCCATATTTTCCGCCCTTTTTATTCCGTTTGATTCAGGATCGCGCCCCGCAAAAATACTGCATTCCAAAATATCGGATCTCTGTATTTTACAAAGAAGATCCGTTCCAATATTGCCAGTGCCGATTATACCGACTTTAATTTTACTCATACACATCAAAAGTCTATCGCTCTATAATTTTAATCACCGAGATAAAATCTTATTTGCTGATTAGTCAATTCTTCAATATTTTGAGGATCACGATAATATTGATCATACCATTCAAAAGTAATCCTAAGGCCATCATGAAAGTTCCACTTAGGACGCCAACCCAAAATATTAACTGCTTTGCTAATATCTAATTTTAATAATCCGGCTTCATGTTTGGAGTAATCTTTGATCACCTTATGACTGCCCTTTCCCAACACTCCGATACCCTTCTGGACTAATTCTTCGACACACACAACGCCTTCTTCGTGTGGTCCAAAATTCCATGCTCCAGACATCTCTCTGTCGCCATTGTAAAGACGCTGACCAAGCATTAGATAGCCAACCAGTGGTTCAAGAACATGTTGCCACGGCCGGACAGCTTGTGGATTTCTAATCGTTACCGACTCATCATATTCAAAAATTGCCCTGACCATATTGGGCACCAACCTATCTTTAGCCCAATCACCGCCGCCAATGACATTGCCAGCTCTGGCAATGGCTATCAAGGTATTATGTCCCAAGCCAAAATCTTTGGGATTGAAAAATGATTGAATATAAGAATTAACCACGATATCGGCGGCGGCTTTGCTGGCACTATAAGGATCGTAGCCGCCCAAAGCATCTGTTTCGCGATATGGATAAAGACATTCCTTGTTTTCGTAAACTTTATCAGTAGTAATAATTACAGCTGATTTTACTCCACCAACTTCTTTGATTGCCTGTAAAATATTAGCCGTACCCATAATATTTGAGGAATGAGTGGTCAAAGGATCATCATAACTGTCACGAACCAATGGCTGAGCGGCTAAATGAAAAACTATTTCCGGTTTTTCGTGCTCAAAGATTTCCTTCATTTTATTATAATCACGAATATCCTCAAAATAATTTTTATATAGTTTTGATTTCAACCCCAAAGAATCAAAGAGATTGGGGGTAGTATTGGGCGGTAGAGAAACTCCGATTATTTTTGCCCCCCAATTAATGAGCATCTGGGTAAGCCACGATCCTTTAAACCCAGTATGCCCAGTGATCAATACTTTTTTATTGTTATAAAAATTTTTCATAAAATTATTTCCAAATTTTCCAAAAAGGATCTTTGGTCCAATGCTCATTCATCTCTTCCACTTCTTTATGAGTATCCATGCACTTCCATTTTCCCGAATGCAAATAAACCGAGAGTTGCCCTTGCTCCGCCAAAACAGGAAAAACTGATTCGATCATGCTGTCCTCTGCAATCATATCTAACACCTCTTTGTCAAATACCATGAAACCACCATTAATATAATCTTTGGAAGATTCTTCTTTGCCGGTATTGGTCACTTTGTGCTGAAAAAAATCAACTGCTTTTTTGGCTTCGTGATCAATATTCAAAAAACCAAAACGATTGCCGGGACGCACACCAGTGATAGTGGCCAATGTCTTTTGATTTTTATGAAAATTTATTAATTCAGAAATGTCTATATCGCTTACACCGTCACCATAAGTTACCATAAAATGATCGTCGGTAATATAATTTTTCAATCGACGCACCCGCTCGCCGGTAAGACTAGTAAGACCGGTTTCCGCGAAAGTAATCTTAAAATCATCACAATCATTATTGTGAAAAATCATTTCGCCGGTCTTGGTATTTAAGGAAAAATCATTTACAAAAGCACGCCAGTTAAGAAAGTAATCTTTGATCATATTGCTCTTGTATCCAAGAGCTAGAATAAAATCATTAAAACCATAGTGAGCATATATCTTCATGATATGCCAAAGAATTGGCTTGCCCCCAACTTCAACAAGTGGTTTAGGTTTGAATTCTGTCTCCTCTTTCATGCGAGTGCCTGTTCCCCCACACAGAATAATAGTCTTCATAGATTGATAGTTATACTTAAAATAATGTTAAATATTATATTTTTCCCGGCAATATCTTTTGAGAGCATTTTGCCAAGAAGGCAAGGTATCAAATCCGCTGTTTTTTAATAACTGACTATGTAAAATACTATAACATGGACGAGATATCGGACCTAAAACTTTTGCGGTCTTTGTTGGTTTAACTTTTGTGGTCAAATTCATGGTACTTAATATTTTAACAGCGAAGTCATACCACGAACAAGATCCGCTATTGGTAATATGATAAATGCCACTGGGGGGCTGTTTTTTAATAAATTCTGAAATTTTAACTGCCAAATCGGTGGCATAGGTTGGTGATGTAAATTGATCGGTGACAGCTTTGATAGCCCTGCCACCTCGGGCCAAACCAATTATCCGATCGACGAAATTAGTCCGACTTTGGCTGGTATACCGACCAAAAATGGCGCTAGTGCGAAAAATATAATAATTAGGATAGGCAATCTGAACCAATATTTCCCCAAGCAACTTGGATGCTCCGTAAATATTTAAGGGGTTGGGTGCATCTGTTTCCACAAAGAACTTTTTAGTTCCATCAAATACATAATCTGAACTAATATGAATAAGGATCGCGCCAACATTTTTGGCGACGACGGCTAAATAATAAGGACCGTAAGCATTCACTCGGAAAGCCTCTTCTACCTCCTGTTCCGCTCGCTCAACTTGAGTATAAGCAGCAGCGTTTATGATGCAATGGGGCAAACTTTTATTGATAAACTTAGAAACCTTTTCTTTATCGGTGATATCCAATTTGCTCTGATCCACAATTTCTACATCATATTTTAATCGCAAAAAATTATACAACTCTTGACCGAGCTGACCTTTGCCGCAAATTAATATTTTTTTTATATTCCTTTTTGACATAAATTAACCAACAATTTTTATTCCTTCTACCGGGATGATAAACTTACCTCCGTCTTTAATATATTGTTGCTCTTTTTCTAAAATCGGCTTCTGGTAATTCCAGGCTAACATTAAAAAATAATCGGGTAAGTGCGCGTGCGCATAAGCGCTATCAAAAGTTGGAACATGCATTCCAGGAGTCAACAAACCCTGTTTGGCCGGTAAATCTTCCAAAGCATAGTCTAAAACATCTGGTCCAATACCACAATAATTTAACATGGTATTGCCCTTGGCTGGCGCTCCATACGCGGCAATTTTTTTGTCGGAATTTTTTAGGTCTTGCAAAAGCCTGGTAAGATCTTGTTTTTGCTGGGAAATTTTTTCTGCCAGCGCGGTATAAACCGACCATGAATCCAAACCTAAATCCAATTCTTTGTTTACAAATTTTTGAACACTCTCACTGATGTCATGTTTGCCATTACGACCAACGAAAACCCGTAACGACCTCCCCTGTACCTCGTGTATCTCTACATCAAATATCTCCATCCCAAACAATTCAAAAAACTTTTGCAATGGCCGAACTGCCAGATATGATAAGTGTTCGTGGTAAATTGTATCATAAGTGGTATTTTCAAACATATCCACAAAATAGGGCGCTTCCAAAATAAAAACCCCGTCATCAGCAAGCAAATTATTAATACCTTTGGCCAAATCATGGAGATCATCAATGTGAGCCACGACATTATTGGCTAAAATCACTTTGGCCGTGCCATGCTTTTTCGCTATCTCCAGGCTCAGATCCTCGCGGAAAAAATCAACTACTGTGTTAACGCCCATATCCTGAGCAACCTTGGCAACATTTACTGCTGGATCAATACCTAAAATTTTATAACCCGAATCTTTAAAAAATTTTAATAATATCCCATCGTTACTGGCGATCTCAACGACAAGCTCGCCGGGACCTAGAAAACGTTTGATAACATCTTCGGCATAATCCTTAAAATGATTAGAAAGCTTGGGCATGCCCGAACTAAAATAAATATAATGAGAAAACATTTCTTCTTTGTCTACCACATCTAAAAGTTGAGCTAAATTACAGTCATGGCAAAAATATACAGCCAAAGGATAAAATTTTTCCGATACAAACTCTTCTTTATTTTTTAAAAACGAATTAGCCAGAGGTTGGTTGCCAAAATCTAAAAATTTGGATAAATTTTCACTATTACAAATCCTACAATGAGTGCTATGTTTATACATATATAAAATTTTTTGATTGATTGTGGTGATTCCACTCCAAAAATGATTGGCCTGTTTTATCTTTATCGCTAATGACAAAATTACCGGATTCAAATTTTTTAAATTTATCCTTTAAAATTGGATCACACAACGACCAGTCAATATCCTCTGAAAATGGAAAAATACTACTCTCGCCAGCGCTATTATAGGGGGCGGTAAATAAATATTCTATAATACTATCTTCCAAGAATATATTACCGTGAGCAATACCGGGAGGCAACCAAATCCATTCGCCATAATTATCTGATTGCGAAACCGGCATGTCATATAAAATAATTTTACCTTCGGTGAGAGAGCCCTTACGAATATCCAAAACCATATCAATCATATGTCCGGAAATAACTCGGAGTAATTTGCCCAAGGGTGGTTGCCACTGAAAATGAAGACCTTTAATCACGCCTGCTTTAACAAAACTTTCATTTATTTGAATTAGATCTGATTTCTTTAAAAAACCAAACCGGGTGTCGCTGTCGATTTCATGACGATGAAACATTTCGGTAAAATAACCCCGACTATCAACAAATCTTTCAAAACGCACCACTTTAACATCGGGAATAATCAAATTTTTAACTTCAATAATTTTCATAATAACATTATTTGAATATTTTTTTGACGCTTCTATATATAATTCTAACTATCTTACGAGTGTAACTATAAATTGCGTAAACCGGTAGCATCAAAATCCGACCGAGCGGTGGTTTGGCGTCTTTGTATATGAATTTTGACACCCCAAAATTGCCTTCATTATCTAAGCATGAATAATCATAAAAAAGAGGGGTTTCCATGCCTGGTTTTAATATACCATCAGTAGAATATTTTGAATAAAAAAAGTCACGATTTATGACAGCAGATTTATCAGAGCGTCCCGTGCTTACTTTTTTTGAAATGGTGGCCCATCCTGGGTTGTTTTGTAGCGCAACATAATTAATTAGACCTCGGCACTCCACCCTGGTAACCGGTTGACCTTTTTCAACCATACGAATATGATAATCACCATCTTCATAGCCGGTACCTGGTAATCTTTCGTCAAACCAACCAATTTCTTTTACCAATTTCTTTGAAACCAAAAAATGGCACCAACTACGATTGATCACGAAAAACAAATCGTTCTCCTGGAGATGTTTTTCAAAATCTTGACGAAACAATAAGTTCAAACTAACATCATCGTTTAAAACCAACATCCTCGGCGCGAATGTCATGAGTAACAACCAATTAAAACATTTGGCGAGTGGCTGATGTTTTTCGTGCGTGATATAACGCACATTGGGATACTGGCTTAAAAAAGCAGTTACGCGCTTTAAATAATTAATTTGAAAAAAGGTATCGTGGTGCCCGTTGATAATACAAATGATTTCTTTATCGGGAAACACACTAACCAACTGTTTGATTAAAGGTATAAAAAACTCTTCGAATCTCGATATGTAAGTAACTACCCCGATAGAATATTCTGGAGTTAAATTATTTTTGTTATTATTCATGTTTCAAATTAAATTTTAACAAAGATCTCTGCATAAACTCCTTTAGCAAGCTAATATCATCCGGGTTAAAAAATCCTAATAACCAATAAATACCGACATACAATAAAAAAGATATTCCGCCCAATAAGATCGTGGAAAGCAAACTGGAAGCTATTGGAATAAAGAAAGCCACCGAAAATAGATAAACCGGAATAATCACTATAGCCATTTTTAAAATATGCTTCAAATAAAATTTAATCGCGCCAATAGTTTCGGATTTTAAATAATTTTTTTCAATGTATAAAATAAAGAATGGAATCGGCAACACACTCAGCAGATAAGCGGCAGCTGCTCCGGCCACCTGAAATCTGGGGATTAAAATAAACATAAAAATTATATCTAATACGGCCATCAATACAGCGGTAAAGGCGGAGAATTTGAGCTTTCTCCAACCACTGACAAAAAAACTACCAAAACTACCCAAGGATGTTAGAAAATAAGTGCCAACCAAAAAAATAACAGCCAACGAGGCGTTGTCAGCTATTTCCGTACCTAACCAATATTTTAATAACTGATAATTATATATAAGCACAGCCAAAGATAGGCCGCCAGAAACAAAAGCAACCATACTAAAACCGCGTCTGAATATTTTTCTTACCCCGTCGTCTGGCCCGCTAATACTGGCGCGAGAAAACACCGGAAAAAAACAGATAGACAAACTGAAAGCCGTACAATGGATCTTCTCTGGAATCATCTGAGACGAAGTGTAATAAGTGACTCCGGTTGAACCACAAAATATACCGACTACGAATTTATCTAATTGTGTTAATAAATTGCCGGCTCCGCTGGCAATAAAATTCCAAAAACCATCTTTAGCTATTCCTTTAAAAAAATAAGGGGAAAAATAAAACTCCAATTTGAGATTGGGCAGGATTGATCGACTGATAAAAAAATAAAGCAAAAAAACAATGACGGAAGAAAATAACTGTACAATCACCAATGAGGCGATGCCGTGCCCGGTAAGTACCAGGATGACGCTGGCAACTTGCACCAAAGTAACATTGAGCAAAGCCACTTTAGTAGTAATATCCGATCGTTGCAATGCATAAGGAATTTGCCCAATTGTAACCGACAACATCTTGAAGAGAAAAGTCAAGCCAAGACAAAAGAATATTAACTGATGGGAATAAGCATAACCATCCGGAATTCTAAACCATGAGTTAAATAGGTTGGGCAAAAAACATAATAATAAAAATACCAATAGACCAATAACCAAATAGGCCCAAAAAGTGGAACTAAAAAGTTTTTTGACCGATTCATTGCCGGCGTTCTCTGGTTCTTCTGATAATTTTTTAATGAAAGTATAACTTAAGCCAAAATCCAACAACGCAAAGAAAGCAACGCTGGCGTTAAGTAGAATATAATAGCCGAACTTAGCCGAACCAAGCCCTCTGATTAGAAGAGGAGTGGCAATAAATGCTAATAAAATAGGCCAGATAAAACCAATAAAACTATAAATTGAATTTTTAATTACTTGGTGACCTAAATTAGCCATATAACCCACAAAATGTCGTATTAAAATTATAATTGACAAAATAATTAATCCCAATTTTTTGTTTTTTCGATGGTCTTCATTTTAACCTTTTGGTATAAATTAGTGGCTTTCTTGTCCACTTCTGGTGATAACATTTTCAAAATATCATGCCCCAAAATGCGATATTGCTTGCCGATTTTATTAGCACGAATAAGACCACGCTTTATAAGGCGTTTCATGGTGCTATTGCTAATTTTAAGCAATTCTTGTGCTTCTTGGGTTGTATACACCTCGTTTGGCTTGATTTCTGCCATAGTTAGCCAAAATCATAATGACATCCTGTATTATACCCCTGGTGTCATTGGGTGTCAAAAGGTGTCAAAAAGTTATCCACAGCCTTGTTATATAAACTTGATTTTCTTCATGGCAAAAAAACACATTTGCAATAATAGCCAGCCGTGACGAAAACGAGAAATATTGGTAGTGCCATAGGTTCTGGCCTGATAGCGAATGGGTAAATCGACAATTTTCAAATTAAGCTTAGCTGCGCCAAAAAGAAGATCGTAGTCACCGAACGGATCAAAATCTCCAAAAAAAGATCTGCCAGATTTTACTCTTTCATAATCATCTTTCCAAATAACCTTGGTGCCACAAAGCGTATCTTTTAATCTCTGATCTAATAACCAGCTAAACATTAGACTAAAAAACTTATTGCCAAAAATATTTAACAAACGCATTGATTGATCTTCGAGCTGATATACTAAACGCGAGCCATTGATAAACTCCCCTGCCCCAGATGCGATCGCCTGGTAAAATTTAGGTAATTCTTCGGGGCGCACAGTTAAATCTGCATCCAGAATCATTAAAATATCACCACTGGCGACATCAAATCCTTTGCGCACAGCGTCACCCTTGCCCCTACCATCTTGCTTCATCATCTTTATATCCAAATTTGAATATTTTGCTTTGACTCTACCAATTTCTTCCCAAGTGCTATCAGTGGAATTGCCTTCCACAAAAATTATTTCGGTATGCGAACCGAGTTTGGGAACTCGTTGCACGGCGGTTTCAATATTCCCCTTTTCATTGCGTGCGGGAATCAAAACTGTGACGGATGGATCACGGTCGGGCAACACTTTTCCGGCCGGACGAGGGCGCGCTACCACATAATTAATTAAACATAAATGGCGCAAGAGCGGCATTTTGGCCAAATAAAAATTCAGAAAAGATGAAAGTAGCGGAAAATATTTGGGAAAAAGCAATCGCTCTCCTCTTTTTACTATTTCAAAACCTGCCAAATATAATAAATTATCAACATCGGAACACGAAACCCAATTCTGTATCGGTTCGGATGTTTTAAGGTGTAGTTTTTCCGCCAATTTTAATATAGGCTCCCATAAATAATTATAATAAGTAATGATGATCTTGCTCTTGGGATGACAAATTCGATGCAAACCAGACAACGCCGACTGAATATCACTTAGAAAACCGATGGTATCAGATATTACAACATAATCAAACTTTTTGTTTAAACACAAATATTCAGCATCCATTTCTAAGAATTCAATTGCCGGATGCTGTTGTTCGGCCGAAGCTATCACAACCGGACTGAAATCGATACCAACACTCTTTGGACGACCTAAACGAGATAATATTTCACCGTCGCCGCAGCCCACATCTAATACTGATGCGTCTTTGGGGATCAAAAAATTCAATAATTTATAGATATCGTTGTGGTAATACCGATTCCGGACGCCCCGCTTCTGTCGCACCCGCGACAATCTATTAAAATATTCTTTGAGCTGAATCTTGTCCATATTAATTAACATTTGCCAAATACCATTCGTAAGTAAATCTTACACCCTCTGCTAAATCAATTTTATGATTCCATCCCAAAGCATGCATTCTATTCATGTCTTGAAGCTTGCGTGGCGCGCCATCCGGCTTGGTGATATCCCATGCTATACGACCATTAAAACCCACCGTCTTTTTAACTAGCTCGGTTAATTCCTTGATAGTGACATCGACTCCGGTGCCTAAATTGAAAAATATCTCACCTTTGTCATTTTGTTCTTTGGTGGGATTGAAATTATTCATCACAAATACACAACCATCAGCCATATCATCAACATGCAAAAATTCACGCTTGGGGCTACCGGTCCCCCACGCCGTCACCGTAGGCGCATTGTTTATTTTAGCATCATGAAATTTGCGAATCAGAGCCGGCATGACATGCGAAGAATTTAAATCAAAATTATCTCCCGGACCATATAAATTTGTCGGCATGACAGCGATAAAATTGGTGCCATATTGACGATTGTAGCTTTGACACATTTTAATACCAGAGATTTTGGCTAAAGCATAGGGCTCATTGGTGGGTTCTAAAAGTCCGGTCAATAGATGATCCTCTTTCATTGGTTGCGGACAGAGACGCGGATAGATACACGAAGATCCCAAAAACAAAAGCTTTCTTACCTTGTTTAAATACGAGCAATGAATAATATTGTTTTGTATCTGTAAATTTTCATAAATAAACTGCGCTGGCTCAGTATTGTTAGCGAGAATTCCACCCACTTTGGCGGCGGCCAAAAATACATATTCCGGTTTTTCTATGGCAAAAAAATCCGCGACTGCTTGCTGACTCAATAAGTCTAATTCCGCGTGCGTGCGTAAAACCAAATTGGCATAGCCGTCTTTTTGCAGACGACGGACAATAGCCGAACCGACGAGACCACGGTGGCCGGCGATGTATATTTTGGAGGTTTTTTCCATATACGAAAGATTCTTCGACTCCGCCCAACTAAGGTCGGGCTTCGCTCAGAATGACAGGTGAATTGTAGGTGATTAAGATCCTTCGCTAACGCTCAGGATGACAACTGGGTAAAGATTCCTCACATTCGTTCGGAATGACAGTGTGCTAAAAAGACAGGTAATCACTCGGTTCTAATCCCCGCTCTTCAAATTCAGCGGTCATCATAATTTTTACCAGCTCTTTAAATTTGGTTTTTGGCTCCCAACCCAATTTTTCTTTTGCTTTGGAAGCATCGCCCAATAGGAAATCCACCTCGGTTGGACGATAATAATACGGATCAATCTCCACTAAAGTCTGACCGGATTTGACATCAACGCCTTTTTCTTTAATACCTTCGCCTTCCCACTTAATTTGGTATCCTACCAAACCAGCCGTTTCCTCGACAAATTCACGCACGCTATGGGTCTCACCGGTAGCCACAACATAATCATCGGGTTGGTCTTGCTGTAGCATCTTCCACATCACCTCCACATATTCTTTGGCGTATCCCCAATCGCGCTTCGCATCCAAATTTCCCAAATATACTTTTTCTTGTTTACCTAATTTAATCTTAGCAAAAGCATTAGTGACTTTTTTAGTCACAAAAGTGCCACCACGACGCGGTGATTCGTGATTAAACAAGATACCATTACAAATAAACATGTTGTACGCTTCGCGATAATTCACGCACAAAAAATGCGAGTAAACCTTGGCACAGCCATAGGGCGAACGCGGATAAAACGGCGTGGTTTCTTTTTGGGGATTCTCTTGAATTTTACCAAACATTTCCGAAGATCCGGCTTGATAAAATTTGACTTTGACGCCCGAATCTTTGATCGCATCAAGAAGGCGTAAAGTGCCCAAGCCATCGACATTGCCCGTGTATACCGGCATGTCAAAACTGGTGCGCACATGACTTTGGGCGCCGAGATTATATATTTCATCCGGCTTGATTTTCCCAATCAGACGGCTAAGATTACTACCGTCAGTCAAATCTCCATAAGACATAAATAACCTGCGATTATCATCGTGCGGATCCTGATAAATATGATCAATCCGACCGGTATTAAAACTACTGCTACGACGAACAATTCCGTGCACCTGATAACCTTTTTCTATTAGCAGTTCGGCAAGATATGATCCGTCCTGACCGGTGATACCGGTAATTATGGCTTTTTTCATAAATATTTGATTTATGTGAAATAGATTCTTCGGCTATACTCAGAATGACACAGGAATAGATTATTCGGCTACACCCTGCCTACCCTGCCTACCGGACAGGCAGGCGGCAGGCAAGTCAGAATGACAAATTATTTAGCCGGCATGGTTTTTATTTGCGCGATAATATTTTTTTCCGCATCGGTAAATATAACGCTATTTTTTTCGGCCAAAGCCAAAACTTCGTCTATTTTATCTGCTTGATTCAAAAATTTATACGCATAAGCCAAGCGCCAATAACTCTCGCCAATATTGGGATTGTCCGCGATAGTCTGCTCGAGCAATTTCACCGCTTCGGGAGCCTGATTTAACTGCATCTTAAGCGCGGACAAGCTGTAAATAATCTGCTGGCGACGAGGAGACTTAACCAAGGCATCTTCAAGCATCGTTTGCGCCTCCATGATATATTTACCATTATTGGTGATCTGATAGCCAATCTGCGCCATTTGCGATAAAGTGATTTGATTGCGAATGTCCAAAGGATGTAAAATCAAATTTTTTTGTAACTCGGGATAAACGATTTCAAAAATTTCTTGACTACGCTCTTTGCCGAGCTTATCGGCCGAGCCCGATAGCATCTGGGTGGCAGTACGGCCAATGTCAGCGCGAATATCATCGATGTGTGGTGAATTAAACGCCAACGCGGTTTTGGTATAAGAAACACCGAGAACGGGATCTTGCGAAAGATAACGAATCGCGTCGAGCGTCTGCATATTGGCGCGCGCCGGTTGGATATTGAAAATAAAAATTAAAAGCAAGGCGAATACGCCGGCGCCAATGACAAGGCCGGAGCTGATGGGCTTGTCGCCACCGTGGATTCCCGCTTTCGCGGGAATGACACGATTAGATCCTTCGCTACGCCTGCCTGCCGATAGGCAAGGCTCAGGATGACAGTGAAGATCCTTCGCTGCGCTCAGGATGACAGGTGTGGCAGAAACGCTATTTATGAGCGCCAACCAAAACATAAAATACAAATACGAAGTGGGATTTTCAAATACCGTCACATTGCCGACGAGGTGCGCTACCAAAAACGCGCTACCAATAATCGCGATATGATAATTTAGTTGATTATTCTTCCAAGCTATTACCAAACTAATGATACCAACTACGAACACTGCTAAATATATAATCAAACCAAACGCACCCTGCACTGCCAAGGTATTGACGATAATATTGTGCGCATTATCAAACCAGGTTTCACCATAACCAAAATTCAACGACTTGGGATTATAATGCGCGTTAAAGGCATAAAAGAAATTATTTGGACCCCAGCCAAAAATCGGACGATCTTTCCAACTTTCGATGGCGATTTGCCACGCAATCCAACGCGGGCTGCGTTCAATATCGGACAACGATGTGTTGACAGTGCGACCCACTGCCGGCAAATTTCTCACAAAAGCAGTTTGTCGAAAAATGTAAAATAAAGAAATTAAAATCACTCCGGCAATCGCCAAACCAATCAAAGCAAGGCGGGTTTTTTTGTATTCTTTCAACGCAATAATATATCCGATCATGGCGACACCCGCGCCAGCTACAAAACCAAGCATTGACCCGCGCGTACCGCTGTAAAATAACCCCAAAACACCAAAAATACCAAGAATTGCATAAACCCAACGCCAAACCGGATTATTTTCACGCAAAAATAGTAAAACTGCTACGAAAGACAAAAATAAACCATACCCACCAACATATATAGCGTTGCCCAAGCTACTGGCCACACGCGTGGCGGCACCATTGTTTAAAAGCAAACTCGGATTGACCCATGCTTGCAACACCCCAATAAACATCACGATCGACCCCCCAATCAAAAACATCCGCAACACCCACTTCCAATCGCTCCAGGTCTTGAAAACCGCGGTGCAAATAAAATAATAGGCGACAAAATGCGCGATGGTGAACAGGCCCAACATACGCTCGTGGTTATCCCAAAAACTATGATACGGATCAACCCCAATAAATGTCGACAAAGCAAAACTCAACAAAAACGCGCCCAAAGCCAAATTGAGCGCGGTAAATTTCGGCCGATACTCACGCCAATTAATCACCAAAAGCAAGGCGTAAGCGCACATCATCAGCTCGGTAATCGTACGAAAGGCGAGAATTTTTGGAACGATAAACGGAAATATAAACGACGAGGGAATAACGATGAGTGGGACAAAAAACGAGGCGTAAATAAGGCCTTTAATAAACATTTCGATTTGTTTTTTCATAGAAATTACAAAGTTTAAACACTGTCATCCTGAATGTTAATGAAGGATCTACACAAACGAATGGAGATTCTTCGCTTCGCCTGCCTGCCAGTGGGCAAGGCTCAGAATGACAAATAAAACAAAACTTGACTGGCCATGCCAGCGTCAATATTGTAGCGAAAAACGACGATAGTGTCAAACGAAGATACGGCGAATATTTACCCATGTTAATCAAATCTAAATCGCTCCCAAATCCACCGGCGACCAAATCACATCAATATTGTTGAAATTAAACGGCGACATATTGGACAATGTCAAAACCACACTGTCGGTACCATATACCCCGCCATAAATATTGGAAAAATTGGTATTATCCAAAGCCAAACTGCCACCCCGCGCCCGCACGCCATAGGCATAGTTTGAGCTATTGACATATTTGGTCGCATCACTTATTTCGCAATCCGTCAGTGAGAGGCGCGAATTTACTCCTTGCACTGAATAATACGGCCGGTCAGTATCCAAGATTCGCACACGACGCATTTCCAAATCAGAATTTTCCGCCCAAATCACGCCATTGTCAGCGGGCCACGATGGCGATTTGTAATTTCCTTTTTTCAAATCAACATACGCGAGCGAAGAGGTGGAATTATGAAATAAAATTTGCCCCCACCGGTTGCCATCAGCGAACGGCTCGATGATGATCGGACTCTCGGCCGTGCCGACGGCCTGGAGCGATCCCGAAACATCGAAATTGCCCGAACTGATCATTTTGATGTTCGCGCCCGGCTCGATCGTGAGGGTCGTGGATACCGGCACCGAAATATTGGATACGATCACTGATTGCGCCAATTCTTTGGCAAATAAAACTGTCGGTTCGGAAATAACGACAAAATCCATATACAATCGATCGACGGTATTGTCGGAAAACGACAGACCCGACACGGTCGGCAATTTATCGGCAATATAGGCAGCACCCTGCGCATTGGTAAATCCGGAAAAACTGCAATTGGAAATATTCAAGGGGTTGCCGAAAGTCTCGATGCCTCTATCCCCACTCGCAAAAACCGAATCACGCACAGTGGTGGTGGTATTTTTGGTATAAATCGCAGTCCCTAAATTATTATTAAATTTTGAATTAGCCACGGTCAAGTGCGCGTTGTCTGCACGAAGAGCCTGACTCACATT
This sequence comes from Candidatus Magasanikiibacteriota bacterium, assembly GCA_041666265.1. Classification (GTDB taxonomy): domain Bacteria; phylum Patescibacteriota; class Patescibacteriia; order Magasanikbacterales; family GWA2-37-8; genus GWA2-37-8. The sequence goes on along the minus strand of JBAYHH010000003.1, from coordinate 17,133 downwards.
GGGTGTCCACATGCCCGCGCCCGGCGGTCGAAAAGCATGACCCGCATAGCGCAAATCCAAATTTTCCACCGTCGCCTGCGCGCCCGCGAACAATTGTATCCCCTGCCAATCACCCGGGGCGGGATCGCCGGCCGGCAATGTGCCGACGGTAGTATTTAATTTCGCATCGGCAAAAGACTGATCGCGGCCGGAAGTCAAGATCACCGGCGCTTCGGGCGTGCCATTAATATTTAAATTTCCATTGATCGTAAATTTCACATCGTTGGCATAACTTTTGATCACTGTCCCGGCTTCAATATTGAGCGTCTTGCCGACCGGCACCGTGTAATACCATAAAAATAACGGATTGTCGTAACTATGCAATGTCGCTGTCGCGCTTTCTTGCGCGCCTTCCATGATGATCGCGTTGCCGAAATTCGATGTCTTGGGCGAGCCATACAGAGTGCCGCCGCGCGAAGTTTGCGGACCCGAGCGCGGACCGATATTGGTCCGCCAATTACTCGCCTCGCTCCCGCGCGCCAAAACATTGAGGCGTTCCATCGACCGGTAATTGGTCCCGCCGCCGGCAAACCAACCGGCCGAACAATCCACCTCATCAATTTTTTCTCCGGTCGGACTAAACAACTCGACTTTGGCGGCGGTATTGGAAATACCGCTACCCAAAGTAAACACGACATCGGCGCTAACATTGGCGACGGTGGTATCACCGGTGCGCTCGAGCAAATAATATCCGCGCGCCGGAATGGTCGCGTTGGCGATTGTTCTCCACGAAAGCGCGGTATTATTTACTTTGAGCACATAACTTTGGCCGCTACTGGTACTGGCAAAAAATATGTCGCTATCGGAATTATTGTATAATTCGATCCACTCATCACTCGCGGTCAGATTACTGGTGCCGGCCCAGGCGATCTCGTTGATGACGATTTGTTTGCTCCAATCGATATATGACAGCGTGCTCGACGCGACCGCATCGCTCCAGTCCGAAGTATTGCCGAGATAGTCGCGAGCGCGGGCGCGAAAAAAATAGCTTTGACCACGCGCGCCGGAAAAATCGTATTCGACGGTGGTGGAATTGGAAAAAATTTCCTGCCATACGGTACCGGTAGTCGACGAGGGGGCGACGGATAAATCAAAAAAAGTGGGCGGTGAAAGCGCATCGATACTGCTTAGCGCCACACGCAAACTGGCGGAGGAAATATCGGAATTATTGGTCACAGTGATGATCGGAATCGGCGGAGCGACGGTGTCAAATATAAAATGCGCCGGCGCCGAAAGCGTCGAAGTGATGCCGGCCGAGTCAATGGCGACAAAATAAAAATAATTGTGACCGGCGATCAGAGTGGTCGAGACTGACCAACTATCGATAGATGGAAAAATCGTGCCGGTTTCGATGGACGGCGGTGACGCAATTGTGGATGAGGAAAAATAATAAAAAATTTGGACAGTGGTAGTGGAACAAGAGCCGGAAATAATCGCGTCGGACGAAGTGGTGTAAATCGTATCGGAAAATATCGCGGACAATGTGGGTGCGGATGGCGCGATGATCGGTGTGGATGAAGGCGTGGTGGTAGGAGTCGGATCCGGATCAGAGGGTGTCGAAGTGGGTGTGGTGGTCGGGGTCGGTGTTTCTATGGTAGAGGTCGGAGTGATAGTCGGATCGCCGGAAGACGAGCCACCGCCCGATGACGAGCCACCGCCGGTGCCAGTGCCGTCATTTGATCCACCACCAATCGTCGGGTTTGTCGTTGGGTTGGTTATTGGGGGCTGATTTCTCGACCCGCTCGCCGGTGGCGGAGGCGTAGGTGGTATCTGTGAGCCCAAATTTTCACCGGCAACAGGCTCTATCACCGTATCCGCCGCATCATTGGGGTCGCTGAAAACCCCGTCGTTTTGGGCGGCCTCACCCAATTCGGTCATTTTTATGTCTAATTGACGCAATAGTGGAGTGGTCAAACTCGGCCCATCGCCCACACCCAAAAGATTGCTTAAATATTCGGCTCCGGTGACAATCGATCCTTTGATACTATCCCAAATACCGGTGACAGTGATTTTGAAAATCGGCACTTTTTGTTTTTCATTTTTGGCTACTTCACGAAAAAATAAATCAATTAGACCGGCGCTATTGGATACTGCGGCCGGGATGAGGCGGGAGGAGTAGGAGGAGAGGATATTACTTAAATTCACAGTTTTATTACTCACCTTCCAATCGGAACCATCAGTAGCAAATAATATATTGCCGTCCCTATCTTTTGCTAACAAATATTCATGCTTATCAATTACCTTGGCATCATATCCACGAATGCTAACTATCTTGTATCTATCACTCTCAATTGTATCATCACTATAAAAATTTCCATTGGAAAATTTAGCCAAATTATAAAACGCGTCATTCAAACTTTTCACTGTTTGAAATGAATATTTCGGATTAAACGAAATCTTGCTCCAATTATTTTTCACATATTGCTCCAATGAATCGCCAGCCGGGTGAATATCATTACGCGTATGCGCCGGCACGCTCATATCAGATAATAAATGCACAGCGTGACCCAAAGCGCGCATCGCCGAGGCGCGATCACCATCGGCCATATATTTAAGCGCTCTTTGCCAACTTTCGTCGCCCAAAGAAAAATTCGTTTGGCTATTGGGGTCTTGCGCCCAGTCCACCGCAGTTGAAAAATTTCCCAAAAACCAAACACCGTGATTATGGATCGGGTCATAAAAATGATTGAGCCAGCGGGTTGGCACATCTTCGTCGATCGCCCCTTGTTTGATTTGAGCAATATCGTCGGTACTCAATTGTTTGTCTGGAAAAGCGGTGTTATACGCTTCGGCCGCCAACCCCACAATATTGGGATGAGCGACATTGGTGTCATAACAAAAAGCCCGCCCGGGAAACAAAAAGCCGAGCGAGCATACCACTAACAAAAATATCCTCCTGCGCATACAAAGAATTGAATCAAATTACAATTTTTCAATATACCAAATACCATCCAGAGATTTCATAAATTGCATAAAATTCGCGATCTTTTTCCCATTCCATGTACCATCGTAAACATAAGTCGCTTTATTCTCTGATCGAAAGTCGGGATCAATATTTGTAATATCACTAATCATCAAATTCAACATCCCTTTTTGTTTGACGCCATTCAAAAACTCTTTTGTCTTCTCTCTATCCCCCGCTCGAAAACAACAATTCACCGCCGCGTCAAAATCTCCTTTTTTCAAAGCGGACAAAAATAACGCATGGGTCTGCTCGGGTGTTTGCTTGTCGGGCACGCCGGAATAATCAATTTCTTGCGGATAAAGCCGATTCAAATCGGCTTGACTGTAATCACTATAGGGAAATGTCGGCCGGGCCGTGCCCACCAAAACGCGTGCTTGTTTTTTTAAAAACCAACCATACCCGCCAACGATCAAAACCAATCCTAAAACAAAAATAATTATCGCGAGGATAATTACCGACGAACGCGTTTGGCCGATCATATTATTTTAATTAAAAGTGAATATGAATATTTGACTTGGAGATCCTTCGCTTCGCTCAGGATGACAGCGTTGAGAGTCAGGATGACAATGCGATGGGTCGGGATGACAGTGATACCCTTTTATAAAAACAATCCGCACGCTGGCGGATTGTTTTCCCTCCCCGCAAATAGTATAGCACACTTTTGGAATTTTGGCCTGTGGATAACTTTTTTTGCCGAGCGAATAGATTCTTCGTTTCGCCCTGCCTGCCGGCAGGCAGGTCAGAATGACAGCGTAGATTCCCGCCTACCTACCGGACAGGCAGGCTTTCGCGGGAATGACAATTACTAATCACCCGCAAATTCCATGAGCGCAAAAGATTTAAAGCCGGAGGACTCGAGTTTTTTCTTTCCTCCGAGATCAGGCAAATCCACCACAAAACAACACTCCACCACTTCCCCACCCGCTTTTTTGATCAGATTACAGCCGGCGAGGGCCGTACCGCCGGTGGCAATGAGATCATCAACGAGCAAAACTTTTTCACCGGGCAAGAGCGCATCCAAATGCATTTCGATCTTATCCGTGCCGTATTCGAGCGCGTATTCTTCACTGATCGTCTCGGCCGGTAATTTGCCTTTTTTGCGAATCGGCACAAAACCGACGCCGAGCCGATCGGCCAAAGGCGCGCCCACAATAAACCCGCGCGCTTCGATCCCGCAAATTTTGTCAATTTTAAAATCTCGGTAATGCGCGTGAAGCAAATCCAACATTCGCTTAAATCCAACTGCGTCGCCAAGCAAGGTCGTGATGTCGCGAAACATAATCCCCTTTTTGGGCCAATCCGGCACCGTGCGAATTTTTTGTTTTAAAATTTCAGGCATAAAAAATATATGTAATGACCGATGGAGATCCTTCGCTTCGCTCAGGATGACAGTTGATAAACAGCTTTTATCTTCTTGATCACCTCGACCAATAAATTGGTGACATTGTGCGCGTTTTGCGCGAAGACTTTGAGCACAGCCTCGTGGGTTACCGGCTCCTCGTCGGCTTTCCAACAATCATAATCCGTGGACATCGCGACCGCGCCATAGGGCAAACCGAGCTCGCGCGCGAGCGCGGCCTCGGGCGCGATGCTCATATTGATCACATCGGCTCCCCAGGCGCGAAACATGTGACTCTCGGCGCGCGTGGAAAACCGCGGCCCCTCGATCGTCACCACTGTCCCGCGCGGATGATGGGTCAAACTCAAATCACGGCACCCGGCGATAAACAAATCACGCAATTTCTCATCAAACGGATCAGCCATCGGCGTGTGGCCGTTTTTTCCCGCCTCAAACGACTCGTAAAACGAAGAAAAACGATGACGAGTAAAATCTATAAACTGATCCAGCACCACCAAGTGTCCGCGCCCGATCTCTGCGCGCAGTGACCCCACGGCGGTAGTCGCGAGGATATGCGTCGCTCCCCAATCTTTGAGCGCCCAAATGTTGGCGCGGTAATTGACCTGCGTGGGCGGGACGGTGTGCTCGCGTCCATGGCGAGCGATCAAAGCCACTTCGACCCCAGCGATCTCGCCTAATTTCAAAAGTGACGAGGTCGCGCCATAGGGTGTTTTCACTTCCCAATCGCGCGAATTTTCTAAAATTTTCGGATCGTCGAGACCGGATCCGCCGATAATGCCGATTTTGAGCATAAAAAAATGATTACTATTTATCTAAATCGTATTTTGATTATACTACACTTGCGTTATCGTATCAACCACAGAAAACAACTCCCGAAATTTCACTGAATATCGTGACTTAAGTCCCGAAATTTAGTATAAATTCCGTGAGTTTGGCAATCAAAATGACTTACGCATGATGAAAAACCGCACCAGTTAGCCAAAACACCTGTGGATAAGTACCAAAACCCGCCCCCTGGCGAGGGCGGGTATGGTTTCGATTGGTTTTATCAAACTTTTTTGCCTAATTTTTACTCAAATCTTCTTCAATTTTTAAAATCTGCTTTTTTAATTTAGGCAAGTCACGCTTTACGATCTCCCATGTCAAAGCCATATCCACGCCAAAGTATTCGTGAATAAATTTATCGCGCGTACCGGCAATCTGCCGCCAAGGCGTCTCCGGATAATTCTGGCGCAAAGTTTCCGGAAGATGACGAACAGCTTCGCCCACAATTTCCAAACGACGAATTACTTTATCCTGCAAATCAACCGAACGGACAAAATCCGTTTCCTTTTTTCCTTTGGTGTACCCTTCAATCAGATCGATGCTTTCTAAGATATGCGCCAGAAAAATTTTAGGATCCTTGCCCATAGATAATATGTTGGTCTTTGAGAATACGATCGCGCAATAAAGGGTGAAGTGAATTATAGGTTACAACATCCACTTTCCGGCTATACTGCTCTCCCAAATCCAACTCCAGCGCCACTAAATCAAGCAGGCTTTTTTTACCCCTGAATTCGACGACTATATCGATATCGCTATTTCTCGTAGCTTCACCGCGAGCCACCGAACCAAACACCGCCGCCCGCTTAACGCCATGGCTTCTAAAAAAAGGCGAGGCAATTTTTTTAATTTCTTGTATATTGGGACTCATATGTAATTATTATACCTGATTTTGTTAAATTACGCAAATTGCGAAACCACATAACCAAAACCCGCCCCTCAAGCGAAGGGCGGGTATGGTTTCGATTTATTTATTCGAGATTATCCAAGTAAGTAATGCGGGGGGGGTGATTTTATGGCGCAAAACAACTAAACAATGCGGATGCCGTTTTTCTTGATCTCGGCCACCAGCGGGTTGCTATTGTCCGCGAAATCACGGACAGTGAACCCATGCGGCTCGATGCCATGTAAAATATCGGAACGACGCCGACGCACATTAAGATACTCCAAAGCACTCGCGCTGTTTTTAAATTTAGGAGAGACCACACATATATCCACATCACTCCACAAACGCGGTCGCCCTTGAGCATAAGAACCAAATAAAAACGCTTGCCGTACCGGTAAACGACATTCCGTGTGTAAATAACGCACAAAATTTTGAGCGCAACGCTTTACTTGCGCGGCGCTGTATAATTGTTTATCCATACAAGCAAATCTTTAGTGATCCTGAAATATTTTTTGGCGTAAGCCATAGAAATTGATTATTTAATATCCCCGGCCCAAATATAATCTGAATATCGGGGCGAATGATGACGGCCAATCAGCCGACATTTTTTTACCTTGGTTAACTGGGTCAAGCCTTCCAAAGCGATTGCGTCTGATTCGGTCGGCGTCTCCTTCGCTTCCATGGCGATTTTTTCATCAAAAATAAAATCGATTTCTCGGCCATTTTTTAACGCAAAATACCGCACCTCGCCTTTGTGTCGCAACTGATTATACACAGCATTTTCAAACTTTGAACCACTATCCACATCGGCTAAAATATTCACCAAACCATTGTCGGCAAAATAGACTTTTTTGGCCTTGACGATTTCTCGATCGGTATCATTGGTGTGCACCGGCACCAAAGAAATCAAATAAGTTTTTTCAAATAAGGACACATAATTACTAACGGTGGTACGAGCGATCCCGCTGTGCCGAGATAGCTTGGCATAATCCAACCGAGTACCCACACGCGCCGCCAGCATTTTAATAAGATTATAAACATTGCTACTTTCACGAAAGTCAGACAATGTTTTAATATCAATATTAACATACGAGCTAATAATGTCATTGAGAATAGATTTCTTATCTTCAGACTTCGTGGCCAATACCACCTCTGGAAAACCGCCATACTCCACATAATCTTCATAAAAAATACGCAACCGCTCAAACTCATAGACATCAAATTGTTTGCCCAAAAAGTCCGCGTTCGCCCAAACAATATTTTTGAAAGTCAAATATTCCCCGAAATCCAAAGGGAACAATTCGAATACGCGCTTGCGACCGGCCAATGATTCACTGAACAAATCCTTTAAATAATACGAGCTGGAACCGGTAACAATAAATTTAATATCGTAACTGTCATAGAGATACTTCAAAACACCGCTGATTTCGGGAAAAAGCTGAATTTCGTCAATCGCGATAAACATTTTTTCATCCAGACTTAAACCAAGCTGGCTCAAGCGAGTGATAATATTATCAAAATTCTTTTCGGAAAACAATTCACGATTGTTTATTTGTTGCAAATCCAAATAAATTTTATTCTTGGAAACTATCTCGGAAAGCAATTGTTTTACCATGGTAGTCTTGCCGACGCGACGCATACCGGTCAAAACTGTTATTTGTTTCGCTAATACATGCTCTTTGATTTGGCCGTAAATCTTACGACTAAAAAATACATTTGACATATTATATTATTACTAAATGACAATACTATTATACATAAAGTAATACTAAATGACAACTGATATTACTACAATTTGGCGAGAAATAGCTAATTTAAGCCAAATCGCCTGTGGATAAGTACCAAAACCCGCCCCTCAAGCGAAGGGCGGGTATGGTTTCGATTTGTTTATCTCGAATTATTCAAGTGAATAACGCGGGGATAAAAGCTAATCGAGGAGCTTAGCTACGAGCAGTAACGCTTTCGAGAGCCGGGAGACCGCTGGTATATAGACCAGTGTTGGCATAAGTATCAGTAATACCGCCGGCAGTATCGCCGTCATAACCAAGATCGATATCTTTGACTTTATACACAATGTCGCCCAACAAACTCACCGACAACTGGAAAGTATCATAATTGACAGCAGTTCCAGATGTCTTGACTGTGAAGTATCTCCAAGAACCACCGTTAATAGTAACAGCAGTATCAAGAGTACCGAAGTCAACGCGATTGGTCGCTGTGGTTGAAGCAGTGCCACCGGTAGTATCGGTTTGCGCGCCGCCGTCAGTAGAATACTTCAAAGCAAAATTCAATGAAGATGTCGAGGCTCCGCCGTTGGCAAAACTGAGCTTGGTAAGAGCAACCTGGGCGTTACCAAGGTTGGTTACCTTGAACACACCAACAGTAGCACCAGTACTAAGACCGATTGTGGCCGGGGTAGTCGGCGAAACGCTTTCTACCTTGACCGTGAACGGTACAATGTGAGTGGCGCCAGAAGCTGTCGGGGTGCCGGTAATATGAGCAGAGCCATTGGTAGTAGCACCCTTGGCTACGAAATCGGTGGTGGTAGCATTGATCTTGAAGGTGAAATCATCTCCAAGTTTGGCTACACCAGCCGCACCAACATCCGCTTTCAAATAGACGGTGACCGGACTACCAGGCTGTACAGCTTCCGGCAATAAGTTGTCGGTAGTACTACCGCCCCAGGTAGCAGTACAGGAATTGCTCGAGCAGGTCATTTCACCCAAGCTCTGGAACGGAGTAGTTTCACTGTTACGATATAACCGTAAGTTAGTCACATCGTTGGTATTGAGACCAGTACCAGTGGCGGTTAACTTAAGAGTTGTCAACTTGATCGCTTCGTTGGACGGAGTGATCTTGAAGGCAAAATAAGTACCATCATTGGTGGCAACTTGTACCACTTGGTTGGCACTCGGCGCGGCGCCGGTACCAGACACAAGAGACAAAGTGACAGTCGGACCAGAGGCAGTAGTCATGGCTTGACCCATACCGGAAACGGAAGGAGTGACAGAGGTGCCAGTATCCTTGCCAGTAGCGGTAACGGTGTGCAACATGAACTTGTGGGTGACATTAGCAGTTGTGCCAATGTAATCAGCTTTTAACACCAATGTCTTGGTAGTTCCCTTGGTAATAACCAACGGGCTAGTCAAGGAGAAGGTGGTGGAAGCAGCGCCGGTACCAGTGTTGTTGCTGGTGGTTAATTGAGTGGTTCCATCCCAGAGAGCCAAATTGAGGATATTAGTAGTAGTACCAGTACCCACATTTGAAACAACAATGGACGAAATACGCACATCTTCACCAGAAGTGTTAGCACTAAGTTCGAACTGGGCGAAAGTGAAACCAGTTGCACCGCTAATGATATTCTGGGCCACCGGAGTGGACAGAGTCTTGGCGGATAACGAAGCCGCATTCACCGAGATTTGATTGCCATCAGCAGTATTGACTGCGGGATCGGCAATTGTATTGCTGGTCAATTTTTTGACTTCAGTGATGTCAAAATCATTGACTGTATAGCGCACGGTCGAAGTGGCAGTGGAAGGCACGGAACCTTCAACGGTAATGTACGCATTCTTGCCGGCAGTCAAAATCGGATAAGTGTTGAGGGTCTTGGTTCCAACAGTACCAGCTAAAGGAAATTCAGTGGTATTGACGGCTCCACTCCACACGGTAGCACCATCTACTTTTACATAGACATTACCGGTAAGGGCGGAGTCAGTTTGGATAATACCAAAACTAACTTTGCGTAACTCCATGTTTTCGCCAGTCGGCTTGACATAATATTTAGCCAAGACAACATTGGAGGCACCTGGAGCAACTGCGGAAGTTGGGGAAGTGGTATCTTTGTTGAAACTAAGAGTACCAGCGGCGATAGTTACTTTGTTGAAAGTAGTAACACTTGCAGCACCTAAATCACCTACTGGAAAAGTAGATTCATAACCAGCACCACCGGAAACCGTGGGCAACACATAAGAACCGGAGTCAGAACCCTTAACCATTACATCGTAGTCATTATAAGCGACGAATTGAATGGTTTTGGAAGTACCGCTCACGATTTTGGCACGAACAGTAAGATCTTTGTATTGACCCTTGGCAATGAGATACGGAGAAGCGGAAAGATCAAAGGTTACATACTGGCTGGCCGGTTGAGCAGTGGCAAGCACTGTACCATCGGCAGAAACCAATTGCACATCCTTATAATCAGCATCCGCAGCATTGCCGTAGTTGAAGAGGACTAATTTATATAATTTGAGATCCTCTTTGCTACCATACTCCTGTAAGCGAAATTTGGTAATTTCTTGCTCATTATCAGCATCGGCATTCAGATCTGTACCGGCAGAACCAGACACGGATAATGCATCAAAATAAGCGGTAGCAACGGCATTGGCGCCATCAACAGTATTGAATTCATTGCCATAGAATGGGAATGAACCACCAACGGTAGCGGCGGTAGAAACAACGGATTTGACACCTAACTTCACGGTGCTACCACCGGCAGAAGCGCCGAGGTTAACACGAGCAGTCAAAGTGACAGAACCGCCGGCTGGTACAACCACTGGGTTGGAACCGAACAAAATAAGAACTTCATTGTCGGAATTGACAGAGGAAACTACATTACCATGGCGGACATCACTGCCATCCACGATATCAATACCGGAAATGTTGGTATTGAGAACATAGCCACCCTTTTTGAGGGTAACACCACTAACAGTGACAGCTTCCGGACCCGCATTTAAAGTAAACTTTAAAATCGGATTAAAGGAAGTGCCATCCGGTAAATTGGTCGCAGCCGGAGTGTTGGCGCTCAAAGAGACAGTCAACGCACCAGTCGCGACAGTGTCATTTCCAGCGGAAGCGACGCCCGATTGTGAGCGATCACCCAACGCGGATTCATATTTGGTGACAGCGACGGCAGTGCCGACGGCCGGCAACAAAGCGGCATCCAACGCGCGCACCCAAGAAGATTTCACGCGGTTGGCAGTCATGCCTTCAGCAGTAATCTCGGTGAGTGTCTTGTCGGAATTCACGAAATAAGTTTTTCCATCTTTGGAAACCAACATACCCGGGTGGGCTTTGGCTTCAGTCCAATCAACACCTACGCCATTGGCGCACATACCGGAAAATTCCTGGGTAGTGGACAACGGATAAGCCTTGTAATTGGTGCCATAAAGTTGCTTCGCGAGGGCGTCAGTAACTTTGTAGCAAGTGCGACCCAAACCAACGGCATACAAATTGCCATCAGCCGGGTGTTTGATCACATAAGAACCCGGGCGAGGACCAACCGATTGGGTGGACCATCCGAGTTTATTTAAGCAGTCAAAAGACACGGCCTTGAAAGAATAGTTCTCGTCAAGATTCCATGATTTATAACCGCTGTAATATACTTTGGCGCTACCGGTGCCGGAAGTGGCATTGTTGATAAAGGTAGCAACCTTCATTTGGTTGTCCAAGACATAGATCACCGGAGAAGTGGCCACTTTGACCATATCGCCAGCAACCAAGCCGGAAGGACATACATCGTCAGCTTGGGCTACAGCCGGTACGAGGGCCGCAACGCCGAGAGACCACATGATAGTAGTCGCTACTACGCTGAATGTAAATACTTTTTTAATTAAGTTCATAATATTAGTTAATACTCTAACCGATTGCGCGCCCCGCGCGATAAAGCGCAGAGGTCAACCGAATTAAAGTTGTTTCACATGGTTTACGCGTGTATATACTACGCGCAAATCTCATGCGATACAAAGCTCCAGCGAGTCACTATGGACCCTCGACTTTTGCATGGAACTGTTATAATGAATTTTCCCTCTCTTGCGGTGCCCACACAAATGGGCAATGCAAGAAAGACAAACGGTGATAGATCCTTCGCCTGCTAAGGCAGGCTCAGGATGACACCACTGCGAAGTGGTGTCACTTCTTCGTGCTGGTGACGACGATTATTTTGAGTGGTAATGTGCCGGTGGCGACTGGCGTGGTGTTATTAAATTTTATTTCCACTTTGGCGGCGGTCGTGCTCACGACCGGCAAATCTTTGACTAAATTCGCGATCGGCAAAACATTCTGCACGGTCTGCACGGTTTGGAGCGCGGTGTCTTTGATTTTTTCCGCTTCTTTAGCGACGGCGGTTAATTCTTTGACCGAATCCATCGCGCCGGATAAATCATTTTGGCTCATTTTTTCTTTGGCCTCGGCGATTTTTTTATCACCCGCGACGGCGGCGGCGTCGGTCTTCACGGCGGCGGCCTTGGTGGTGCTCGCGATATCGGTCATTTGATCGGTGAGATTTTTGGTAGTAGTGGTCGAGATGGTTGAGCTGGCGAGCTGGCTTTCTTTGGTCAAGTCTTTGACCTCGCTCGTCACCGCGTCCACGATGGTTTTTACGCCCTCGACATTTTGTTTGTTTTCGACGATATCGGCGGCGGCGCTGGCTAAGGTCTTGTCCAATTCTTTTTTCACTTCTTCTTTGGTGACGCTCGTGTCCCCGCTCAAATGTTGCTCAACCATCACGCCCATCGCATTGACGGCGGTGGCATTGGCCATGTCTTTGACTTCGGAAACGGATTTGTTGAGAGCATTATCGATAGTGCCGGTGCCGGACTGCAGATCATCTTTGATCAACCCCAATACCACCTTGACCTCATCGGTGGTGGTTTTAACTTCTTTGACCGTGTCGGCGGAAACATTTTGCGCGTTACCGGCGACCGCGTCGGATTTGATGGCGTTTAACTTGGAATTGACATTTTGAATTTCGGTTTTGAGATCTTGCACGGTGTCCTGGACCACTTTGGCGCTGGCCGGTTTTTCGGCGGTCATGATTTTCTTTACTTCGGTGGCGCGGCGTTTGGCAAACTCGGCGTGCAGTTTGGCCTCGGAATTTTTATCGCCGGTGACCGAAGCAATCGTCACCTGTGTTTTTTCGACCGCGCGTTTGGCCGGATACAACCACTCGCCCGGGAGCGACTCATAAGAAGCATCCACGGTCGCGACCCAACCACTTGTGCCGACGAGCGCGACAATGAGAAGCACGGCGATCGGACGAACAAAATTGAAAACCAAAGTTTGAGGAACAAAGACAGACAAAAGCGACCAGATATTATTGAGGTTGAATTTCTCGGTCGGGCGATCGGCGCTCACGGTATTTTTGATTTGCGACAACAACAAAGCGCGGTTGGAATTTAACCAATCGCTCGAGGGATTAACTTGAGAATGTTTGAGCGCTTTGAGTTGTGACTTTAAGTTATTAGTCATATTACTCACCCAAGATTTCTTTTAACTTTTTTAAAGCGCGGTGCAGAGTGACACGCGTGGCGATCGCGCCCTTGCCTGTGATCTCCGCGATCTCGTCGGCTTCGAGTTCGTCCACATATTTTAGCGTCAGCACTTCTTGATATTCTTGTTTTAATTTTTTCAGTCCGGCGATCACATGTCCAGCGTCGGCGTTGCGGCTCAAATCCGCATACCACTTTCCCCCATCGCTTAATTCGAACTCTTCGGGGATCACCGTGGTCTGGGGTTGAGTCGATCGGCGGCGATACATGTCGATAATCGCGTTGCGCGCGAGCCGATACAATAGGCCGCTAAAACTTTTTATCTCTTTTTCTTTATTGTTAATGATATAGTTCCAAGCCTTGAGAAACACCTCGGAGGTGATATCCTCGGCTTCTTCTTTGCCAGATACTTTAAAATAAACGAACCGATAGATTCGTTTAACATATAGATCGTAAAGCTCGGTAAAGGCGTCCGGATCTCGTTTTGATTGCAGGCGGTAGAGGAGCAGTTTTTCCTTAATAGTTCCAGACATTATAGAAGACGCAAAAAAGGGTAAAATGTTACACCCCCGTGGATAGGCAGACTGACTGGGTGGGTAGGGCATACTATACTATATATGAGGGGAAAGGTCAAATATACGGTGGGAAAAATCAAACATCAAATTACAAATACCAAATAAATCACAAATACCAAATCCCAAATATGCGTGTATACTGAAAAAGCTCGTTTAGGTGTTGAAATTTGATATTTGTGATTTATTTGGAATTTGAGATTTTTGATTTGGAATTTCGTCGTTTGTGTAGATTAGTGTATACAAATTTTAGTAAAACTGATTTGGCTAAAATTAGCAATTTTAATTTGCGTTTGTGTAGATTAGTGTATACAAACTTTTATCAAATATTTGAAATAGGGGAAATACCCCACAATCGCTATAAAAAATACTCTAAAATAGTCATTGATTCCCCCACCCTTGACAAAAACACCCAAATGTGCTATTATTTGTGTAGACTAGTGTATACAAACAGAGCTATATTGAGCTTACAAACTTGACCAAAGTTATCCACAATATGACTCCAGAAACAGTCAATTTAACTCCCAAACCGACTGACCCCAAGGAGATGATTCGGGTTTCGGTATCCGAAGCCGCTCGTCTTTTTGGTGTCAATCAGGCGACTATCCGCCGCGCTATCGCCTCGCAAGAGGTCACCTATGTGGTCGTGGCCGGCCGCTATAAAGTGAACTTTGAGAGCTTGGTGAAATGGTCGCAGACCCACACTACCGTAAAAAATAAACTGGAGAAAAGAGGGATTGGACAATTTGTGCAAAAATGGAAGATTAAAAACCCGCTTTATTCGCCTAATCCGAAATCGGTGAAGCCGAACACGGCTATGCCGACCATTTCCCATGAGACAAATCAAACCATTTAAAAACTTAGGCTGATTTGGTCAAGTAGATTTTTGTTTTCTGGTGTGGATAAGTTGGATTGACAAATGGCGCCAAATTTGATATTCTATATTTGTGGTAATACTGCTTGCAAGATCAATACTTGCGCCGACACCAAAACTCCCTTCGGGGAGTTTTTTCGTTTCTACTTTTGTGATATAATATTGGCGCCAGGACACGAGGGCCACGCGCGAGTGGTCTCGTAGGCGGTATTACCACACCTGCTTTTGGGGTTCGATTCCCCCGTGGTCCACGGCATTCAAAATCCGCCTCACGGCGGATTTTGGTTTGCGCATTTGCTCTAAACGGAGAATGAATATATAATATAAAGGTATGCACAAACATGTTTATCGTTGGTTTCACAACCACTATATCACCCGCTATCACGGGATTTATCGGCATGCCAAAAAATTATTTGTTTTTGACCTGATACTGCTCGCGACGGCGATAGTGATGTTGGGCGCTAGTTTATTTTTCTTTTTTTGGAAACCGGGCACGACTGATCTCGTGGACCTGAAATTGACACTTGGCACTGGTCGCATCAAAAGCGGTGAAATGGTTGCTCTCGGCATCACCTACCAAAACCGCGCGCAGTTTGATCTGAACCAGGCAGTTTTATCCGTGCAACTGCCGGCCGGTTTTGAGATCGATCGCGCGCGCACTCCGGCGACCGATTTTTCTGATCAATCAACTTTTGATCTGGGCGTCATCAAACCCGGAGCCAAAGGTGAAAAAATAATCTGGGGATACTTGTGGACCACGGTCGGATCGGACGAACGCATCACGGGACTACTCTCGTATGTGCCGGATAAAAAAAATAACCGCGCGCAAAAAATCAGCATTTTGACGGTGAATTTGCCGGACAGTATTTTGCACACCGAAGTGACAGCGCCCAAAAACGCTTTGCCCGGGCAAGAGGTCGCGGTCGAAATCAAAGTCACCAACGAGAGCGACCGCGTGATTTTTCCGGTGGATATAATTTCTTACGACCAAACAACAAAACAACCGCTAAAATTTTTAACTCCGATGTCGTCCTTGTCATTTGCGCCGGGTGAAACCAAGACAATTGGCGCCAGTTTGGTTTTGCCGACGCAAGCTAATAGATATGATCTGACCACCGAAACCGGCGTGACCGTGAAATCGGTCTATGGAATGACTCAATCCAAAATATTATCATCAATCGAGATCGCGTCTTTGCCAAATTTTAATTTAAACGCGAGCTGGAACGCGCCCGCGTATCTCGAGGGTGGAATGGAGATACCGGTCGAGATCAGCTGGCGCAACGCGAGCGAGACCGAATTGCTATCGCCGAAATTGCGCCTGGAATTTAATCCGGTCGGAGTGGTGGACATCAAAGCCACCGCGCGCGAAAATGATCTCATCGTGGACGGCAATAGCCTCGTCGCCGACAAAACCAATCGCACCGCGCTCACTACGATCAAACCAAACAAGAGCGGAAAATTTTCCATTAAACTATTTTTGTTGCCAAAATTCAATTTAAACCAAACGGAGAAAACATCTCTCGAAGTGACACCGATTTTCGTCGGTGAACTGCCGAGCGTGGCCGGACAAACAGTCTCGATCGCCGGCAAAACAGCGACCGCGCCATTGGCTGCCGAAATGGCACTCACAGCGCAAACACGCTATTTCACCATCGATGGCGACCAGCTCGGACGCGGGGTCTTGCCTCCGACAGTTGGTGAAACCACCAAATATTGGATTTTTATCCGCGCGAACAATACCTCCAATCCCATACGCGACGCTGTGCTTACCGCCACTCTCGCTCCGGGCGTCCAATTTACCGGCAAACAAAGCGTGTCGATCGGCGATCCGATCGTGTATGACGAGAAAACGCGCGCACTATCATGGAGCCAATCTGATCTGCCGGCCAACAGCATCACCGGATTGTATTTCGAAGTGGCTGTCTCACCCACCCCTGATCAAATCGGCCAAACGCTAAATCTTATCAAAAATATTCGCTTTACCGCGATTGATGACTGGACGGGCAAAACTTTTGCACTTACCGCGCCCAACCTAAACAATGTTTTGTCAGCCGATGATCGCGGGAGCGAGCTGGGGAATGTTGTGGCAAACTAATTATTAAAAGACGAGAACAATTATTTTGTGGCCAAGCTCGCTTCGCTCGTAGAGTGCCACAAAACAAATGTTCTCGTCTTTCTATTTTTATTGTCGCGATATGCGATGTTAAAACGACGCCAAACTTCTGAGAATCATTTGCTTGACGAGTAAAAATTTGTAGACGAGCGGGAGCGATCCGTTAGGATTTGGGCCAATGTGTGACCCGCCTCGCGGCGGGGAGTTTTGGCCCAAAAGCGACCGCGAGTCACAAAT
>JBAYHH010000002.1:0-116647 GCA_041666265.1 Candidatus Magasanikiibacteriota bacterium | reverse complement strand
CTACAATATTGTAACGGCCTCATCATCATATTGGGATCTGGCGCATGGTTGGGGTAATCATGCCTTGGCCGGTTACCTCACCGCCTACACCGAGACTGATCCGATTTGGAGCGCGGTGTCGTCGAGTTATTTGACGGTTTTAGACGCTTCTTCCACTTATCTTTCGATTGCTAATGCGGCCGGTGTTTATTTGACCAGCGCTCTGGCGGCGTCTACCTATATCACCGACGGCAATACCGGTTGGGATAATTCATACGGGTTCATTACCACTTCTACCGGGCTGACTACTGCAAATTTTGCCACCGACACCATTTCACAATGGACGAATAACGCCGGCTACCTCACCGCTTACACCGAGACTGACCCGATTTGGATGGCGGCATCCTCGAGTTATTTGACGGTTGCGACAGCGGCATCCACTTATGAACCGGTTTTTTCTGTTTTGTCGATCGCCAAAGGTGGAACCAACACCACTACCTTGGGCGCGTCGGGAGCGTTGGCATTTTCCGATGGCACCGGTTACGCGTTTTCCAATACCGACAATTTATTTTGGGATAGCGCGAATGGGCGATTAGGCGTCGGTACTTCCATCCCGAGCGCGGTCATGCAGGTCACGCAAAATAATATCGGCGCCACCGCGGTCACTTCCACTCTTTTGTTATCCAATACTACCGCCGCCATCCCCGGTGCGCAGCAAAATTCTCCCAGTTTAACATTTCGCGGCAATGGGTGGGGGACAACTGCCAGCACTTCACAGATTATGGACTGGAGGATGTTTAGTTATCAAAACCAAAGCACGGTGCCATCATCATATTTTAATTTGGAATTAAGTACTAATGGCGCCGCTTTTTCCCCTAAATTAAAAGTTTATTCCAATGGAACGGTAGAATCATTAAATGGTGTTTATACCACGATATATTCCGGTACCTCCGCGTCATTGAAAGGCATACCCACCGACGGCGCCACCGCGGTCGCGACCGTGTTGGACTCCACTACCGGCCTGACAACCGCCGGCGCGAAAATCACCAGTTTTCGTAATGCGGGGGTAGAAAAAGCGTTTATTGATAAAGACGGCCTGGCTTATTTTGGCAACAATGTCGGCATCGGCACCACCACCCCCAATAGTTTGTTAGAAGTTTATAGTACCACCGCTTCTTCGTCTCTCACCATTACCGCCGCCTCGTCATCCACCACCATTGATCCCTACATCGCCTTTCGCACCGGCGCCACTCCGGCGACTAAATTTGCCATGGGGGTGGACTCATCTGATTCCTATAAATTCAAAATTTCTTCATCCACCGGTTTGGGGGTAACCGATTTTTTGACGATCACGAGCGCCGGGTTGGTGGGGATTGGCACAAGCTCGCCCTCCGCCACCCTCACCGTGCTCCCCGCCACCTCCACCGGCAATATTTTGACCGTGGGGACGAGCACGAATAGTAATATTTTTAATATTGGGGCGAATGGAAAAATTGGGATTGGCACGGCAGCGCCCAGTTCTATATTTGAGATATCTAATATAAATAGTCCGGAATTATCACTAACCAACGCATCTTCCTCCGATGCAGACGGCGGGCGCTCCAGCAAACTGGCTTTTTATGGCACGCCGGCTGGTGGATCCAATACCAATCTGGGGTATATCCAAATGGCACATGATGGCACTGGCGCCGATCGCAAAGGCGTGATGCAGTTTTTTGTTAATAAATCTACCAGTCAAGCTACCACATTCACCGCCACAACACTTGATTTTGATCTTTATTTATATTCGACCAGTTATAGTGGCACTCATTACCAGTCATTTAAAATAACCAATAGTACCGGTTCTGATAAAACACTGAATGGGTTGTATATTAGCTTTTATGATAATCAAGATATCGGTTCTACCCACGCCTTCATTCTTGAAGCGTATAGTGACGATAATGGCGTTCCCGGCACATTGTTGCAAACACTTTACAGTTTTAGCGCCAGTGACGCTACCATAAGAGGTCAGAGCAGTGGTTGGGCGAGTATAGGAGAAAACAGATATAGGAAATATGTGAGTACATCCTATACCATCGCCAATCTTGCGACTGTACATATTCGCATGAGTGTAAGTCTAATGTCTAACACATACCACGCATTTCCCGGTGTTGCTAACCCAACTCGTCCCACCAATATGACCATTAGTTATGGCTATTCCACCAATGGCACTTCTTACACTTGGAACAGTTCAAGTGGATATACCGCCTATACAATTATGGATTTTTCATCGTCGGATCCGGCCGCTGAAGTCGCCCGCATGAATAGCAGTGGGTTTATGGGGATAGGCACCACCACCCCCAATAGTTTGTTAGAAGTTTATAGTACCACCGCTTCTTCGTCTCTCACCATCACCGCCGCATCATCGTCTACCACCATTGATCCATTCATCGCCTTTCGCACCGGCGCTACTCCGGCGACCAAGTTTGCCATGGGCGTTGATTCGTCGGATTCCTATAAATTCAAAATTTCTTCATCCACCGGTTTGGGGGTAACCGACTTTTTGACGATTACGAGCGCGGGGTTGGTGGGGATTGGGACCAGCTCTCCCAGCGCCACCCTCACCGTGCTCCCCGCCACCGCCACCGGCCAAATTTTGACCGTGGGGACGAGCACCAATAGTAATATTTTTAATATTGGGGCGAATGGGTATGTGGGGATTGGGACGAGCACTCCGGGTTATAAATTACAAGTGTATATTGATGCCAGCAACGAAGGGCATGTTGATTCGGACGGCTCTTGGGCGCGCACTTCGGACGCGCGATTGAAAAAGAATGTTAGCACGATTGGCAACGGACTTAGCACAGTGATGGCGTTGCGACCGGTATTTTACGATTCACTGTCTTTGTCAGGTAATTCCGTTTCCGGAACCAACGCCGGTTTTATCGCGCAAGAGGTGGAACAAATATTTCCGATGGCGGTGGGTACCAGTGAAATCTCCGGATACAAAGCGATTTCTTATGACAAATTTATTCCCCTGTTGACTGCGGCTGCTCAGGAACAACAAGCGCAAATTCAGCAGTTGTTTGCGGGGTTGGGAAATATGTCCACCGACACGGCTTCGGTTTTAAGTATTGCCCCCACGGTGTTTAACGACAAAATCTCGTTTAAAAATCATGTCAGTTTTGATGAAGACAGCGTTGGTTATGGAAAAATTTTGACCGGCGCGACCAGTACTTATATCGGTTTTCGCGATGCGTATGAAAATTTGCCGGTGATTACGATGACCCCGGTGGAATTTGTCGTCGGACAATACCGCGCGGTGGTGAGTTCGACCGCCGGGTTTTTGATTGAGCTCGCGCAAGCGCAAGATAAAGATGTGAGTTTTGGCTGGCATTCTTTTGCTTCAAATAAATTACAGAGTCACGATAGCGATGGCACGGTGAATCTGATTACTTTTACAGCCGACGGGGGAGCGGTGATACCGGAAACTCCGGCGAGCGAGTCATCTGGTGGTGGTAGCTCCGCACCGGCTGATGAGCCGGTTCAAGAAGATGCGCCAGTGCCGGTAGTCGATGAAACACCAACGGACGATGCTATTGAAGATGGAATAACACCCAGTGATGAGATGCCGGTAGCCGATGAATCAGTGAGCGAAGAGCCAGCCGAAGAACCGGCGAGCCAGCCGGTTGTCGAACCAGAGCCAGAATTACCTTCCGAGCCAGCACCGGAGCAGATTTCCGAACCAGAACCAACGCCCGCGCCGGAAGTAGTGCCAACACCCGAACCAGTCGTAGCAGACATCACGCCAGCTGAATAATCGCGGTTATTATGTTTTTAAGGAACATAAAATTTAATCTTTTTTTATCGGCGATCATCACAGCGTCGCTTTTTTGTGTTAGCGCGGTTTGGGCCAGCACGACCGATGGTACGATTGATCCGGTCGCCAAATACGCTTGGGGTGAAAATATCGGTTGGATAAATTTCGGCGCGACTAATGGCAATGTCCATGTAACTGACGCGACTGTGACCGGCTATGCATGGAGCCCAAATTATGGCTGGATCAATTTGTCTCCGACTACCGACGGAGTCGCTAATGACGGCGAAGGTAATTTGAGCGGTTATGCTTGGGGTGAAAATTTGGGTTGGATAAATTTTGCCAATATTACGATTAGCTCGAGCGGGCTTTTTTCCGGTATCGCGTCTGGCACAGTAGCGGGGCAGATTTCTTTTGATTGTCTCAACTGCGCGGTGGTGACCGATTGGCGGCCGGCGAGCGCGCGTCAAGAATGCGGCAATGGTATATTGGAATCGGGCGAAGCCTGTGACAACGGCGCGGATAATGGCGTATGTCCCAAAACTTGCTCTGCGAGTTGTGTGGTAAACAGTTGTCAGGCGGCGGGCGGAGGCGGCGGGGGGCAACCGCCAATCTCTATCCCGAGCCAAAATGGTCGGTATCAGATTGGCTTATTGAGTGGAGATATGCAGACTACAGATAATCCTGTGCGTTTATTGCTATCTACCGATAGTAGTGCGGTTAATTATATTTGGTTGAGCGACAACTCAAATTTTATTCCGGCCACACGCGCGTTTTTTTCTTCCGGTCAAAAGCAAGTGGAAGTTAGCTACCAATTAACGGGCGGATATGGCGACAAAAAAATATACGCGCGATTTTGCAATCAAAACAATGAATGCGGACCGGATGTTTTTGCGACTTTTGAGTATAAAAAAGCGGAGCCGCCGCCGGATAAAAATGCGGATGCGCCGACCAGTTCATCAGTCAAAATTATATCCGAGGAATCAAGCGATAACGGTGACCAAAATATCGATTCATCAAATGTTTTGACAAATTTTTTTACCAACCTTTGGTTGCCGGCGGAAAAAATGATTGGGGTGGTGTCGGAAATCGGCGCCGGCGTGAAAGATGCGGTCAAACAATTAGCAATCGACATTCGCGAGTTTAGCGCGCCGTCCGTGCCATTGGCCGGAATATTCAAAAAATTAGAATTTTTGGTGCCGCCGTTCATGCGTTCGGTCGCTCCGGCGCAGCCTTTGCCGTCCGCGGAAACTTTGATCGCGCGTCTGGCGCCCGATGCTCTCAATGGAAAGTGGAATATTATGCCGCAAAAACAAATTCGTGAGTTTGTGTTCGCGCCTTTACCCGAAGACTTGCGCGCGTTGTCCGCTAAATTTGCCGGCTTGCAAAATACTTTGAAACAAGTCGGGGTAGAACGAATGGCGCAAGCCAATAAATTGGAATCCGTGCAGTTAAATTTGCCGGGGCTTACCAACGCGTCCGGTGTCAAATCGCCTGATGTTGCCGGGCAACCACCGACTGCCGTGTCTTTGCGGTCGCTTTCTTTAATTGAAAAAAAACAAATCCCGAGCGAAGTGGTATTCGCGCGTTCCAACGGCGATTTGATTGATTACAATATTTTACTAACTATTTCCGACACCGGCCAACCGGAGCAAAAAATCGCGACCATTGCCGGCAAAACTCTCGATCTGGTAGTGCGGCCGGATATGCCGGCGGAGAAAATCATGGGATATTTTGTGTTTCGATCACGCGCCATTTCGGCGGCGATAAAAGTCAATGTCATGTCTTGGGTGGAATCGCTCGTATTCGCGTTGCCGGCTTTGGCGCAACCGGTGGAAAAGCCAATCACCGGCGAAGATCGTTTGGTTTTGATGTCGTTTGAATACACCGATCCTGATCACGACGGGTTGTATACGGCCAGTGTGCAAGCCCCGGTGGCATCGGGTGAATATGAGGTTATCACCGTGATCACCTATAAAGATCGCACGCTTGGCGCCAAAGAACTGCGGTTGGTGACCGTAGTGGACCCGGAAGGATATGTTTATGAAATGTCCAAAGGTCGGGAGGTGCGCTTGGCCGGAGCCAATGTAACGATAGAATGGTTGAATACTAACAGCGGAAAATATGAGTTATGGCCGGCAAACAATTATCAACAGGAAAATCCGCAAAAAACCAATCATAGCGGTAATTATTCTTTTTTGGTGCCGGAGGGGACATATCGACTGCGCGCGCAAGCCGATGGTTATGATGGTTATTTCGGTCAGTCGTTTGATGTGCGCGAAGGCGGTGGGGTGCATTTCAATATCGCGCTTAGTCCGATCAAAAAATGGTGGCGGATACTTGACTGGCGGACCGGTTTGGTCTTGCTGATGGCCGTGCTTTTGGTGTATAATTTCTATCGTGATAATAAAAGAAAAAAACTTTTAAAATAATTTTTATAATTTATATGAATATCAAAAAATTTCTTGGAGCAATCGCGGTGATATTTTTAGTGGCGGCGGTGGTGATTGGAGGATTGGGGTATTACTCTTTAAATAAGGACTACAAAGGGTTGCAGGCGTATGCCAATTCTCAGCGCACTCAAATTCAAACAGTCGAATTTTTAAAATTGTTCGTGAAGAGAGTTTTGAAAGCGCAGGGGGAAGTGGATTTCGAGACCCGTCTCAAGCTTGAAAATGCCGTGCGTGATTTGGGTGATGCCAATGTGCTCGCCAAGTGGCAGGCATTCGTGAATAGCGCCAATGAAGTGGACGCGCAGAAAAATGTGAAAGATTTACTGGAGGTGTTGGTGGATAAGATTAAATAAAGATGTTGAAAAAATTTAAAAGACGGAAAGCCTTTTCAGAACAAATGCTCGACTCGGATAATTTGCGGCTCGTTGTCGCTTTTGGGCCAAAACTCGCTTCGCTCAAACATTGGCCCAAATCCTGCGGAACGCGCCCACTCGCTCGCAAATTATCTCCTCGTCTCGCAATGTTCTTCAAAGATTTTCCGTCTTTTAAATTTTCTTGACTATTTTTGGGGTGGTTGTTATAATTCCCGACAGCTAAATTAGCCATAATTACAGTCAAATAATTTATATGAAATCCTCTCAACTCAATCGCGTCTTGCGCCTCGCGCGTCGCACCGGAGATAAAATAATTGTTTTAGATCAAGATACCGACGCCTCTTTTGTGGTGATGGATTTGGACAATTACGAAGAGTTTTTAGACGAATCGTCTTTTGGTCCATCGGCGGATAATACCGAGTGGCGCGATAATTCGGCCGATCCGATGTCAGAGCCGGATTCGTGGGAAGACGACGAAGATGATTTCGCGCCCGCCGGCGCCGTGCTCAAAAATCGTTGGGGCGGACTTTCCAAAGAAGAATTGCTTGGCATAAAAAAATCCGAACAAGATGACGAGGTGGCTTTGCAAGAAATTTTATCCGAACCGATCACGCCACCGCTCGCCGAACCGGAAATCGTGACTGTGCCCAATGCCAACGGTCAAGGAGCCGAAGAAATATCTCTTAGTGATGTGCCTCATGACGAGCAAGATACTTTTTTACTGGAACCGGTCGAATAGGCTCTATCCCCAAATCGTCCCCACCCCCTTCCGCTCGGGCTCTTGACAAAAAGAGTGGTTTTGTTTATAATAGGCAACATCAAACTTGCCAATGGTTTACCTTGGTAGGTGTTTAATAATCTTTTTAAATAGTCTCTAAACGGCTGGACAAAAATCTGACTCGACCACTCGGGGCAGTGCCGTGAAGCATTAATTCTATGGCTGAGTTTCAAAGAACTAAGCCCCATGTTAATGTCGGTACTATCGGTCATGTCGACCATGGTAAGACCACATTGACCGCTGCGATTTTGCAGGTTTTAAACGCCCATGGCGGCGTCGCCCAGAAAAAGGGTATCGATGATTTGGACAAGGCTCCCGAGTCCAAATCTCGCGGTATTACTATTTCCACCGCGCATGTGGAATATGAGTCCGAAAAACGACATTACGCGCATGTAGACTGTCCGGGCCACGCTGATTATGTCAAAAACATGATTACCGGCGCCGCTCAAATGGATGGCGCTATTTTGGTGGTGTCGGCCGCTGATGGTCCGATGCCTCAGACCCGCGAACACATCGTGCTCGCTCGTCAGGTAGGCGTGCCTTATATCGTGGTATTCCTCAATAAAGTCGACCAAGTGACCGATCCGGAGCTCATCGATCTCGTCGAGGCCGAAGTCCGTGATTTGCTCAATAAATACAAATTCCCGGGCGATACCACCCCGATTATCCGCGGTTCGGCTTTGCAGGCCTTACAAAATCCGGCCGACGAAACTGCTTCCAAGCCGGTTTTAGAGCTTATCAAAACTTTGGATTCATATATTCCGGATCCGGTTCGCGTCACTGACAAACCGTTTTTGATGCCGGTCGAAGATGTGTTTTCGATTGAAGGCCGTGGCACCGTGGTGACCGGTCGTATTGAGCGCGGTATTATCCACCTCAATGATGAGATCGAAATCGTCGGTTTGAAAGAAGAAGTCCAAAAAACTGTGGTTACCGGTATTGAAATGTTCAACAAGTCCCTCAAGGAAGGTCAAGCTGGCGATAACGCCGGTATCCTTTTGCGTGGTACCAAGAAAGAAGATGTCGAACGCGGTATGGTGCTCGCCAAAGGTGGCACCATCACCCCTCACACTGAATACGAGGCCAATATCTATGTATTGACCAAAGAAGAGGGTGGCCGCCACAAACCGTTTTTTAACGGCTACAAACCGCAATTTTACATTCGCACCACTGATGTGACCGGTGAAGTCTCGTTACCGGCCGGCACTGAAATGGTCATGCCGGGCGATACCGTCAATATCACTGTCAAATTGATTGCTCCGGTCGCTCTCGAAGACAAGATGAACTTCGCTATTCGCGAAGGCGGTCGCACCGTGGGCGCGGGCGTGGTAACTAAAATTATTAAATAATTCATCGGATTGCCGAAGCCTCGACTATGTCGGGGCTTCGGTCTATCCGCGTTCCTTATCGTTCATTTATGACCACTCAACATCCTCAACCCAAAAAAGAAGAAGGCAGCACTCGCATTCGCATCAAGATTCGCGCTTACGATAATCGTATTATCGACCAAGCCACCAAAACTATTTTGGAGACCGCCGAGCGCAACGATGCCAAAGTAGTGGGTCCGGTGCCGCTTCCGACCGAAAAAACCAAATTCACCGTCAATCGCTCCACTTTCGTGCACAAAGACGCGCGCGAACAATATGAAATGCGCGTGCACAAACGCTTGATTGATATTTTGAACGCGAGCCCGAAATGCGTGGACGCTCTCATGAGTTTGAGTTTGCCGGCCGGTGTGGATATTGAGGTAAAAATGTAATTGGGCGGGGGAGCGCTTAACCCCTTGACAAATAATTTAATTAGTAGTATAGTAGCGCCAAGAAATTGCCAAGGCTAATCGGTCAATAAGATCGCGCAACAGCGTGAAAACATTTACCGCGCGGCCCGAGGCGAGGAGATAATTTATTGAAAATTTTTTTGTCACAAGTCATTTAAGTTCGCTTGTTGATTTAAAGGTGGCGAACCCAAGTGGCTAGAAGTAAAAACATTGTTTTTTTCAGTGTTTTTGCTTCTAGTTTTTTGTTAAGTAACAAATTAGAAAGTTATTAATCAACTTCGCCGCCAGGGATGGGAGTCCGCCTCAAAAACGGATCAAGCGAAGCAATGATAAAACTACCCGTATGAAATTTATTATCGGACAAAAAGTCGGCATGAAGCAGGTGTTTATGCCCGACGGCAATGTAGTGCCGGTTACCGTGGTAAAAGCCGGTCCGTGCCAGGTCACTCAAGTGAAAAGCGATCGCCATTCAGTGCAAGTCGGCTTTGGAGCGGCCAAAGAATTTCGTTTAAACAAACCGGATTCCGGACATTTGAAAGGTTTAAATCCGGTCAGTCATTTACATGATTTTACCGTTGCCAAAATCGACGGCATTAACCGTGGAGATGTGATTGCTCTGGATACTTTTTCGGCCGGAGACACTATCGAAGTCACCGGAACGAGCAAAGGTAAGGGTTTTGCCGGTGTCGTCAAACGCCATCATTTTCGCGGTGGTCCGGCTTCACATGGTCACAAAGACAATTTGCGCATGCCCGGTTCTATTGGCGCCGGCGGTGTTCAGCGCGTATTCAAAGGAATGCGCATGGGCGGCCGTATGGGCGGAGATCAGGTGACAGTGAAAAATTTACAAGTGGTAGAGGTGCATGCCGAAGCGGGAGAGCTCTATATTAAAGGCGCGGTTCCGGGCGGTCGCAATGGCATCCTTTTGATCAGGGGCGAAGGCGAGCTCAAAATCGCCAAACCGGAAACTCCGGTCGAGGCGGTGGTGGAAGCTCCGATGGCCGAAGTGGCGGCCGATACCAAAGTTAGCGAATAAATTGAGTAAATAAGACTATGAAAACCAAAGTTTACAATTTAGAAGGCCAGGCCATCGGCGACATTGAATTGTCTGATAAAGTTTTTGGCGTTAAAGTCAAAAACAGCGTTGTGCATCAAGTTTTTGTCCAACAAACCAATAATCAACGCGAGCCGTGGGCTGACACCAAGAGCAAAGCGGAAGTGAGCGGTGGCGGCAAAAAACCGTGGAAACAAAAAGGCACCGGCCGCGCTCGTCATGGTTCTATCCGTTCTCCGATTTGGAAAGGTGGCGGCGTGATATTTGGTCCGCGCACCGATCGCAATTATGATACCAAGATCAATAAAAAAGTTCGTCGGTTGGCGATCAAGATGTGTCTCACCGACAAGGCGGCCAATGAAAATTTGGTAGTAGTGGACGATTTTGATTTTTCCGCTCCGAAAACCAAATTATTCGCGTCCGCCCTCGCCAAGATGCCGTTGCGCAAAACCTATTTGGTGTTAACTGACGGTAAAAATGAGGGGATTATCAAAATGACTGCCAATATTTCCCAAGTGCGCACCGTGCGAGCCGAGGATATCAATGTGATGGACATGCTCAACTCGACCGCGATTTTGACCAACCGCGCGGGCGTCAAAAAATTGGAAGAAGTTTTTGGAAAATGATAGCCGCATGATCTATCACTAAATGTTTCAAAATTAGAAATTAAAAATTCGAAATTCAATCGTATGGGATTACTTGACCGCTGGACAAAAAAGAAAGAAGACGAAAAATTAAAAGATTTGGATAAAAAGCCGACCGCCAAGCCGAGAAAATCTTCGGTGGTGGTGAAGGATGTCAAACCGAAAGCAAAATCCGAAACCAAATCCGAAATTATCGCGGCTGAAAAAAAATCAGCCGGTAAAATGAGTGATTTCGCTCGGCGTATTTTGGTCAAACCATTGATTACCGAAAAAGCCGCCGGAGTGGAAAGCATCGGCAAGTATAGTTTCATTGTCAGCAGAAATGCCACCAAGATTCAGATCAAAAGAGCGGTGGCCGAGGCCTACCATGTGAAACCGGTGTCGGTCAATGTCGCCAATTTTGATGGCCGGCGCGTTCGTTTTGGCCGATCATTTGGCCGTCGCAGCGATTATCGCAAGGCGATCGTTTCGCTCGCCAAAGGTCAGCATATCAGTATTCATGAAGGGGTGTAAGTGTGAATTTTTAATTTAAAATTTTTAATTTCTAAACAATATCATAATTTTCAACAATTAAATTATTGGAAATTGAAAATTAGAAATTAGATATTATCGCAATATGGGTATCAAAGTTTACAAACCAACATCAGATGGTCGCCGCAAATCCAGTGTGGATGATTTTTCGGATATCACCAAATTTGAGCCGGAAAAATCTTTGACCACTGTTTTAAAAAAACACTCCGGACGCAACAATCAAGGTATTATTACCGTGCGTCATCAAGCCGGCGGTGTGAAAAAACTTTATCGCTTGGTTGATTTTAAACAAAATAAATTCAATACTGAAGCGGTCGTGCTCGCGATCGAGTATGATCCGAATCGCAGTTCTCGTATCGCTCTCATCCAATATGTTGATGGCGTCAAATCATACATTTTGGCTCCCGCCGGTCTTCAAGTAGGGGACAAAGTGTCTTCCTCGGCCCAAGCGATCGAAGCCAAACTTGGTTGTCGCATGCCTTTACAATTTATTCCGGTTGGTTTGTTTATTTACAATATCGAAATGACGCTCGGCAAAGGCGGGCAGATCGTGCGGAGTGCCGGTATGGGCGCTCAGCTCGTCGGTGTCGAAGGCAATTACGCTCAAGTCAAATTACCATCCGGCGAGATTCGTCTTATTTCCAAAGAATGCAGCGCTTCGATCGGTATGCTTAGTAATCCGGAACACAATCTGGTGCGCTGGGGTAAAGCCGGTCGCATGCGCCATCGCGGCATCAAACCGCGCGTTAAAGGCAAGAATATGAATCCGGTAGATCATCCGCACGGTGGCGGCGAAGGCCACTCTCCGATCGGTCAGAAACGCGGCCCGCAGACTATTTATGGACGCACCGCTTTGGGTCAACGCACTCGTCAGCCGGGTAAATACAGCGATAAATTTGTGGTTCAGTCTCGTCGCAATAAGATTAAATAATCAAAGAATTTATGTCTCGCAGTCTTAAAAAAGGATTATTCGTTGATGAAAGAGTTCTGGAGAAAGTCAAGAAACTTAAAGTCAGCGGCAAGCGTGAAGCGATCAAGACTTGGTCGCGCGCCTGTGTGATTGCGCCGGAAATGGTTGGCGTGAATTTCGCCGTCCACAATGGCAAAGATTTTATCAATGTTTTGGTCGAAGAAAACATGGTTGGACATCGTCTCGGTGAATTTTCGCCGACTCGTAAATTTGTCCGTCATGGCGGTAAGATGGCCAAAGACGAAGAGACCGCCGCCACTGCCGGAGCCGCCGGGAAATCGGCTGTCGCCGTTGCCGCACCGGCCAAAAAGAAATAATCGCTAATTATTTATCAATATGCAAGAAGTTACCGCCAAATTAAGATTTCTGCGAATCGGTCCGCGCAAAGTGCGTTTGGTGGCCGATCTTATTCGCGGTCGCAAAGCGCTCCAAGCGGTTAACGCGTTAACCCTGCTCAACAAGATCGCCGCTCGACCGGTTTTGAAATTATTGCAATCGGCTTTGGCCAATGCCAAACACAATTTTCAGTTAGACGCGGAAAATTTGCGCATCAAATCGATCACTGTCGATGGCGGACCGGTACTCAAACGCTGGATGCCGAAGGCCCATGGCCGCGCTACCCCGATTCGCGAGCGCACCAGTCATATCAATTTAGTGCTCGAGACTTTTGAGATGCCGGTAAGAAAAGCTGACAAGAAAATCAAAAAAGTCGAAACTAAATCGGCAGTTAACAAAAAATAATTTTTACAATAATTTTTCGAAATTATAAATTCGAAATTAGATATTTCAACTGTATGGGTCACAAAGTCCATCCCAAAATTCACCGCATTCCTTTCGTATTCCCATGGGATTCTCGTTGGTATGCCAAAAAAGATCAACTGCCTTTGTTTATGAAGCAAGAGGTGGAGATCCGCGCCTATCTCAATAAAAAAATGAAAGACGCCGGCATTGATTCGATCTCGATCGAGCGCAGCCCGAAAGAAGTGATAGTCAATATTTTGGCGGCCAAACCGGGCGTGATCATCGGTCGCAGCGGTCAGGGGTTGGACGGTATTCGCAAAGATATCGAACGGCAGATTTTACAATACAAATTTAAAGTTAAATTAAATATCATGGCTTTGGCTCAGCCGGCCTTGTCCGCTCAAGTGGTGGGGCAATCCTGTGTCGATGAGATCGAACGCCGTATGCCTTTTCGCCGAGTGATGAAACAAACCATCGAACGCGTGATGAACGCGGGCGCGCAAGGAGTAAAAATCAGAATGTCCGGCCGTCTGAATGGCGCTGAAATCGCTCGCACCGAAAAATTATCCGCCGGTAAAATGTCTTTGATTACCATGCGTTCCAATGTGGATTACGCGATCGTGGAGGCGCTTACGCTTTATGGTAAAATCGGCGTGAAAGTTTGGATTTACATGGGTGAAACTTTTGGCCGTAAAGATAAGTTCGCCAAAAAAGAAGAAGCCGAATCAAAAAATGTTAAAAGTAAATAATGCTCGCATTAAAAATTTGAAATTCGAAATTGATTTATATGTTGTTTCCTAAAAAAGTAGCACACCGCAAATGGCAGAAAGGCAAGCGCCGTCAATTGGGCGTGGCCACTCGTATTTGCTCCTTGTCTTTTGGTGAGTTTGGACTCAAAGCCGTGGATCATGGTTGGGTGACCAGCCGTCAGATCGAATCTGTCCGCCGTGTTTTGACTCGTTATGTGCGTCGCGGCGGCAAGGTTTGGATCCGCATTTTTCCGGATAAACCGGTAACCATGAAAGGCAACGAAACCCCAATGGGCGGAGGCAAAGGCAGTCCCGATCATTATGTCGCTGTCGTTAAACCGGGCACTGTGCTTTTTGAGATGGGCGGCATCACGCTGGAGTCAGCCCGCACCGCCTTGGAATTGGCTCGTTATAAATTGGGTGTTAAAACAAAATTTGTCGAAAGAGTCTAAAATAATCCCTAAAATCACCATTCTATGGAAAAGAAAGTACAAATTTATCGTGAGCAAACCGGTATTGTGATGAGCTCGGCCATGGCCAAGACCATTGTTGTTAAGGTTGACCGCAAAAAGATGAACGAAAAATACAAAAAAGCGGTTCGCGTTACCACCAAGTATCATGTCCACGACGAAAAGGGATTAGCCAAAGAGGGTGACACCGTTCGTTTTGTCGAGTGTCGTCCGCTGTCCAAGACCAAACGCTGGCGCTTGGTGGCGGTGACCAAGAAAGCCGTATAAATTGAAATATTAGATAATTTTTTTGATATGATTCAGCATCGATCCATGATCCAAGTAGCCGATAACACGGGCGCCAAATTGCTCCAGTGCTTGCGGTTGCATGGTGGTTACAAAAAACGCTATGGCCGTCTCGGCGATATCATCACTTGCGTAGTCAAGATTGCCGCTCCGCGCGGTTTGGTCAAAAAATCCGATGTGGTGCACGCCGTTTTGGTTCGTCAGCGCAAAGAAACTCGTCGCGCCGATGGCACCTATATTCGTTTTGACGAAAATGCCGCCGTGATTATCGACAAAGATTCCAAAGAACCGAAAGGTTCGCGCATCTTTGGACCGGTCGCTCGCGAATTGCGCGCCAAAGGTTTTCAAAAAATTATTTCTCTCGCGCCGGAAGTATTATAATATCCATTATCTGTGATTTTATCACAGATAATCTAATTCGCTCGGAAATGAACTCGTTCAAAAATAATTAAATTAATTTAATTATTTTCTCGCGAATTCATTTCTCTCACTCATTACGATTATGAAAATCAAAACCAACGACAAAGTAAAAATTTTAAGCGGTAAAGACAAAGGCAAAGAAGGCAAAGTTATTCAGGTTTTTCGCGCTGATGATAAAGTGGTGGTGGAAGGCGTGAATATCATGAAGAAACATTTGCGTTCCCGTAAAGCGGGCGACAAGGGCCAGGTGATCGAATTATCCGCGCCTCTCGCTGTCAGCAAAGTGTCTTTGATCTGTCCGAAATGCAATCAATCAGCGCGCGTTGGTTATAAACTGGAAGCCGGTGTTAAAAAACGCGTTTGTCGTAAATGCAAAGAATTAATTGATTAAGTATGCCTACTTTACACGAACAATACAACAAAGTCATGGTACCGGCCCTCATGAAGGAGCTTGGCTACAAGAGTATGATGCAGGTGCCCAAGATCAAGAAAGTCGTGGTCAATGTGGGCTATGGCCGTTCGATCAAAGAGTCAGGTTTTGTTGACAATGTCACCAAAACTTTGACCAAGATCACCGGCCAAAAACCGGTGCACACCAAATCCAAAAAAGCCATTTCGAATTTCAAAATCCGCGAAGGGCTCGAGATTGGCGCGATGG
The DNA here is from genome assembly GCA_041666265.1 of Candidatus Magasanikiibacteriota bacterium. Lineage (GTDB taxonomy): Bacteria > Patescibacteriota > Patescibacteriia > Magasanikbacterales > GWA2-37-8 > GWA2-37-8. Next base: position 100,968 of record JBAYHH010000002.1, on the reverse strand, counting down.
TTTCGTTGCGTGGTCCGCGCATGTGGCATTTTTTGGAAAAATTACTTAAAATCACTTTCCCGCGCGTGCGCGATTTTCATGGTATTTCCCCGAAAAGTTTTGATCGCCAGGGTAATTACACCATTGGTTTCAAAGAAAATTTGGCTTTCCCCGAGGTAAAAGTGGAAGAAATCGACAAGATTCATGGGCTCGAGATCGTGATCAATACCTCGGCCAAGGATCGCTCTGAAGGTCTCGCGCTTTTGACCGCCCTCGGTTTTCCTTTTGCAAAAAAATAATTTTAATAGATTCCCAATTACTACCTATGGCTACGCAATCACAAATCGCCAAATCCAACCGCACCCCGAAATTTTCCACTCGCATAGTGCGTCGATGTTGGAAGTGCGGACGCGTGCACGGTTTTTTCCGTCGTTTCGGTCTGTGCCGCATCTGTTTTCGAGAGCTCGCCAATTCCGGCAAGATTCCGGGCGTGCGTAAGTCCAGTTGGTAATTTTTCTTTTAATAATATCTTATTATCAAATCTCAAACATTATGATGACTGATCCTATTGCCGACATGCTCACCCGGATTCGAAATGCCTCTTTGGTGCACAAGAAAGAGGTTGAGCTGTCTTTTTCCAAAATCAAACTGGCCATTGCCACGATCCTCGTGGACACCGGTTACTTGGCCAAAGTTGAAGTTCGCAAAGACGGCAATAAATCTTTTTTGCTTTTGATCCTCAAATATAACGGTCGCGACAGCGCGGTCCATCATTTGAGTCGTATCAGCAAGCTCGGCCGGCGGGTGTATGTCAAAGCGAATGAGATCGATCGGGTGATCAACGGTTTTGGCATGGCTATTATTTCCACTCCGAAGGGTCTCATGACCGATACTGCCGCTCGCGCCGCGAAATTGGGCGGGGAAGTGATCTGCGAAGTATATTAATTTTTTTATCAAGCGTTGTTTAGACTGTCATTCTGAGCGAAGCGAAGAATCTTTATTCGATTGAGCTCAGATCCTTCACTGCGTTCAGGATGACAACATAATAATTTATCCAAAATATATGTCCCGTATCGGCAAAAAAATTAGAATCTTACCAGTGGGCGTCACCGCTTCGATGAAGGGGAGTGTGCTTGCGGTCAAGGGTCCGAAAGGCGAGCTCGCCATGACGATTCATCCGCGCGTGTCGCTCGTGATCGCGAATAATCAGATCGAAGTCAAGGTCGCCAATGAAACTCTCGGTGATGATCGCGCTCTCTGGGGGACATTTTCCAGTATTATCGGCAATATGATCGAGGGCGTGACCACCGGTTTTAAAAAACAACTTGAAATCAACGGTGTCGGCTATAAGGTGGCTCTCAAAGGCGACGCTTTGGCTCTTGAAGTCGGCGAGACCAACACGGTGAATATCAAACCGCCGAAAGGGATCAAATTTTCCGTGGAAAAAAATATTATCACCATCGAAGGATATGACAAGCAATTGGTGGGTGAAACCGCCGCTCAAGTGCGCGCCACCAAAAAACCGGAACCATATAAAGGCAAGGGGATCAGATATATCGATGAAGTGATCCGCCGCAAGGCCGGCAAGACTGCCGCTAAGGCCGCCGCTTAATTTTAATCATGTCATCCTGAACCCCGCTCAGTCGAGGTGAAGGATCTATCAATTCGTATGAGACGATTAACCAACAAAACCAAAAATTCTTTGCGCCAAGTGCGCCACGCGCGTGTGCGCGCCGTGGTCAAAGGGACTATCGATTCACCGCGTTTGTCGGTGTTTCGCAGTTTGCGCGGTATGACCGCCCAGCTCATCGATGATGGCTCCGGTAAGACCGTATGTAGCGCCGCCACCAAAGAAATTACCGCCAAAAAAATCGAGGGTAAATCCACTAAGGTAGCGATGAGCTATTTGCTGGGAGAATTGATTGCCAAAAAAGCGCAAGAGAAAAAAATTACCAAAGTTGTTTTTGATCGCGGAGGATACAAATATCATGGCCGCGTTTCCGCTTTGGCCGATGGCGCTCGCGCCGGCGGATTAAAGTTTTAAAAAATACCATTACATATGCCAAGACCAAACAACAGAAAAGGCGGCCCGGGCCGTGGTCGGGAAAAAAGTGAATTCGACCAATATATTTTGGATTTAGCGCGCGTCACCCGCGTGACCGAAGGCGGCAAGCAGATGTCTTTTCGTGTTTGTGTGATTATCGGCGACCGCAAAGGCAAAGTGGGTTATGGCGTGGCCAAAGGCGCTGATGTCCAGCTCGGCGTGGATAAAGCCGTCCGCCAAGCGCGCAAAAATTTGATCACTGTTCCGTTTATTAGAGAAACTATTCCGCATTTCGTAGTGAGCAAGTTCAAAGCCGCCACTGTCATGCTAAAGCCGGCTCCCCGAGGTTCGGGTATTATCGCCGGCGGCGCCGTGCGTTCGGTGCTTGAGCTCGCGGGTGTGCCGAATATTTCTTCCAAGATTTTGGGTAAAACTAAAAATAAAATAGTAGTTGTGAAAGCTACTTTTGAAGCCTTAAAGAGTTTCAAGCGCTCGGCTGTGGAAAAAGCCAATCAACCCAAACGCTCGGCCGTTCCGATGGCCGCTCTCGCCGAATTAAAAAAGTAAACCATTGATTGAAATTTTATGTCGTTACAACCCCATACAATCAAATCCGCCACCGGTGCTCGCCGTTCGCGCAAGATGCGCGGTCGCGGTAATGCCAGCGGTCACGGAAATTATTCCGGTCATGGCGGCAAGGGTCAGACCGCTCGCAGTGGCGGCAGTCGCGGTTTGCGCGTGAAAGCATTTCGCCGATTGATGCAGTCCACTCCGAAGCTCGGCGGTTTCCATTCTCATTTTGTCCGCGCGACCGAGGTGACTCTAAAATCTTTGGAAAAATGCTTCAAAGCCGGCGAAATCGTCAATCTCGAATCTCTCAAAAAAGCCGGACTGATCAAGCTTGTTGATCGTAGTGCCAAAATCCTCAATACCGGCGAGATCACCAAAGCCCTTCAAGTCGAGGGGATCAAATTTACCAAAATCGCTAAAGAAAAAATTGAAAAAGCCGGCGGCAGCGTGAAATAATTTCAAAGTAAATTCAGCCATAAGCTATTTTCTATGTTAGATAAATTATTGCAAGCTTGGAAAATCAAAGATGTGCGCAATAAATTACTGTTTGTGGTTGGACTGCTCATCATCTTTCGCGTAGTGGCCCACATCCCGATCCCGGGTATCGATGTAGCGGGGTTGCGCAGTTTGCTCGCCGGCAATCAGCTGGTAGGCATGTTGGATTTGTTTTCCGGCGGGACATTGATGAGTTTTTCTATCATCATGCTTGGCGTTGGTCCTTATATTACTTCCTCCATTATTTTTCAGTTGCTCGCGATGATCGTGCCGAGCCTCGAGGAGTTGTCCAAAGAAGGCGAGCAGGGTCAAGCGAAGATCAATATGTATACGCGCTGGCTGGCTGTGCCTCTGGCGTTTTTACAGTCTTACGGCATGATTCGTTTGCTCGGTCAGGGTGGCCGACATTTGCTTGGTAATATGGATATTTGGCAGTTGGTCGTCACTATGACCACCATCACCGCCGGTACCATGTTTCTCATGTGGATCGGCGAACTCATCACCGAGAAAAAAGTCGGCAACGGCATCTCGCTTTTGATTTTCGCCGGCATCGTGGCTGGTCTTCCGACGATGATTCGCACCGCGGTGGTCAATTACACCTCGGCTGATTTTTATACTTTTGTTTTGTTTGGTCTCATAGCGATTTTGACCGTGGTGGGCGTGGTATTTATCAACGAAGGCCAACGCAACATTCCGGTGAGTTATGCCAAAGCCGTGCGGGGCAACAGTGTCTATGGCGGGGGCAACACTCATTTGCCGTTGCGCGTCAATATGGCCGGCGTGATTCCGATTATCTTCGCCATTTCTTTAATTCTTTTCCCGCCGATGATCGCGCAGTTTTTTGTGAAAGCGCAGACTGCCTGGATTGCGAACTTCGCCCTTGGCACGATTCAGTTGTTTCAAAATCAGATATTTTACGCGGTTGGTTATTTCCTTTTAGTGTTTGGTTTTACTTACTTTTACACCGCGGTGATTTTTCATCCGCAAAAAATTGCCGAAAATCTCCAGCGCCAGGGCGGTTTTGTGCCGGGTATTCGACCGGGCAAAGAGACCGAACACTATCTTGGCCGCACTATGACGCGCATCAATTTGATTGGCGCTACTTTTTTGGGATTGATTGCGATTTTGCCTTTGATTTTACAAGGCGTGATGGGCACGCAATCGCTTGCGATTGGCGGCACCTCGCTTCTCATCGTCGTGGCCGTGTGTATCGAGACTGCCAAGCAGATCGAGGCGCAGGTGACGATGCATGAGTACGATCGGATCTAAGGAGTAAACGGCAAGTTGTCATTCCCGCGAAAGCGGGAATCCAGTCAATTGTCATTCCGAGCGAGCATAGCGACGAGGAATCGCAGTCTTGTCATCCTGACCTGCCTGCCGGAAGGCAGGGCGAAGCGAAGGATCTATTACAACAACAAAAGAGTGGTAAATAATATATTTTTGCCCAAGCTCGTCCGCTACGGCGGACTCGTAAGTGTCAAAAATATAATATTTACCACTCTTTTTATTTACAACAAACTCGCTCGCAAATTATTACCTCGTCTCGCAATGTTCTTCAAAGATATCTCGTTTTTTTGTTTGAAAAATTGATTTTTCCCTTTTTGAGTTACGAAAATTTGGATAAAAAAATAGGCCGGACCCGATGTGAAATCGAGCCGGCCTGGTTGCCATTTAATTTTTTTTGGGCGGTAGGCCGGCTTTGACGGCCAGCCAGATTCTTGTTATGGAGTAGGCGATTTGGCCTACCGCAACGATCGTGCCCATGTATGCGACATGGGTCCAAAACCAAGTGGCCACCCCTTTGGGTTCGGGGACACTTTCCATGACCCCACCCATAATCGCCACACAGAGCACAGCGATTATGGCAAGCGCGCTTCTTTCCGCGCGTTCATGACTGTTTGCGAACAGCGCAAACCGCTCGTTGTAAGCCGCGCCGACCGCCAAGATGGCGGCCACCACGGACATGATCAGGGTCGTAAGTCCTGTGATCTCCATTTTCTCCTCCCCATTTTTAGGCATTGGCCTTGGGCATGGGTGCCCACGAGTTTACCGCGAATTTGCGGCGAGTCGGATTTAGGGTTCGTAGGCCAAACACTTCAACGCCCATGCCCGCCTCATGCATTCCTCCAGTGCCGTCGGCACCACGAAGTCGCGGTGACCATCGATGATGTCGCTCGGCAGTTCGTCCACCGAGAACCAGGCACCGTTGGCCGCCGTCGGTTCTCCCTCCGTTTCGATATGGTAAACCATGTCGAGCAGGGTGGCGAACCGGACTTCGTCGGTCACGAACTTCTGGCCGGCAAAACCGAAGTAGATGATCTTGGTGCCGAATTCGGCCACGGAGAGGCGTTCAAACACCTGCTCCAGTGTTTCCCCGCTCCTTAAGAACGAGCCGGGGACATGCCACTGCCCCGCATATGCCTCGCCGTCTTTCCGCCGGGTCAGGTAGACTTCGTTGCACTGTTTCTCTTCATTTCCACGGAAGAGCGCTGCCTCAACGGCGATCCCGGGGAAGCGTTTGGCGCCCTCCTCGAATAGGTCCTTTCCGAGCGGACCTTCGGGCACTTTTTTGAGCGCGTCGGTCGCCTGCTGTCGCAGGCTCATGTCATTCAGCGCGCGGAAGAACTCCGCAACGCTCACGCTCTCGCGCACGAGATCATGCGCGAAGGTGACGGTGAATCCTTGGACTTTGTCCTGGTCCTCGAATCCCAGGTCGTCCAGGAAGGGGCCGAAATGCTCGGCGTTGATGACGACCGGCTTCCGTCCTTTGAGCTGAACGACGAAGACCATTCCCCGTCGTTCGATGATCTCAATTTTGCTGCCGTCGGCGCACGGGGTGCGCGAAAGCAGGATCCAGCCGCCATTTGGTTGTTCGTTTCCCATCGCTTTTTTCTCCTCGCGATTTTGTTTGGGATTGGGCTTCTTTAGAAACCCGGGGTAGATTTGAGCGTCTTTTTTAAAACACCCCAATTCACCCCAGGCACAAATAGCCCATTATCAAAGAACTGACTTTTCAGTATAGCACAAAATCGCCCCCTTGTCAAGGGTCCTGGTTTTTGGTATACTAATTTTGCCTTATCTTAGCCAAGTTGGAGCTTATAGCTTGTAGGTGACAGACAATGTCATTCCCGTGAAAACGGGAATCCAGACACCGTGCGAATGGATCCCCGCTTTCGCGGGGATTACAACAACAAATATATCACCCCTAACACCTTTTACCTTCCACCTAACACCTATCACCATGTCTATTTTCACCCTCTTTGGCCCGACCATTAAATACTCCCAGCGCGAGCATCCGCTCCCGACCCTTGATCTCAAAAGACTCCTGATGCAGGTGCATATCCGCCCGGGCACGACGGTCAATGATCACGATCGCGATTTGGCATTTGAATCAATCGAAGCGCGTCGGGGAAGCGATGGCAAAATTTCTTTACAACAGATTTACGAAGTCCTAAAAAAATTTAAAGATCAGCGCGCGCTTACCAAAATCGATTTTCAAACCTTGATGAAGGCGTTTGAGGAGTATTACGCCGGACATTTTAGTGAATAGGCCGTAGGTGTTAGGTAAAAGGTATCAGGTTGTGATTCAGTAATTACAATCACCGATATCGTCCCTAATACCTTTTACCTCACACCTTATACCTATGAAAAAGATTATAATTTTTCTCGGCCCGCCCGGATCGGGCAAAGGCACACAAGCCAAAAAAATCGCCAAGAAATTTGATTTCGGCCATATCTCGACCGGTGATTTGTTGCGTCATTTAGCAAATGACCCTCATGCCGACCCCACTGACAAACAAAAATTGATCGAGATGAAATCAGGCAAATTAGTATCGGACGATCTGATTTACAAACTCGCTTTTCGCGAAATTGAAAAATATCTGTCCGCCGGCAAAGGAGTGGTGCTCGACGGCGCTATCCGCAGTGTGGCGCAAGCGAAAAAATACCAAGAATTTTTCATCTCCAAAAATTTGACCGACGAAGTGGCGGTCGAAATTGCGCTTAGCGACGAAGAGGCTTTCAATCGCCTGACCAAACGGCGTGTTTGCGCGGGGTGCGGAGAAATCATTCCGTATTTACCATCGACTCGATCGCTGACAAGTTGTCCCAAATGTGGGGGTGAGCTCAAAGTGCGCAAAGACGACGAACCGGCGGTAATCAAACAGCGCATCGTCGATCAGGGCAACGCCGCGCTCGCGCCGATTTTAAAATATTACGAGAATTTAGGCATGCTTAAAAAAGTTGATGGAGCGGCGCCGATTGACGAGGTGGAAGAAAAAATCACCCACGCGCTAAAATAATTTACTTAGTTTGTCATCCTGAGTGGAGCGAAGGATCTATCGCGATAGATGTTTCGCTTCGCTCAACATGACAGTTATATATGTTAATCAAAACCCCGGAAGAAATCAAAAAACTCCAAGAAGGCGGAAAGATCATCGGTGGTATTTTGAGTAAACTTGGTAAAATGGCTCAAGTTGGTGTCACCACCCATGCGATCGATGTCGCCGCCGAAGAGATGATCATCGCCGCCGGCGGACGCCCGGCATTCAAGGGTTATATGACGCGTCCTGATGATCCTCCGTTTCCCTGCACTATTTGCGCGTCGCGCAACCACGAACTGGTGCATGGTATTGCCAAAAAAACCGATGTTTTGCAACCCGGCGATATTTTTAGTATCGATATTGGGATGGAATACCCTGTTGGGAAATCCCAAATTTCAAATTCCAAATCCCAAATAAATCACAAATCTCAAATCACAAATCTCAAATCACAAATTACACGAGGGTGGTTTACTGACACCGCCATTACCGTGGCTGTGGGGGAAATCGACCCGCGGACGCGCGAGCTGATGCGGGTGACGCGTCAAGCGCTCGAGGTGGGTATTAGGGCGGTCAAGCCGGGCAAAAGCGTGGCCGAGATTGGCCGAGCGATCGAGACCTATGTGAAATCCCAGGGTAAATATGGTATTGTGCGCGATCTGGTGGGGCATGGTGTGGGGCACGAGGTGCACGAGGAGCCGAGAGTGCCGAATTATTATGACAAAAGTTTGGAAAAGTTTATTTTGAAACCCGGTATGGTGATAGCGATTGAGCCGATGATTTCGCTGGGCGGTCACGATGTCGCCACCGGTCCCGATGGTTGGACTATCGAGATGAGTGACGGCAGTATGTGCGCGCATTCGGAGCATACGGTGGTAGTCACGCGCTTTGGGCGCACGGTGATCACCCGTCGGCCGGGCGAGCGGTTTGAGAAAATTTAACATGAATATTTTAGCCATCGACTTTGGCACAAAAAATATTGGGTTGGCATGGTGCGACACCGGCATCGGCGCGGTTTTGCCATTTGGAAAAATCAAAAATGAAAGATCAAAGATGAAAAATAGTGAATTGGCAAAGATAATTATGACTGAAAAAATAGATAAGGTTATTCTTGGTTTGCCCGTGGGATTAGATGGAGCGGATAACACCAACACAGCAAGAGTCAAGCAGTTCGGTACAGAACTCGAAGCGGAGATATCCGCGTCGGTGGAATATTTTGACGAGCGGTTTTCTTCGCAACAAGCCGATCGCTCGGTGGGCGGAGTTTCGCGCGACGAGAAATCGGCGATGGTGATTTTGGAGGGATATCTGGAAAATATCAAATCCCAAATATCAAATAGCAAATAAATTACAAATCGCAAAAATCAAAATTTTGTAATTTGGCATTTGGAATTTTTATGAAAGCGGTAATCCTCTCCCGTCGCGACTGGCGCGAGCACGATCAGATAATTTCTCTTTACACGCGCGAACATGGCAAGATCGAGGCGCTCGCGCGCGGAGTAAAAAAGATTTTGAGTAAAAACTCGGCCTATTTGGAGCCGGGTTGTTTTGTGGAGGCGGAAATTATTCCCGGCAAAAAGGATTGGGCGCATTTGGGGTCGGTCACCCCAATCAATATTTTTAAAAATATGCGAGCGGATTTATCGGCCAGTTTGGCGGTTGGTTATGCGATGAATTTGGCGGACAAAAATATTCACGCGGGCGAAGCGGACCAAAGAATGTTTGAAATGATTAGCGGGTGGTTAAATTGGATGGATTCAACGACTGTCATCCCGAGCAAAGCGAGGGATCTCCAACCGTTATTTCTCATAGTTTTTATCACTAAATTTCTCGCTTTATTGGGCTTTGACCCGTCAACTGGTATATCAGATAACAATTTTCATGATAATCTGAAAATAATCACTTTTGGCACCTGGGAGGCGATTGGCCAATTAGAGCCAATTATGACCGACATGATCAAGATCCAAAAATATCTATATCATTTCGCCAATCAATATCTGGAAAGTAAAATCAATAATTGGGCTAAAATCGGCCAAATATAATTTAAATATTATTCCTTGCCAATTAACAGTTTTTTTGGTATTATTTGAGGGTAATAAATATTTTTTTATGCAAACATTCATCAAAGATTTGGCGCAAAAAGTAGGGCAAGAAATCACTGTCAAAGGCTGGCTTTACAATAAACGCACCAGTAGTGACTCGCTCGCATTTTTGGAGTTGCGCGATGGCAGTGGCTGGACGCAGGCGGTGGCGGTAAAAAAAGAAATGTCTGAATCCGCTTGGGCCGAGGTAGAAAAAGTCGGACAAGAATCATCGATTGAAGCGACGGGTATTGTGAGTCAGCACCCAAAAAAGACGGATGTTTTCGAGATTCAACTAAAGGATTTTAAAATTTTGCAAAACGCGGTCGATTATCCGATCGCGCTCAAAGATCACGGTCCGGATTTTTTGTTGGACAATCGGCATTTGTGGCTACGCAGTAAAAAGCAATGGGCGATCATGCGCGTGCGCGACGCGATCATCACAGCGATCGGCGAGTATCTGCATCAAGAAAATTTTGTTCGCACCGATAGCCCGATTTTCACCCCCAATGCTTGCGAGGGGACAACCACCCTTTTTGGCGTGCCGTATTTTGACGAGGGCACGGCGTATCTTTCGCAGTCCGGTCAGCTCTACATTGAGGCGGCGATCGCGTCGGTGGGCCGGTGTTATGATTTTGGGCCGGTGTTTCGCGCCGAGAAATCCAAAACCAAACGCCATCTCACTGAATTTTGGATGATGGATGCCGAGGCGGCATTTGTCGAGCACGAAGAAAATTTAAAAATTCAAGAGGGGCTGGTGCGTCACATTGTGCGCTATTGCCTCAAAAATTGTTTGCCCGAGCTCGCCATACTCGAGCGCGATATTGAAAAACTCAAAAAAGCCGACGCGCCTTTCAAGCGCTATACCTATGACGAGGCTATTCCGAAATTAAACGAGCTCGGCAGTGATATCAAATACGGCGAGGATTTGGGCAATGACGATGAGGGACTACTAACCAAAGACAGCGAGGTGCCGGTGTTTATTGAGAAATGGCCCAAAGAAATCAAACCGTTTTATATGAAGATTGATCCGACTAATCCCAAGCGAGTGTTAAACGATGATCTGATCGCGACCGATGGTGGTGGTGAATTGATCGGCGGTAGCCAGCGCGAAGACGATGCTGATTTACTCGCCAAACGAATCACTGAATTTGATTTGCCCTTGTCGGATTACCAGTGGTATTTGGATCTGCGCAAATACGGATCCGTGCCACACTCCGGATTTGGTATCGGGCTCGAGCGCGCCGTGCGCTGGATCTGTGGTATCGAGCATGTGCGCGAGTGTATTCTTTTTCCGCGCACGATCGGGCGGTTGAAGCCGTAATCACCCTGTGCTATAATTAAATTGAGATTGGCAAGCTCGCAAAAACTTCCAACTTAATTATTAATGCGTAAAATATGAGTGATATAATAGAAGGACAAAATGAAGAGGGAAGAAGGAAAAAATTTACACCATCGCCAACAGAAAGTTCCACTGTTGTCAAAGCCAAACAAGCGTTGGCGGATGCTTTGGGTCATCCGGCGGAAGAACAATTTGATTTAGAAATAGCAACGAATAAAGAATTGGATGAGGCAAAAAAGGAGGCAGGCGTTTCCAGCGAAAAAGAAAGTCTATTACGCAACTTGCGCTTGGCTTTAGATAGCAGTGATATGGGTTTGTTGTATAAAGCCACTGAAAGATTAAAAAATTTGCGGGAAAAAGGCGAATACATTGATCTTATTCCGGTTTCAGTCGTACATGGGGGAAAAGCCAATGAGGTCAGTGGTCTTGATGATTCACACCCGGCTTATCAAGATTATGGGCCTACTGCCCACATGACAGGGGCCGAAAAGAGGCATTTTATTGGTCAGCATAGCGAAGGAGTGGACAAAACCACTCGTGATTTTAAATTTAAAAATTGGGAGCCAACAGAAGAAGACAAATACGAGGCGGGGGTAGAAAAGTCGCCAGGCCAGGCGTTAGAAAGACGGCTAATTATTGATGCCGCCAGAGCCGAAAAATTTGAAGAGATTCACAAAAAAGTCATTGACACAATATTAGATAAAGAGATTCTCAATAACGCTTTACTATTAGCCAGTACTCGCGAACAAGGACCAAATTTGGATTTTATGAAAGCGATAGTAAAAAGACTCGATGGTTTGGAAAAGTCGTCAAAGAAAGATAAGAAGAAAAAATAGCGCCACTACTAAATAATTATCAATGAATATCATCCACTCACTCATTGATTTTACCAAGCTGTGTCAGGCGACGCCCTTGTTTTTGTTGGATGAAAAAGTGAAGACCGAGGCGGTGGCGAAGTTAAAAATAGCGGCCGGTAAATTGCGCGAATTGATGTCGAACGAAGAAAATAAAGGAACGTCGGCGGGTGATGCGGTAGAAATGTTATGGCAGAGTGTTGGCAAAGATGATTTGGACGAGCAGGAGTTATCAGTGGCGCTCGGTCAGGTATATGAGGCGGTTAGTGGTACCAACAATCCTGCGATTGCCAATGATTTGGAAGAACTAAAAAAATATTTGGATGTTTTCAAGTATCGCGCCTTGCACCACAAAATTCGCAGTGAATATATAGAAAAAACTTGTCAAAATTTGCCGCCGGAAAAGCGCGCTGAGCATGATCAAAAAGTTTTGAAAGAAAAACTGATTTTTTATGTGGTGGAATATTCGTTGGAAGTGGCGCGGTGGCTGCGGACGATGACCAGCGATGATCAGAAAAAATTAATTGAAACCGGGATGAAAGTGGCGAGTGGGAATTTGCCCGGGCTCAAAGAATTCATGAAAAGCTACAAAGAGGAAGTGGCCTATACGGTTTGTGATGAGGCCGAACGCCATCATTTACTTAAAATATTTTTGGACTATGAACAGACTTTAGCCGGAGGTGATTATGTCAAAATTATCAAGGAATTAGATGTGTTTAATCGGGAATTACTCAAGGTGGCGTTGAAATTTGGTATTACTGCTTTTACCGGTTTGATATTAAAACCCTATCCGGATAATACGCCGATCGAAAGGATTATTAAAGAGTTGGCATAAAATATCTTTCAATATTTTTTAAAACCCGCTAATTGGCGGGTTTTAAGGTTATGATAGAAATCTCCGGCAGTGTCCAAAATCTCACCGCCCCGCCGGACTCGCCGATGCCGACAGAGGTGAAAATAGGGGATCTACTTGACAAAATTTGGAAATCGTGTATATTTGTAATGGTGGCGTTCAAAAACAAAAACAATGGGGGAGGAAAGAAATGACAAAGTCAGTCATTTCTCGGGGGTCGTTAGAGCGGCTCCTGGAGGCCTGGAGCCCTGAGGGCTACAGGCGGGACGGAAAGCGGCTGGTGGACACTCTCATGTCCGCCACCCCTCTTTGGGAGGGTGGTGGTGGACAGAAAAGGGGTATAGTCACGATACCGTGGCTGTACAAGTTTCAAGTTGAGAAGAGCAGCACGGACCCCGTTCTCTCGTTGGTGGAGAAGCTTCGAGGGGAGGGGTTTCAGTGCCCAAATATTGGGCAGTCCATCGGCTGGTTGGCAAACGCCGTCAGTTTGATGGACTCACGGAATCCATTTTCAATGGTAAGTGATGTTTGCTTGCCGTTGGTGTTGGGAAAAAATATCCTCCAGTCAAGTTGCCACTGGTGTGGTTACCACCAGCTGCAATTGGGGTGGACGGATTTGGGGTTTTTCGCTGGAGAAACTTTCGGCGAGAAAAATCTATTGGTACTCAAAACCTTTTAATCTTTGAAGCCCAAGCAATTCAAATGATTAAAAGGTTTTTTTATTTATAGTGATAATCGCGATTTCGGGCAGTGTCCAAAATCTCACCGCCCCGCCGGACTCGCCGATGCCGACAGAGGTGAAGATAGGGATGGTGGTTGTTGAAGATCCTTCGCTGGCGCTCAGGATGACAGTTGGGGTGAAATAATTTAATCCGCGATAATATTTTTGGTCCAATTGCAAGCCGGCCGATCCGAGTGGTCCGATAAATGGCAGATATACCTGACCGCCATGGGTATGGCCGGCGAGAGTCAGATCAGGGTAGCGCGTATTTTTTGGCCAAGACAAAATCGCGTCCGGGTTGTGAGCGAGGAAAATAAGCGGAGTATCGGCTGACACGCAATTGTCATTCCCGCGCAGGCGGGAATCCAGTCGGTCGGTGTCTGGATCCCCGTTTTCACGGGGATGACAGATAGCGAGAGCCGAGTAATTCGGATTAGGGGCGTGCCAAATATCATCAATGCCGAAGAGGCATATTTTTTGTCCCTTAATTTCCGGGCAAATCAAATCGTTGCGCAAAAGCGTAATCCCGATTTGCGTCATCCGATCAATCAGTGACGCCGAGCGATCGCCGGTATAGATGATCGGCGGTTCACCGTAGCGATTGCTGATGCCATACTCATGGTTGCCGAGGATATAATAAATCGGAAATTCACCCACTAATTTTTTTAGCGGTTCTAAATGAATACTTTCGTCATCGGTGTTGCCTTCGTTATCTATGAGATCACCTCCGAGTAAAATCAAATCCGGTTTTTCTTGCTGTATGCGTTCGACCACTTTTTCCACCCAAGCGGTTTCTTTGTGGTTGCCGACCTGAAAATCTGAAATAAAAGCGATTTTAACCGAAGCGGATAATTTGCTTGTTGCCAAATTCACAGTCGTAGTCTTGATCGTCCACGGTTCGATAAAATGCGCGTCAAACATGGCGATAATGCCGACAATCAAAATCGCAATAGCCATCCAAGCGAATTTTGACTGTCGGCCAAAAAACACGCGCGGATTTTTGCGATCGCGATTGATGAAAAATATTCCAAGCCCCGCCAAGCCAAAAAAACCGTAGATAATGATGTCGAAAAGTAGATACATAGCGGAGATATTTTAGCATCAAATCGACGCATTGTAAATATTCTAAGCTTGTCGCTGTGTAGTTTATTTGGTATAGTGTTTACAGAGGTTATAGGTATTAGGTAAAAGGTAAAAGGGGCGAATTGTTGACGCCGATTTTTATTAAGTATCTTTTACCCCTTACCCAACACCTTTCACCTCATACCTAACACCTCATACCTTTTACCTTCCACCTCATACTTAACACCTAATATATGCCCGACAAATACACTGCCACCTGGGTTTCGCATAGTTCTATCAGTGACTGGTTGGCCTGCCCGCGCGCGTATTACCTCAAAAATGTTTACAAAGATCCGCGCACCAATCACAAAATTAAGCTGATGTCGCCGGCGCTCGCGCTCGGGAGCGCTGTCCACGAAGTGCTTGAGTCGCTATCGGTGTTAGCGAAGGGCACGCGTTTTTCTGATCCATTGCAATTGAAATTTGATGAAGTGTGGAAAAAATATACCGGCAAGCGCGGGGGATTTGTCGACGAAGAAGTGGAGAATAAATTCAAACAACGCGGGGCGGATATGCTTCGGCGGGTGTATAATCACCCGGGTCCGATCTCCGGTTTGGCGGTAAAAATTCAAATGGACCTGCCCTGGTTTTGGTTGTCGGAAGCAGAAAATATTATTTTATGCGGTAAGGTGGACTGGCTTGAATATTTGCCCGAGACCGATAGTGTGCATATCATTGATTTCAAGACCGGACGGAGTGAAGAAAGCGGGGAGTCATTGCAGTTGCCGATTTATCTTTTGCTGGTGAATAAGTGCCAAAAAAGAAAAGTGAGCAAAGTTAGCTATTGGTATCTGGATTCATCTGATGTTTTGACCGAGCGTCCTTTGCCCGATCTCGAGACGGCTACCTCAAAAATTTTGGCGATCGCGAGTCAGATCAAATTAGCGCGTCAGATCAATCGTTTCAAATGCCCGGGGGGCGAGGAGGGGTGTGGTGTATGTCGGCCATATGAGGCGATCGCGCGCGGCGAGGGCGAGCTCGTGGGTCAAGATGATTTTGGGGCGGATGTGTATATCCTCGCTCGACTGACCACGACCGAGGATCGCGAGGGTGTGATTTTGTAAATTTCACTTGTCAGGACTTTAATTGCCTTCGAGCGGGTTATGGTCCCACAGGACCATCCCCGAGCGCTCGCGCGCGAGGAAAGCAAGAAGGCTGTTAAAATCCTGACAACTTTCACAAAAAATAAAACACACCCAATTAGGTGTGTTTCGCGTTGTGCCGGCGGTGGGACTCGAACCCACAAGCCCGAAGGCACACGATTTTGAGTCGTGCACGTTTACCAATTTCATCACGCCGGCATCGTGGAAATATTATATAATATCTTGGCATGATTGTCAATAATATGCTATAATATCTCCGCTATGTCTACCATCATTTCCGTAGTCAATCAAAAAGGCGGGGTCGGCAAAACCACTACCGCCATCAACCTCTCGGCGGCCTTGGCCGAGGCCGGTAAATTCGTGCTTCTCGTCGATTTGGACCCCCAGGGCAATGCCACTTCGGGGCTAGGGATCAAGCACACCGAGCTCGATAAGGGGCTTTATCACGCCATTGTCGGCAGTCATCGTCTGCACGATATCGTCAGTAATACCGCCCATGCCGGACTGCGGGTCGCTCCGGCCACGCCGGATTTGGCCGGCGCCAATATCGAGCTCGTCAATGTCGAGGGGCGCGAAAATAAATTGGCCAATATTTTGAGCGAGGTGAAGCATGCTTATGATTACATCATCATCGACTGTCCGCCGTCGCTTGGCATTTTGACTCTCAATGGCCTCGTGGCCGCCGATCAGGTGCTGATTCCGGTGCAGGCCGAGTATTACGCGCTCGAGGGACTGGGACAACTTTTAAAAACCATCGAACTGGTGCGTGACAACATCAAGCCGGAGTTAAGTGTGCTTGGCGCCGTCGTCACGATGTTTGATAATCGCAATCGTTTGTCCGGTGAAGTTTTGCAAGAACTAAATAATTTTTTTCCGAATAATATTTTTCAATCGATTATTCCGCGCACCGTGCGTCTCGCCGAGGCGCCCAGTTTCGGCAAAAGTATTTTTCATTACGAACCCAAAGGCAAGGCGGCCAAAGCCTATGAAGCGTTGTCGCAAGAGATCGTTAGTTTTTTTCAAGATAAGCTTCCGCAATAATTAATTGGATAGTATTTTGATCGGCCTCGTATCAATTATTCAAAATTCTAAATTCAAAATTTAATATTGTATAATATGTCATTAGGCAGGGGACTGGGAGCGTTAATCACTCCGACCACGAGACAAATCAAACATTTCGCCACCGGTGGCGATAATCTTAGCTCGGAAAAAGTGTGGCAAATACCGCTAACAAAAATTTCCGCCGGCGTTGATCAGCCCCGCAAAAATTTTGATCCCGACGAATTGTCCGAATTAGCCGAGTCGATCAAAAAACACGGCGTGTTACAGCCGGTGATCGTAGTCGAAAAATCCGATGGCGGGTATGAGCTGATTGCCGGTGAACGCCGGTTGCGCGCGAGCCAACTCGCCGGCTTCACCACTATTCCGGCGCTGATCAAATCTTTTGCCGCCCAGGAAAAACTCGAAGTGGCGCTCATCGAAAATATCCAGCGCGCCAACCTCAACGCGATCGAAGAAGCGTTTGCCTTCAAACGACTGATCGACGAATTTGGCTTGACCCAGCAAGAGGTGGCCGATAAGGTCGGTAAGAGCCGCCCCGCGGTCGCCAATAGCGTCCGTTTGTTGGATCTGCCCGCCGAGGCCCAGACGGCGCTCATTGATGGTAAGATCAATTCCGGCCAAGCGCGCGCGCTTTTGAGTCTCGATACCGTCGATCAACAATTAAAAATTTTATCCTCAATGCTTGGTACGCACATCACGGTGCGTGAGCTCGAGCAAGAAGTGGCCGAAAAGCGCGATCCGAGCAAATCTCGTCGCGATCCCAATCTCATGTATTTAGAAAAAAAATTACGCGATAAATTTGGCACGAAGGTTTTTATTACCCAAAAAGGCGAGCAGGGGACGATCGTGATCAGCTATCATTCGAAAGAAGAGCTGGGTGAGATCATTAAAAATATCGGAGAGTAATCATACTTACACTATCAAAATATATGACAAGAGAAATTAGAAAAAAAAGAGAAGACACCAAGATCGGTACGATTGAAAAAAAATACGACCGTGATTTCGGTGTGCGTTCCGATAAAAGACTGGGCAATTATTTGTCAGAAAAAGGCTTTCCATCACTAAGTAAATTATTAAATGCAACCAGAAGCAAAAAAAGATAGCAGTGTTGTTGATGATTTGATGCCAAAAGATGCCTTTGAGAGAAGGTTTGTTTTTATTGATAACGATACATTAAAGAAGAATATCGCGATCGCTTTTGAATATATTGTTTTCTTAATTGATACCGCCAGTAAAGATGGGTTAAAAGAATTGATAAGGAGTTCGTTGTACAAGGATGCTTTACTGTATACGGGAACTGTTGTAGAAGCATGTTTATTATACGCGCTTTTAAAATATTTTTCCGCAAACAAGCTGGTTAAGTCCAAAGTGTTAAGTCCGGATTGGAAAGTGGAATCGCAGGGAGTAATTCATGCTTTTAGCAAAAAGAAAAGGATTCGATATGTCATAGAGCATTTGGTATACGACGATATCAGAAATTCGACAAATTTTGTTGAAATTAATCGAGCTTGTTTGCGTGGCCATATTTTAAACAAGTCAGAATACAATATTGCGGAAGAGATTAGAGAAGCAAGAAATAAAATTCATGTTTTCGCCTTAAAATATATCGATAATTCACATAAGAAAGAGTATCTTGATAAAATGTTTAGTAAAGCCGGCATGATTATTAATAAAGTTGAAAAAAAACTTAAAAAAATATCATCATAAACTGACAT
This sequence comes from Candidatus Magasanikiibacteriota bacterium, assembly GCA_041666265.1. GTDB lineage: Bacteria > Patescibacteriota > Patescibacteriia > Magasanikbacterales > GWA2-37-8 > GWA2-37-8. Next base: position 82,708 of record JBAYHH010000002.1, on the reverse strand, counting down.
CATTTTTTCCAGCCCCAAAATCAGAACAAAAGAAACAGCCACTACTTTGAAAGATGCTTGGAAATGAACGGCGCATTTTTTAGTAGCTTACTCCAATAGCTTCATCGCGTTGCCAAGCAGTGAAATCGTTTGTCCGGTCACGGTATCTTCGGCCGTGATATGCGCTTCACCCACCATCGGATTTGCGGTTGGGTTTTTTTTGTTGAGCGCGATTGAAAATGGCAACGCGAGCACATCCACCGAATCGGGCATTTCCGGTATGGTCCACGATACTTCGTTTGTTGATTCGTTGTATTTCAGTTCTCCGGCCGGCGCTTGACCGCCGAGCCACGAGATATCGCCCAAAAGTTTCGCGCTTACCGAAATATTTTTAAGCGGATGAAACGAATTATTCAAAATCCATTTGATGTCGTATTGATCTTTGTCGTTGACGATAGTCGCGGTCTTGCGCGCTTCGAAACTCAAATCGGAGTTTATCGTGATGTTGATGACATTGGTCGGTAAAGATTGCTCGGCGTTGTTCGCATCGAGATAAATCAGATTGCCGGTAACGGTAATTTTATTTTCTTTGAAATCCGATAATGTCACTTGATCGGCATCGCGAATCGGCAAAGAAAAAGAAATGTCGATCTCGTCATTGGGCTTGATTTTAACGAGCGCCGGCACATGCGCGCTGTTCCAGGTGATTTGTCCTTGGCGCGCGGTGTCGCTAAGAGTTTTGCCGACAATGTCGCCGTCAGCGCCGTCTTTGATGTTTTTCCAATCAAGTAAAGTTTGTTTGTCGGCATACGGTCCGGCCATAGTCAGCTCGATTGACGCTTTGTTCAAAATATCAGTGCCGGTATTTTTGATGTTTAGCGAAACAGTGAGAGTGTCTCCCGGTTGGGCCGAAAAATCCTTCATTGATCCGTTGATGGCCGTGGTAAAAGCAATCGCGTTTTTGGACAAGACCGTCGCTAAATTTGATTCGGCGATAGCGATATTTTGATCGAGCTCCGGCACCGGCAAATACAATATGGCCTTGACCGCGGTATTTTCTTCGGTCGCATTGGCGAATTTACCGCGCATTCGCAGGATGACATCAGACAGAGGAGTGGAAGACGGGTTCGCCAAATTTAGCACCCAGCGATTTTTGTTGAGCGTGGGAGTCGATGATACTACCGTAAAACCGGCCGGCAAAACCAATTCTAATTCCAGTTTAGCCGGTTTCCAATCAGATTTGTTCTCAATTTTAAACGAATAGTCAGCGTCGGCTCCGGCCGAAATTTTATCCGGACCGGTGGCGATGATATTTATCGGTGACGCGTCAAATTTGATATTTAGCACCGATGTCTTTTGATATTTGGAATTGACATTGGCCGGTTGATAATCCATCAGCGCTCGCCATGACTGGGCGTCGGCGGGCGAGCCATAGGCGCGGCCGCTGATCGAAAACACTTTTTTCTTGTTAGCCAAGATTTCACCCAAAGTCCATTCGCTTTTGCCCGCGTTGGAGGGGGCGATAGTACTATCGCCAAATACAAATCCGGCCGGATAGCGAATATTGACCGTGACATTTTTGAGCGCCGCGGGCTGGCGATTGTAGATAGTGACCGTGTAGGTGGAGGTGGCGCCAAGGGTGAGAGTGTCGGGACCGGTAACGCCAAACTCGAGATTGGATTCGGCGAATCTGTCGGTCGGCCAATAAATAAATTTGGCCCAAGCGCCGGCCGCCACGAGCGCGCCAATAAAGATGAGCCCGATAAAAAAATTCGCGATTGGATGGTGTTTTTTAATTTGAATTTTTTTCATGTTGGGCAGATGTCCGTGGTCGTCTTGAAAAATGGAATTGATGGTGCGATTTATTTCTTGCGTGTTTGATTTGGGAGCGGCTTTGCGCGCCGGTTTTTTGCGCGGTTTGGGCGCGTCGGCGAGCGGTTTCACGGAAAATTCGGGTGCGTCGGACATAAAATTATATCAAATATATTAAATACCTACTATATAATCTAATTCGCTCGGATATGCCCAAACAAGTTTGTGCATATCCTCGCTTATTTCGATTATCAAAAATCAAAAATATTTGTTTGGCCGAATTAAAGAGCTTTAATTTTTAGCCACCACGCTCCAGATTTGGTTTTTCACCAAAGGCTGGTTCGCGATGGTCACGCCGTTGGCCGCGGATTTGATCTCTGATCCGCCGTACCAATCGGGTGAAAAATCATCCGGAAAAATAATCTGACTCTCGATGCTGCTGTCGCATCCGGATTGGCGTTCGGCCACCAGCTGGTAGCTAAATGATTTTTGCGCGCCGGTCAAAACAAAGTCGGTCCATTTTTTATCGGCGCCGTTCGCGGTGGAAATTTTAAAGGGTAAACGATAAATAAATTGCACCTGCGTAGTTTGTCCGGGCTCGGTGATGATCCAGTTGCCAAAAGCGGTTTTGCCAAATTCATTGGTGACGCGCGTGCCGGTTCTGTTATCAATGGCGACCTCGGCCTCGGCGACTGCGAGATCGCTATCTTTGGTCACACCGACCGCAGGCGAGTGGAAGCTCGCGTCATCGGGCCAGGTAAATCCACTCGCTTCAATCAGCTCCGATCCTTCGGGCACATAGAGGCGAATGTAATCGACATTGTGAGTGCCATACATTCCTTCCCAAGTATTGCCGGTATGAGTGCGGGTAATAATCACGGTATCGACAATTGATCCGTCCGCGTCGATCATCGCCTCATGTGATATTATTTGTTTGATGCGCGCGTCGCTTTTTTGTCCTTGGATATTAGTGTTGATTACCATCAGATAGTCTTGGTTGGCGTTGGTCGGCAAAATATTTCCGCCCCAGCCAAAGTTTTTTATTTTGGTTTCGGTATCGGAATTAACGAAATAGGCCTGAATATCTTTTTCCGTAAGAGATTTTTGCAATTCCGTAAGCAACGGCAATAGTTTTGCCGGCGGAATATTTTTTATCGAACCCAAGAATTGCGGCGCTAAATCGGTAATAATTTGTTTGGGTTTTTTGGTCGCGCGCGCCTCGGGAGATTCGACAGTTTGCTGGATGGTGGCGATCGCGTTATCCGCAGATAGCGTCAGTCCGCGCGCTGTGTCTGACATGGGGCCGGTCACCGCTAATAATTTCTCGAGAACATTGGCGTTGATCGCGATCACGCCGTCCACGGTCACCGCTCGACTCTTGCGATAAAAACGCATGAGCTTCTCGGCGCTTGCCGGGAAATCCGGAAACCAATTGGCGTCTTGAAATTCCCAGCGCGGGCGCAATAGCAATAGCGGAGTGGGTGGTTCAACATTTTCACTGAGTTGTCCCTGGAGCGCGTATGGTCCGCCCGGCGGAATTTCGAATTTTTCGATCGCTCCGTCGCGAATATCGAGCACTGCGAAACTCCCGATAAATCCGCCGGTCGGACGAAGCTCGGCCGGATTTTGAAATACCAATAAATAACGGCGAAAACCTTCTCCGCCAAAAATATCCTGGAGCGAATCACTCAAATCAGTCAAATTTCGCAAGTCATTATTGAGTGCGGAAAAAATCGCGCGAAAGTCCTCGAATGGTTGCCGGTATGACGCTGGCAGAGTATCGGTTTTGACCGCGTTCAAATTTTTTGACGCTTCGGCGTAGTTCGGGATAGCGGATTGGAGATTGGCCGATAGCGAAGATAGGCGCGCGGTCAGAGTGGTCGATGCGTTTTGGGCGGCGCTTAGTCCGTGAATCAAATAGCTGTTGCCAAGAGCGATCTCTTGGCCGGCCAAGAGAATTTTTTGCCGACTGGTGACGGCATCGCCAATGATCGGCACGAGCGCGACGATCGATTGCAAGATTTTACTTTGGTTTTGCATGGTGTCGATAGCGCTCGCGAATTTATCGACGGCGTTGCCGATCGTCGTGTCGGCTCCGCTGATATCGCCGTGCATGAGAGACACGGTCGAAGCTTGAAGTGCCATAAATCCGGCGGTCGAGTTGGAGCTGATATCACCGACCGCGATCCGTGCTTGGCGATAATATGAGTTCGCCTGAAACGGCGCAATCAAAATAACAGCGAGCGCGGTCACGGCAAAAGCCAATTTTTTCCAGGGGAATACTTGGGCGAAATAGCGATAAAGATTGTCAAAAAAATTCTCCACTGCCGACCGAACGCGCGCGGGAATTTCGGCAAGCGCGGTAAAAAAATTATTTATGCCACCGAATATTTTTTGGAAAAATAAAAATTCGCGTTTGGGTTTAATCGATTTCGATGTCGGATTTTTTTGGTAGAGTGGTCGGCCGATGAGCGGTGTCTTGGATAGTGTCGTTGGAGCGACATTGGTGGTCTGGTTGTGATGAAAGTGAAAGGCTGAATTGGCATGCGCGGACGGAGCGACCGATTGGATATTGGCAAAAATATTTTGCTTGGACTCGGCCAGATCCAAAATATGCGGCGAGGAAGCAGGGGAATGGTTGACATGATGGACAAAAAAATGAAGCACCGGATTGCTCACGGGGGCGGGATTGGTCGCGATGGGCGCCGGTTCGGAATTTTGTTTCGGACAGCGCGAGCGATTGTGTCCGACCTGATTGCAGATGGTGCAGGCGCGGACTTGCGGGCGTTTGCGCATGAGATTTTTTACTAAAAATACATGGCTATATTATTTTGTGGTTAGCCGACAATTTGTACTCATATTATACCATTTTTTATCTTTTCTCCCAAGCGTTATTTGGCGTTTTTGGCCTTGGCGGTTGTGGATAAGTCGAAGAGCATCAAGTCAGTCGATAGAATAGTGGCCGATATTGGCAAAAAGGTGTATAATATAGTCGTAAAGTCACCGCATATTTAATTTTTGATTTTTTATATTTGATTTTATGCCATATTCACTCCCTATCGATCCATTTTTGGAAAATTTTGAAGACACCCCTGTTTCCGGGGGTGGCGATTCACTGCATACGCAAACCGAAGAGGGTCAGCTTTCACTCGATGTGGCCGAGACGGCGGAAGAGGTAGTGATCGTCGCCACTATGGCCGGCACCAAACCAGGGGATTTCAGCTTGCATGTGCATGGCGATTTGTTGACTATTCGCGGGGCGCGTCGATCGCCCATGCCCGCCGGCGCCGGATTTTTGTATCAGGAGTGTTATTGGGGCGGTTTTTCGCGCACGATTGTTTTGCCGACAGAGGTCAAAAGCGAACTCGCGCGCGCCGAGTATAAATACGGTGTTTTGACCATTCGTCTGCCCAAACATCGTCACGACAGCCAGATTCAGATCGATGTCATCGAATAAATAAATTTGTTTGATTAGACTTTAGTTTTCGCCAGAATTTTGACAAAATCAAAACCACCCCCGACTTAGTCGGGGGTGGGTTGTTTTTGTGCCCCAATAAGGGGCGAAACCGCATCCAAGAAGGTGTATTCATGGAGAAGGCGAGCCGAAGCCTGCACTATCCATCAACACACCCCCATGCTTGTCGTGGATACGGAGAATTACGCGCTAATTTAACATACTTTTCTGTATAGCGCCTATTTCCCCGAAACCACTTCTTGCCCCGCCTTCATGGCGGGGTCGTGGATACGGAATAGTACATGCTAAGCGATAATAATACCGTTAACAGATACTGCTCCACATCCAATTTTTCTTGACTGGCAATTATAGCACAAAAACCTCATTTTGTCAAGGGATGGCCAGGGTAGTTATCCACAGACAAAATATTTGGCTAATTAAAGCCAAAAAAACTCCGACCAAGGCCGGAGTATTTTTAGTATTTTATTTATTCAATCACCGTGTCGATAATGCCGTATTTTTTTGCTTCTATCGCCGTCATGAAATAGTCGCGATCAGTATCTTTTTCAATCGTCGGCATATCTTTGCCGGTGTGTTTGACGAGGATTTGATTGAGGCGATCTTTGATGCGCAAAATTCTCTCGGCGCGAATTTTGATGTCGCTTGCTTGGCCTTCCATCCCGCCCATCACTTGGTGAATCATGATTTCGGAGTTGGGGAGCGCGAGGCGCTTGCCCTCGGCGCCGGCCGCGAGCAATACCGCTGCCATGCTGGCCGCCATGCCCACGCAGATGGTGGATACATCGGATTTGATAAATTGCATCGTGTCGTAAATAGCGAGTCCGGCGGTCACTGATCCGCCCGGAGAGTTGATATACAATTTGATATCCTTACCCGGGTTTTGATTATCCAAAAATAAAAGCTGGGCGATCACCACATTGGCGACATGATCGTCGACCGCTGATCCGAGAAAAATAATCCGGTCTTGGAGCAGGCGCGAATAAATATCATAAGCGCGTTCGCCAAAATTGGTTTTTTCGATCACGGTGGGGATCAGGTATTGTGATGAGAGAGAGGTTTGAGTTTCGAGGTCTTTATTTGGCATAGGAATGAATAAAATATTTAATTTTGCAATTGCCGGTTCGCAGCCGGTATTTCTAATTTTGAATAAAATCAGAATATTTAATATTCGAATTTCGATATTATTTATTTATTCAAAATTCTAAATTAAATATTCAAAATTTATAGCCTAATATTATCACCGCTTCCTCCTTTTGTCAATTTTGCTCGCCTATTTGAAGCTTTTTACTGCATCATGGTCGGGGTATTGCTTTTTTCTCAATTGTGTTATAATATACGGTGTCTAAAAAAACTTCTATGCCTACAAACCAGCCTGTCGGTAAAATCCGTTGGTATGAGACCTGGCCCGGCCTCACGATAGCGGGGCTTGTCGCTACAGTCATCATCGGCGCGATCATCTTTGCGGTGATTGTCGGTCGGTATTATTGGCTTATCCGCCACGGAGCCGGAGCCGAGCTTTATGCCAAATTTCATGCCGAGGATATCGCCAAGATCGATCCGGCGCTCGCGGCCCTGCGCACGCGTCTCGAAACCACCGTTAGTCCGTATCTGGGCAAAAACGGCGCGCCGGTGACTATTGTGCAGTTCATGGATTTCAAATGTCCATATAGCAAACAGGCGGTGGCGATCATGTATCAGCTGGTCAATAAATATCCGGACAAAGTAAAAATAATTTTCCGTCATTTTCCACTGGAATCGCTTTATCTCGGCACGAGCAAATTATCCGAGGTATCTTATTGCGCTTTTCGTCAGGGCGCTTTTTGGCAAATGTTTAATGCGATTTATGATAAGCAAAGCGAATGGTCCGAGATGATCACGGACGCGGAAATCACCGCGCTCGCCGACACTGCCGGTGTGGATAAAAATTTATTAAATGAATGTCTCAAAGATCCCGCGACCGGCGTGGCGGTGCGCGCGGATTTTGCCGCCGGCGTGCGCGAGGGCGTGAAAGCGACGCCGACTTTTTTTGTCAATGGCGTCCGGGCGGCGGGCGTGATCCCATTTAGTATTTGGGAAGGGTTTTTGAAAAAATAATTTTTTAAATTGTCATTCTGAGCGAAGCGAAGAATCTATATTCAAATTGTCATCCCGAGCGAGGATTCGCATCCGAACGAGGGATCTCCAAAACAATTAGCAATTTTCGAGTGAAGATTCCTCACATTCGTTCGGAATGACAAACAAGGATTTATGTATGTTTAAATTCAAAATAATTATTTTGACCATCATGGTATCGGGGCTTCTCGCTCCCACTTTCGCACTCGCGGCCAGTGATCTTTCGCCGATGTTTAATCCGCTTTGTTGGAAGCAAAATGCCGGCACCGGTGGGGATGAGCGCAGTAATCCCACGAGCTGTCTTGGCGCTCGTCAACGCTGGCTCGGAATAAACGATCCGACTGCGCCTGAGGGCTGGGTAAAAGATACCGAGTGTGGCGGCACTGGCAAAGATGCGCAATGGGGCAAATGCCTGCCACCCGGGCGCACGGTGGCGTCGATCGCTCTCGGCGGTAAGCGCACTTTTTATAATATTGGAGATTACATTAGAACTGTTTATAAAATCGGTATTGCCGTGGCGAGCCTCCTCGCCGCCGTGATGATGGTGATCGCCGGTCTCGAATGGACCGCGTCTGGAGGCAACAGCGAAGCGATCGGGCGCGCCAAGAAACGCATCGGTGGCGCCGCGGTCGGGCTCGTGCTCGCCATGGGTTCGTATCTGATTTTAAACACCATCAATCCGGCGCTCGTGAATTTGCGTCTGCCCCAGACATATATGATCCGACAGATCGCGATGCCGGCGTATTGGTGTAGTGAGTTTGCCGATCCGGCGAAGACTTCCAAAGAATCCGATTGGGTGAAAAATTTCGCTGATGCGGGACTTTCTTCAGCTAATCCCAGCAAGGATATGTATGATAAATTAGGCGATAAAGATTTTAAATACTCTACTTTGCCCACTAGTACCCAGCCCAAAACCATATGCGGTAAGCAATATTTCCCCCAAGGTGGTGGTGGAGCGACTTGTTTTGGGGATAGTTGTGAAGAGAGTCAGGTATGTAGAGGCGAAGATTGTAAATGTTTTCCTCCACCCATTGTGAATCCAGATGAAAATGATTGCAAATCAGCAAGAATAGCGGTTACACTCTCTGGGTTTGAACTTAATTACGAATTTCCCTGGGCAAACGATGTTCGGTTGGTCGCCTTAGTGAATAGAAATGATGACTACCCCGGAATAGATGCGGTTCAGTATCGTGTCGTAAATTTATCCGAAGCTTCTCGTTATGATGATAGAAAAATTATGGCATTTACAGGGAATTATACTGATTCTGATATTTTGAAAGCAGAACAGAGTTATGGTTTCCTTGGTTTTGCCGTTGCTTTTAATATCAATATTAATTTTGACCCAGTAGACGATATCGTTATTGTGGACAAAAATGGGAGCAAGATCGCGAAGTACTGTACGAGCGATAGTAGTTACCGAGAGTTAAATGGGCGAAAATGTGATAATGAAAATATAACCGCTTTAACTGATATTAAAAAGGTGAGTAAAAACAGGCTATTTAACAGCGATCAAATTAACAGTAAACAAGGAGCATATTTAAGAGTTTCAGTCAATGGTTTGTAAAAAAACAATCCAAATCACTATAATTAAAAAGTAAATTTGTCATTTCTTTCACCACCTATGGACAAAATCGTCATCAAAGGAGCGCGTGTACACAATCTGAAAAACATCAATATCAGCATCCCCAAAAACAAGCTCGTCGTCGTGACGGGCTTGTCCGGTTCGGGCAAGTCATCGCTCGCCTTTGACACCATCTACGCCGAGGGTCAACGCCGGTATGTCGAGTCATTGTCGTCCTATGCCCGCCAATTTATGGATGTGCGCGACAAGCCGGATGTGGATAAAGTCGAGGGGCTGTCGCCCACGATCGCCATTGATCAAAAAGTTTCCACTCAAAATCCGCGTTCGACCGTGGGCACAGTCACCGAGATTTTCGACTACTTGCGTCTGCTATTCGCGCGCGCCGGCACCCAGCATTGTCCGGATTGCGGCGCCGAAGTCAAAGTGTATTCGGCCGGTGAAATCATGGAAGCGACTCGCACGCTCGCCCGCAAAAGCGGAGAGATTTTGGTGTTGTCTCCCTTGGTGCGCTCCGGTCTCGTCACCGATGCCAAAGAGCTTCTCGAAAAAGTGGAGAAATCCGGCCTCGAGTGGGTGCGCGTCAATGGCCAAGTGATGAAAATTAACGAGCTCGCTAATTTTTCTTTTAATAAGCAAGCTAAATATTCCGTTGATTTGGTGACCGGAAAAATCACCGACATCAAAAAACAAGATCCGGCCAAGATGGTGGATACAGCGCTTGATTTGAGCAATGGTCTCGTGACCATCGCCACTAATTGTCATCCTGAGCGAAGCGAAGGATCTAACTTTGTTTTTTCCACCGTCGGCCTGTGTTCCGAATGCGGTAATACCATGCCCGTGCTCGACATTCGCAATTTTTCTTTTAATAGTCCCTACGGCGCGTGTCCGCGCTGTACCGGCCTCGGCGTGACGATGGAGGTGGACGCCGGTTTGGTTTTACCCAATCCTCGCCTCACTTTGGCCGAGGGTGCTATTCAGCCTTGGACGCGCATCACCGGCAATCAAAATGGCTACCAAAAGATCCTCACGGCGGTGGCGCTCAAAAATGGTTTTTCGATGGACACTCCGGTTTCGCAATTTCCCGAAAAAGTTATTAAAATTTTACTAAGTGGCACCGGCAAAGACACTTATTTGGTGGATGGCAAGCAACAAACATTCGCCGGCGTGGTCGCTGATTTGGCCGAGCGCCACCTCAAGACTGATTCGGATTATGTGCGCAAAGAGATCGAGCAGTATATGCGCGAGCAAGTGTGTCCGCAGTGCCACGGTAAACGCTTGCGCCGTGAATCGCTCGCGGTCAAATGGGGTGGGCATAACATTGCCGATTTGGCCGGTCAAAGCATCGACGAATTACTCGCGCTTTTGGGTAAAAATAAAAATGAAAAAAACAAAGGCAAACCCGGTCTCGCCGAGTCGATCATTCGCGAGACTTTACCGCGCCTCGAAAATCTCGATAAAGTCGGCTTGTCGTATTTGAGTCTGGATCGTTCGATGAATACTTTGTCCGGTGGTGAGGTGACGCGCGTGCGCCTCGCGACGCAATTGTCGTCCGGTCTGACTGGCGTGATTTATATTTTAGACGAACCGTCGGTCGGCCTCCATCCGCGCGACAACAGCAAACTTATTTCTACCCTTAAATATTTGCGTGATCTCGGCAATTCGGTGATCGTCGTCGAGCATGATAGTGAGATGATGAAAGCGGCTGATTGGGTGATCGATGTGGGCCCGGGCGCCGGCACCAAAGGCGGTGTGATCGTGGCCGAGGGCACAGTCGCTGATATTAAAAAAGTAAAAAATTCTTTGACCGGCCAATATTTGTCCGGTGTGGCGCGCATCGAACGCGAAGGTAAAAATACAGCCGATCCCAAAAAATCCAAGTCACCGGCCAAGAAAAATCTCGCGTTGTCAATCCTTGGCGCCAAGGCGTTTAATCTGAAAAATGTCGATGTCGATATTCCGCTTCAAAAATTGGTGTGCATTACCGGCGTATCCGGTTCGGGCAAGTCGTCTCTGATTATCGACATTTTAGGCAAGGCGCTCAATAAGCATTTTTATCGTTCCAAAGAAGAGCCGGCTGAACACAAATGTATTAAAGGGTTTGAAAATATCGATAAAGTGATCGCGGTCAATCAAGATCCGATCGGACGCACCCCGCGCAGTAATCCCGCCACCTATACCGGCATTTTCACTTTGATTCGCGATCTATTCGCGGCTTTGCCCGAAGCCAAGATGCGCGTGTTTGACGCCGGCAAATTTTCTTTCAATGTCAAAGGCGGCGGTCGGTGCGAAGCGTGCGCCGGCGAGGGATATATCCGCATTCCGATGCAATTTCTCGCTGATGTATATATGGAGTGTGCCGAATGCAATGGCACGCGTTACAACCAGGATGCTTTGGAGATTCATTATCGCGGTAAAAATATCGCCGAGGTTTTGGCGATGACTGCCGAAGAAGCCTGTTTGTTTTTTGCGGGCATACCGTCGCTCGCGGAAAAATTGCAAGTTTTGCGCGAGGTGGGACTCGGCTATGTCCAGCTTGGCCAACCCGCGACCACGCTCTCGGGCGGTGAGGCCCAGCGCATCAAGCTCGCGACCGAGCTCGCGCGCCCATCCACCGGCAACACTTTGTATATTTTGGACGAACCGACCACCGGTTTGCATTTCGAGGATATCAAGCGACTACTCGGTGTCTTGAACCGCTTGGTGGAAAAAGGCAATTCAGTTTTGATTATCGAACATAATACCGATGTCATTCGCTGTGCCGATTGGGTGATCGATCTTGGTCCGGATGGAGGCAAACACGGTGGCGAGATCATTGCCGAGGGCGTGCCCGGGGTGATCAAGAAATGCAAGAAAAGTTGGACGGGGAAGTATTTGTAATAAAATAAACTAAACACGGATAATAATATTCTTCCAAATTGATGACTGACTCGAAATTTGTGACTCGCGGTCGCTTTTGAGCCAAAACTCCCCGCCGCGAGGCGGGTCACACATTGGCTCAAATCCTGACGGACCGCTCCCGCTCGTCTACAAATTTACCTCGTCAATCATAATTTGTCAGAATATCATTATCCGTGTTTTTTATTTTCTCAACAAAAAATCCGCCTGGTGAGCGGATTTTTTTGTTTGATGAAATTTATTTGACTTCCTCGATCTTGCGTTTAAAATTCTTGTCGCGCAGGAAGTGAAGTTTGGCGCGGCGGACCGCCAATTGTTTGACCGGTTCGATCTTCGCGATGACCGGGGATTTGATCGGGAAAATTCTTTCCACGCCCACGCCCTCGGAAATTTTGCGCACCGTGAAAGTGGCGCCCTCTTCGGATCCGTGGCGGACCGCGATGACCGTGCCTTCAAAAATCTGAATGCGCTCTTTTTCTTCGCCTTTGGCGTTGGTTTCTTTGATTTTGGTATGGACCTTAACTACCAAGCCCGGTTTAAGCTCCAAAGCGGTTTTTTCAGTCATATTATTAGATCAAATATAAAAAAGCAAAAATCAAAAATACTGGTTTTTGATGATTAATTCTTCATTTTTTATATCTTAAAAAGTGGCCTTATATTACCGTAAATCGGTTTTTTTGTCAAGTGCCGGATACCACCGCTAAACAGGGTTGGATAATAGTGGCGATTTTGGCCACTGTTTCTGCCAGTTTACCCTCACCATTGACGATTTGGTGTTGAAATAGCCCGCTTTGCGAGAGCTCGCGCTCGGCTGACTGGAGGCGATTGGCAAAGTCCTTTGGGTCGATATGTCCGCGCCTCTTGATGTGCGCGACCATTTGTTCGTGCGATTCGGGAAGTAGAAAAATTGTGATCAGGTTTTTTGGCTCAAAGAATTTCGATAGTTGGAGCATGCCTTGGACATCGATATTAAAAATCACGGGATTGGCTTCAAGTAGCGCCATGGTTTTAGCTTTGTGAGTGCCGTAATAATTTTCATGTACTTTGGCCCATTCCAAAAATTCTCCGTCCGCAATCATTTTTTCAAATTCACCGGCGTTGACATAAAAAATTTGTTTATCCTCTTTGGCACCCGGACGCGGGGGGCGAGAAGTGTAGGTGACACTCGCTGATAAATTTGGGAATTGTTTTTGCAAAGCTTTGGCGACCGTGCTTTTGCCGACGCCGGCCGGTCCGCTGATGATAATCGCTGGGTGCATAGATTAGGTGAGAGTAGTGAGAAAATTGGCGAGGGGAGTGGGTAGTGGGGAAGAAAAAATTTGTTTGGCGCCAGTGAGATCGGTGAAACCGAGTTTCGCGCAATGCAAAAATAATCGTCCGCATTTTTCGTCCCATTTACGCGGGCGTTTTTTGGTGAAATACATCGGATCGCCCACGACCGGATGGTTGTAAGCGAGGAGGTGGGCGCGAATCTGGTGCATGCGTCCGGTGTGGAGCACGACGCGCAAAAGCGCGAAATTCACAAATCTTTTTTCCACAAAAAGTTCGGTGATCGCTTCTTTGCCCTCCTCGGTGTCGTATCCTTTGTTGGTCTTGGGCAGGGCGGCCATGCGATCGTTTGTTTCCGAGCGGGTGATAGGGAAATTGATCGTATCCCAGTCTTTGGGTAGGCGACCGTGAGCGAGCACCGAGTATTCTTTTTCCACTGTGCGATTTTTGAATTGTTCTTTGAGATGGTCAAACATCGGTTGAGTGCGAGCCACCACCAGTAGTCCCGAGGCTTCGCGATCGAGGCGATGCACGATGCCCGGGCGATTGTATTCGTCGGGGATTTGTTTGCCCCATTTTTTTGCCACTGTCTTAGGCGCGCTGTCTTTTACTTTTTTTATTTCCGTATATTTTTGCGCGAGCAGGGTCGCGAGCGAGTCGGACTCATTTTTGTTTGTAGAGTGAGTGAGCATGCCGGTCGGTTTTTCCACTACGAGGTAGTCCGCGGTTTCGGCGATGATTTTAATATCTTTGATGGTAAAAAGCTTGGTCGCTTTTTGGGCTTCGGCGCTGATTTTTGTTTTTTTCGGCGCGCTGATTTTTATCTTGTCGTCGGCTTCGAGGCGCGGTCCGGTTTTCTGCGGTTGTTGGCCGTTGAGCGCGACTTGTCCGCCCTCAATCATTTTTTGAGTTTGCGAGCGCGAGATTTTCAGTTTTTCCGCCAAAAAAACATCCAAGCGGACGCCGGCGTCTTTTTCGGTGGCGATAAAGTTTGGGGTGGCGGGCATAGGATAGGATGATTATGTGGTGATGAAAATTGCGCTGTGCGCCTGGATGGAATCGAACCATCTACTTGCACCTTATAAGGGTGCCACTCTAACCGATGAGTTACAGGCGCGAGTGTGACTATCATACCACAAATTGAATATTTTTCAAGCTTTTCGGGTGTTTTCGATGGGTGGACAAAATCCAGTGAATTTGTTAGAATATTAGCGCTATGGACCTGAATGTATACATATTTCAAAAAATAAACGGACTTTCCGGCAAAAATCGCTGGCTGGACGCTCTCGCGCGCGCGGGCGGGGAGCTGGTAATTTTTGGTATGCTCGGTTGGTTTGTGGTGTCGGTTTGGATGGTGCCGGATTTCTCCGGTCAATTTGTCGGGCGCGCTATTTTGACACTGCTGGCCAGTGGCGCCGTCGGCTGGGCGATGAATTGGATTTTGGCCGCGATCATCCGAGAGCCGCGTCCGTTTTTGGCGATACCGGCCGACAAGGAGATGTTTCGTCCGCTTTTCCCCAAATTATTTACCTGGAAATCTTTTCCGTCCGATCATTCGATGTGGTCGTTTACGATTTTTTTCACCGCGCTGGTATTGCATCTGCCGTTGGCATGGCCATTGGCTTTGCTGGCGCTGTGGGTGGGGATTGGTCGCATTTTTGCCGGCGTGCATTATCCCGGAGATATCGTCGGCGGATTTGCAGTGGCGGCGTTTGTGGGAGCAGCCGCCAATTATTTGATAAATGTTGTGAAATTTTGAATTTAGAATTTTGAATAAAATCTGAATATTCGAATTTCGAAATTGTATATTCAAAATTGATTCGAAATACCGGCTGCGAACCGGCAATTGCAAAATTAGATATTAAATATTTCCGATGAAAGCCATTATCCTCGCTGGCGGACTCGGCACGCGCCTTCGTCCGCTCACCGAAAATACACCCAAACCACTTTTGCCGATAAAGAATCGTCCGATTATCGAGCACGCGATTTTGAATTTTAAAAAACATGGCATCACCGATATTATATTATCAGTCGGATTTTACGCGGAAAAAATAAAAAACTATTTTGATACCGGTGAAAAATTTGGCGTGAAAATCAGCTACAGCATCGAAGATCAGCCACTCGGCACCGGCGGGGCGATCAAAAAAGCGGCTACCGGTATCGACGAGACTTTTTTGGTGATCAACGGCGATAACCTCGCGGATTTTGATTGGACGAGCGCGGTCGCCACCCACAAGATCAACAACGCGCAAATCACCTTGTCGTTATTTCCCGTCGAAGATGTGACTCAATACGGCATCGCTCATTTAGACAATGGCAAGATTTTACGATTTATCGAAAAACCAAAAATCGAGGAGGCGCCGAGTAATCTAAATAACGCCGGCGGGTATGTGCTCGAACCAGAAATTTTGAATATCCTGCCCGATGGTGTATCATCAATTGAGAGGGATTGTTTTGAAAAAATGGCCTTGCTGGGGGTGGTTTTTGCCCATACCCATGCCGGCCAATGGTTTCCGACCGACACCCTTGAGAAATATCAGCACGCCGACGAGCATTTTGCCCCGCCGGACGATCAATCGGTTGACTAACCTTACCCCCAGCCCAGACTTGACATTTTTTGCGAAATATATTATCATTATGTCCACATTACCCGGTACTCCCAAATCTGAAAATTGGCGCCTGGCGCTTAAGTTTTTGAACCAGTGTCCGGTCTGTAGCGCCCCGTATCGCGAGGGTGAGGCCAAACTTTCGGCTCAAAAAAATCAAGTGCATCTGGTGCATATCACTTGCCACGCCTGTGGTGGATATTTCATCACCATGGTGATGCAGATGGGAGCGGGCATCAGCTCGGTGGGCACGGTCACAGATCTCAATCACCAGGATGTGCAGCGCGTAATGTCTCTACCACCCCTTACTCTCAATGAGGTTTTGGATGCTCATCAATTTATTCAACAGTTTGAATTTTAAAATAACGATATGGCCTATACTCTAAATGCTACGAAACGAACACTTCAAGGAGAAAAATCCCGCGTGGACGGTTTGATCCCGGCCGTGGTTTATGGCGCCGGCTCTACGACCGAGAGTTTGAGTGTGTCATACAAAGATTTTGCCAAACTTTACAAAGAAGCGAGTGAATCCACTTTGGTGGATCTCATGGTTGATGGTCAGCCGACCGGCAAGATCCTCGTGCATGAAGTTCAATTCAATCCGATCAATGATCAATTTATCCATGTTGATTTCCGTCGTATCGATATGAATAAACCGATCACCGCGACCGTGGTTGTGAAGTTCACCGGCGAAGCTCCGGTAGTGAAAGCCATGGGCGGTACCTTGGTGCACAACATCAATGAAATTCATGTGAAGTGTTTGCCGAAAGATTTGCCCGAGCAAATTATCGTGGATGTCTCGGTGTTAAAAACTTTCGAGGACATGATCAAAGTCAAAAATTTGGCGATCCCCGCCGGTGTCGAAGTGCTGTCGCCTCCGCTCGAAAATGTGGTGGCCAAGGTCCAGCGCGCTTTGACCGAGGATGAAATCAAAGCGATGGAAGAAGCCTCGAAGACCGCCGATATCAGTAAGATCGAGCTTGCCAAGAAGAAAGAAGCGGAAGAGGGCGTGGTTGAAGGCGAAGAGGGCGCCGCCACCGCTAAACCGGGCGATAAGGCTCCGGAAAAGAAAGATGAGAAAAAAGGCGATAAGAAATAATCGCAATAAGCAGATTTTAAAAACGCAGAGGCGACCCTTCTGCGTTTTCGTTTTTTGTGATAAGATACCATGAAATCTCAAATTCAAAATTTCAAATCACAAATAAATTACAAATATCAAATAATAAATCCCAAAAAATAATTTGTTGCTTGTAATTTATTATTTGAAATTTCATTTATGTTGTCCAAAAGATATTTCGCGTATATTATCGGTGCGCTCTTGTCGGTGTCGGCTCTCATGCTCGGCTATATTTTATACAATTATTTTTTTTCTCAAACAGTTTGGAAAAATAGCATCTTGCCGGAGCCGGAGAAAGAATATATTTATTTTAGCGCGCTTACCGGCGAGGGAGTGGAGACCGAGGCACAGATTTGGCCGCGCGCGGTGGCGGTAATGATCGACAATCACCCCGTGGCCTATCCGCAATCCGGCCTGGACCAAGCGTCGATTGTTTATGAGGTGCCGGTAGAGGGTGGGTTTACGCGTTTTATGGCGATTTATTCCGCGAGCGATTTGGCGGTGGAAAAAGTCGGTCCGGTCCGGAGCGCGCGTCCGTATTTTTTGGATTGGCTTGCCGAATATGGTGATGGCGTGTATATGCATTCGGGCGGTTCGGCCGAGGCGCTGGATTTGATCAAAGAAAGAAAGATTTTTGATACCAACGAGTTTTGGTGGGGAGAGTATTACTGGCGCGATGACCATGCCAATGCTCCGCATAATTTATTCACCAAAAGCGAGAATTGGCAGAAAATAATCGCGGATTATGGCGCCAAGCACACCGGACAACCATGGAGTGGCTGGGCGTATAATGACGAGATTTTACCGGCCAGCACGACCCAGGGCGTGCGTGCGTTTAGTATTCCTTATCGAGTTGGCTATAGCGTGGCGTGGACCTGGGATAGCGCGAATAAATATTTCGCGCGCACTGTGAGCGATGCTTCGTCAAAAGAGCAATTGGATATTCACGCCCAAAATGTGATCGTGCAGTTTGTCAGCGTGCGTTCGCTTGATGAGGTGGATCGCAAAAAAATCACCACTGTGGGTGGTGGCGAAGCGCGCGTCTGGCGTGATGGCGTGATGGCGCGCGGAACTTGGAAAAAAGAATCTGTTTCGGCGCGTACGCGATTTTATGATAGCGCGGGGACGGAAATTTCTTTGCGGCCAGGCGTTATTTGGGTTCAAATTGTGCCCAAGGAAATTACGCTGGAGGTGAGTAGGTAATGGAGATAACCGCCACGCGATCATGGCCGGCTAAATCTTTTTTGATTAAAACACTTGCGGTCGGCAGGTGTTTTTTTACAAGTGTTTTTAACATGACAGTTTGGCGCGGATCAAATTCAATGAGAAGGATTAAGGAGCCTGCCTGTCCGGTAGGCAGGTAAGGATTGAGGAGTAAAAGCGATTTTATTTGTTTGAATAGTTTTTCGTACAATTCCAAACCTTTTTTTCCGGTGTATAGCGCGCTGGCCGGTTCAAATTTCAGTCCGCGTGTTGCCATTGAGCAGTTATTTTTCCAGGCTTTCCAGCCATAGGGGAGATTGGCGGTGATGATTAGGTGTGAGGTGGTAGGTTTAAGGTGAAAGGTTTTAGGAATAAGGAATTTGATAACCGGCGACAGCAGGTCGCCTTGTAAAAATTTGATTTTTACACCATGTCGGTGGGCGTTTTTTTTGGCGACAGCGAGCGCGTCCGCGGAAATGTCGGTGGCCATCACCGTAGTGTCATTCTGAGCGGAGCCCGTTCGACTGTGCTCAGGGTAAACTCCGCGAGTCGAAAGCCTGCTCTGAGCGACAGTCGAATGGGAAGCTATCACTTTTTTGGCAATGGCAATCGGCACGCACCCACTGCCAGTGCCGATGTCGATTAGCACCGTATTATTTTTGATATTAATATTTCGAAATTTATTCGAAATTCGAAATTCAAAATTCAAAATTATATCAATCGCTGTCTCCGCCATCAATTCCGTCTCCGGTCTCGGCACCAGCACTCGCTTGTCCACAAAAAAATCCAGTCCGTAAAATTCTTTGCGGCCGGTGAGATAGGCGAGTGGTTCGCCCGCTTGACGCCTATCGAATAAAGCCAAAATTTTTCTTTCTTGCGCCTTGGTTACAAAAAATTCTGGATGCGTCAAAATATACGCTCGCGGTTTTTTACAAACTTCGGCGCAAATTATTTCCGCGTCGAGCGCGTCAATTTTTGATTGTTGAAGTAGGGTTTTTAGGGTGATCATACAACATTAAGGCCCGCAAGTCTCCCAATCGTCCGACAATCCCCCCGTCAAAATGCCACCGATTGGTAATTAGCGTCCAATCAATATCAATACCGACGCCGATTTCTTTTAGTAAAAATATTTGATCATATGTTAGCAGATTATTATCTCGGTACCATTTGAGCATCTCAATGTCAGGATGAATGTAGCGATAATAATTGGTTTTTATCAGTAATTGATCCCAATTTAGACCCGCATCATCTGGTCCAAGATACGGCAGAGTATTGATTGGAACTTTTAAATATCGTTCGAGCAATAGCTTGTCCACAAAATGATTGTATATTAATATCTGATTTTTGTCGGGATCACGATGTGATTGTAAGTAGCTGTTAATTCCCGACCAATCATTTATTGGCAAAGCACGAGCAAATATAATAAGTCCAAATAAACTGATTGCAATAGCAATTGTAATCGCGTCTTTAATTTTCGGAAAATATTTATTTAATATATATGCTAACAATATTAAAAAAAATGGCAGAGCTATTGTAAAAAATTTAACTTGCCATAAATGCAAAATGATCGCGATAAGAATCGGCAAACCAAAGAACAAGGAAATGATTTGCAAAGTTATATCGGCAATCTTATTTTTTACTTGATAATAAATACAAATACCGACACTCGCACAAAATATCGCCATGATCACCAATAATGTTATCCAAAAAAACGCAAAAGGAAACGAAGCAGCGATTCTTCGAGCGGGGATAGATGTCAGGCCAAAAATTAATGTTTGAAGAGAAAATAATGCGTTAAGCCAATCGTTATCGATATTAAAAAACCATGATTTACCGGCTGTATTAATATTGGCTTTTGATATAAATGACGGTACTGCCCAGGCCAACCAAAGAAACATCGGGGCTAATCCCGTTTTTATCCATAGTATAATTTTTTTTCTATTTAGTCCCGAAAGAATAATTAATTCAGCCAAAATTACCAAAGCTCCAGTAAGATGAGTAAGCATTAACAGTAAGTGAGTCGCGGCAAAAATCAGCCGGTTTTCACGCGAGTCGTCGTTGTCAATAAAAATTTTAAAAAAATAATTTACCGACAAAATAGTCAGTAAAATCAAAAGAGAATATCCACGCGCAGTGGCGGAGATAAAAATGTGATAGGGAGAAAATGTGAGTAAGACGCTGGCTATCCAAGCGGTATTGTTATTGAATATGCGTTTAGTAAAATCATATAGACAATAAATCGAGGCAACACCAAAAATCATGCTTGGCACGCGCGCCCAAAATTCAGTCGCCGGAAGTATATACCACCATAATTTCAAAATAAACATGTGGAGCGGCGGATTTGTTTCCCATGTCCAAAATTTAAAACTATCCATCCAGGGCATTTGGCTGTAGTGGAAACTAAATAATTCGTCCCAAGAAAAAGCGCCATAATTAATAATGGTGTAAAATCGCCAACCAGCGGCGAACAATATGATGACGGAAAGCCACAGTTTAAGGTGCTTCGTAGGCATAAATATTTTTTAAGAAATGATTGCTGTTGATAATTTGGTTAAATTTTTGTTTATCAATTATAGCAAAATTCGCGCAAATGCTATTTTTTTCTCCGGGGTCACGAAGATGGTCGAAGCATCGCAATCCCTCAATATTAGAAAAAACATAAGCCAAATTATCAATGGTAATCCCAAAGCCGTCTTGCGACCATGATCGCCAATCATTCGTGTTAAGGGTAATCATGGGCCGATCGGGCGCAATGGGCGTGAACAGGCTTTGGCCGCGTAATAGATTGGTGATGGATTGATTTTCAGCGCCCACGCCCATTATTTCTAAAATAGTAGGGGAAAGATCGATATTGGCAACATTGACGGTAGTATTCGTCGCTACAGTTTTCATTTTATTCGGATAATCATTAAAAAAATTAGTTGGGAATTTGATGATTAGCGGTATGGCTGTCATTTCATTATAAAATGAAGCTAAACGGCCGGGAATATGGGATCGTTTTTCCATATCCGCATGATCGGCAGTGATAATAATAATCGTATTATCGTATCGGCCATTCTTTTTAAGAATATCGATGGTTTGGTTTAATGTTTTATCCAATAAGAATAGAGCGTTATCATAGCGTGAGTTGAAGTCTGGGGGGGGTTGACGAAGTCGCTTGTTTGTTGGTAGGGCGCGTGCAGCGCGTTGGTGTTAATTACCGCCAAGAATTTATTTTTTTTAAAATTATTTAAAAAATTATCAAAATTTTTTATAGTGATACGATCGTCGATGCCGGTATCATTAATAATGGGCGCGCGACTATTTTCGGGCGAGAAAAGATAATCTAAAGACGGGGTAATGATGAATTGATCCAAATTCGCCCAAGCAATTTTTTGAGATGTCAGGTAGGCGGTTTCATAACCGGCGGCTTTCGCCCAATCCCACAACAGCGGCAGGCGGTGTAGTTTATTACTGCCTTCTTCCGGGCCAACGCCCGTAAAAATTGAAGGCATACTAACATCGGTGGCTGTGGAGTTGGTAAATGCTTTTTGAAATAAATACAAATTTTTTTCTTTATTCACCCATTCTGATAGCCAAGGCGTGGTAGCAATCGAATATCCGTAACATGATAGATTGCTTTTTCCCAAAGATTCATTAATAATTAACAAGATGTTATAGTCATTTTTCGGAGCGATCGGATTGATTCGGAAGCGCATGGCAGATTGGTGCAGTCCTTTATTTTTGATAAACGGTCTGATAATAGTTGCTTTTATGGTTGCCACATCGAGGGTGGTATTATTAATTGATTGCGAGGTTGCGGATAATGCCATAATTAAACCGAGTAATAAAGGAATGGTAAATATGTAAAGACGGTGATTGTTAAAAGTACTTAACAGTGGTGGCCGCCAGATCAAATAAAATAACACGATTAACACTGCCACAGGAATTAAGTTTTGTGGCTTTAGCCAAACAAATGATCTGAAGCAGTCGATGATATAGAAGCGATTATGCCTTAAAAAATTAGTAATATCAGAATTAATATAATTGCCAAAATATTGATAGATCTTTAAGTTAATGCCAATGATAAGTGATGCGGTGATGGCAATGATACCGGCAAATATTTTTCGCAGTGCCATGCAATTAGTTAGATTGAAAATCATGTGAATCCAGAACCAGAATATCAAACTAAAAAAAATATTTACTCCATACCAAGTAAAATTTGAGATGGGAGCCGAAGGGAATAGTCGGCGTATAATTAGGTCGAATAAAATAAAAATACCAACAGTAATCAGTGCTGGCATTTTTTGTATTTTATTGAACATATATTTTTGAGCAAAACCAAAAGTTGGACAGTTGTTTCAGAATGTCTCTATTTTACTCCGCCTCCTCGGCCGCGCGCAGGGCCGAGACGATCGGCGCGAAATCGCCGTCGAGGATCGCCCCGATATTATTCCAGTTGGCTTTGATGCGGTGATCGGTGATGCGATCTTGAGGAAAATTGTAAGTGCGGATTTTTTCACTGCGATCGCCGGTGCCGATTTGGTTTTTTCTTTTTTCAGATAATTCTTTTTCTTTTTTTTCGCGTTCCACTTCGTAAAGGCGCGAACGCAATACGGCCATCGCTTTTTCGCGGTTGGCGGTTTGCGAGCGTTCGTCTTGGCACTGCACGATCGTGCCGGTGGGGACATGGATGATGCGCACGGCGCTATAAGTGGTATTGACGCTTTGACCGCCATGACCGCCGGCGCAAAAAGTGTCGATACGCAAATCCGCCGGATTGATTTTGAATTCGGTTTCTTCGATCTCGGGCATGACCGCTACCGTGACGGTCGAGGTGTGAATGCGACCGGATTTTTCGGTGTCCGGCACGCGTTGGACGCGGTGCACGCCCATTTCATATTTCAGATCTTTATACACATGGCGTCCTTTGACACCAAAAATAACTTCTTTGTATCCGCCGATGCCGATGCGATTGGTATCGAATAATTCCACTTTCCACCCGCGTCCCTCGCAGTATTTGGAATACATGCGAAACAGCTCGGCGGCAAATAACGCCGACTCATCTCCCCCTACGCCGGCGCGGATTTCCATGATGATATTTTTTTTGTCCAAGGGGTCATGGGGGCGAGTGAGGTCGCGCAGTTCTTTTTCCAGCTTAGCGACGCGATCTTCGAGATCTGGCACCTCGGTCGCGGCCAGTTCGCGCATTTCCGCGTCCGTCTCCGATGTCAAAATTGCTCTGGTTTCGGCTAGGCTTTTTTCAAAACCGTCGAGCGCGAGAATTTTATCGCATACCGGTTTTAAATCCGTGTATTCCTGCGATGCTTCTTTTAGTTTTTTTTGGTCGTTAATAATAGCGGGGGATTGGAGGTCCGCTTCGAGCGCGAGAAATTTATTTTTTAGGTCTAAATATTTTTGGAGCATAATAGGCGAAATTACAAATTCAAAATTTCAAGTCACAAATAAATTTCAAATAACAAATTCCAATCGCTTTGAGTTTTTAAATTTGGGATTTATTTGTAATTTAAAATTTGATATTTTCAATATACGGTATTATAACAAAAAAACAGACAGTATGAAATACCCGTCTGTTTTTCAATGTTTTTGCTAAGCCTCGGTCTTGGTCGCTTTCTTGGCGGCTTTTTTTGCGGTCGCGGCGGCCTTTTTCACTTTTTTGCCTTTGCGGGTCGCGGCGGCGGCATCTTTTTTGCCAACGCGTTCGGCGAATTTTTCAACACGGCGAGCAGTATCGACAAATCTTTGTTTGCCGGTATAAAACGGATGGCAAACATTACACATTTCCACGCGGATTTCTTTCATGGTCGATCCGGTGGTAAAGGTGTTTCCACAGGCGCAGGTCACCTGGCAATTGTGGTATTCGGGATGAATTTTGTCTTTCATACAAATTTAGTTTGAAGCGATTAATAATGTGGGCTAATATTATCACGGGTCTTGCAAATTGTCAATAGTTAGCTCGCTCCGCCCCCACCACCGCCTCCACCGCCACCCGAGCTGCCCCCGCCGGCTCCGCCCGACGATCCGCCCGCGCCCGAGGACGCAAAAGCACTGCTAAACGACGAAGCGAACGACGCGCTAAAGGCTGTGGCGGAAAAACCAGAAGTCATCCCAGACATTGAGCTATTCGACCCCATGTGTCCGGCCACAAATCCGGCATGATACCAGTTTGGCGGTGGCATCTGCATGCTCGCAAACGGTTTGGCCCATTTTTTTTCAATGCCAAACACCATCGCGTAGGGCAAAAATTTTTGAAACATGTCGGGCGTCAAATTTTGCAGGCGATAGCGTTCGGCGGTATAAAGAAACATCTTAAATCCGAGTATTTCTTCTTTGAGTTCATGGCCGGTTTGATTGAGCGCGGCTTCAAAACGGATTTGCGTACCAAGCGCGACCAGGGAAACAATGATGGCGCAAACCAAATAACCCCATTGAGGTAATGTTTGGAGTGAACGAATAAAAAATACTGACAAAAATACCACACCGAATATGATGATGAATTTATATTTTTCTTTGGATACCGGTTTAGCGAAAGCGCCGGTTTTCAATTCAGTGTCTTTGAGAATCTGTTCGTCAACTTTTTTAATTTTTTGATAAAGCATTTGCTTTTGGGTGTTGCCGGCACGCGCGGCTTCTTTGGTGGAAAAAGTGTCTTTAAATGAAAAAAGAGCGGATAAAAACAATCTTTCGTATTCGGTCAAATTGTCGTCGCCGGCAAACTCTTTTATTTTTTTAACTTCAAAATCTTTGACACCCCAAGAAAATTTTTTGGTTAGTCCATAGAATATAAAAAAGATGAAAAGTAAATACAAGATAGCCGGCAAAGGCATTCGGTTGAACGATCCTTCGGTATTGATCATCACCGCTGCGACCAAGAAATAGGCGAGAGCGAGCGCCAGCAAAATTCGTCCGATTATTTTTATGATCGGGTGGTCGTTGTTAATTTTATCCAACCATCCGGGCGCGTTTTTTTGTTCGATCGATACATATCCCCGCACCGCGAGATCGATGATGGTGGCGGGGAGAGCGCGGGTGTCAGTGGATTCTTTAAGGACGACCTGCATGATCGCGGGTGGAAGATTTTTGGGTGGTTCGTATTGGGGGATAATCACGCCTCGCCCTTTGACCCAAACCTCGGTGCGCAACCAATAAAATAACGCGAATAAAAACGCGAACAATATTATCAGCGCTCCGCCGATATATCCATAATATGTTTGGGCAAAATCCAATAGATAGGCGCTGCGATCAATCGCTCCGCGCGGCCAGTCGATGTCCACGGTGAAGCTTTCTTGCTCGGCGAAGGTGCTCGCAGAAAATGAAACTACTCCCACTGCGGGGTCGTATTTTTTGGTTGCGCCTTCATCACGGGTCGAATAGCGCCCACGATAAGAAAAATAATTTACGGATGGGAATTTTTGCGGAAGGGCGATATTTACTGTGGCGTTTTTTACCGGCACGGAATAATCAGTAAAAATATTCCAATATAGTTGGTCATTGTTTTGGTTAAATGTTAGTCCGCCATGCACGCGGTATTTCAAGATCCATGATTTGTTTTCATTTTTAGCATTGAAATACCATTCGATATTCACCGCGCCGTCTTGTTTGAAAAAAGTGTATCGCCCCCAGCTCGCGGAATTGGTTTTGTCGAGACGACTCGCAGAGTAGGCGAGGGGGCGACCGGTGGCGGTATCGATCACGGTGATGTCGGTCACCGAGTCGATTTTATTGAGAGGTATCGTGCGCCACCCTTGATGATACTCGCCGGTAAAGGAGTATGTCTGGGTTTCACTGACATCAAACGAGGTGTCGGTATTGACCGCTATGTCGGTTTTGATATTTTCATAAAAATATCCGCGCGCGGCGTAGTTGTCGAATTTGATCCCTTCGTTTGATCGAGTCGTCACTTGGGCCAGCGCCGGCGATGATAAAATAATTAGCGATAGCGCGATCGACGCGATGATGGTTTGGAATTTAGGCATAAAATTTGGAATAAATAACAACTATTATAATACCACAGATGGCCAAATCTTGACAAAATGAGCAAAATAGCATAGAATGGTGGCGGAATCGAAAAATCATACCTGGGGAGGTATCAGGGATGGTCGAAGGAAAAAGTGTGCTGGTGGTTTTTCGACAGCAGGGGAAGCGAGCCAATCTCGCTTACTTGATCAGAACAATGGGGTGGCAAGTGGTGGAGTGCGACCTTGATCATCTCAACAATGTGCTAGCCAATGGGGTGGTTGGCTCACTCCATGCGGTGGTTACCTCGACTGAATTTGGCGACGAGGTTCACCAAACGGTTCGCACGGTGTTTCCTGGCGCCAAAGCGGTTTTTTTTGAACCGGAGGATAAACACCCCCCGGAAAAGAATTTTGTGCCAAATCGGAGCGCGATGTGGCCACAAAATGTTCAAAACGGGGTATTTCGGCTTCCGAGCCCCGTCCCGATTGTTTGCCTTCAAGAGGCTCTCCGCCTCCTCGCCGAGGGCAAATAGTCGTCCAGTCCTTTCTCTCGCACCTCTCCCTCGAGGTGCTTTTTTATTTCCAAATACCCGCCACACTTGACAAAAATCGCTCATTTGGGGTATAATCACCCCACGATTATTTATCTCTCACCCGTCACTATTTTTCCTCTCCGGGCCATTCCCGCGGGTTGGACGGGGAGGCTAAAAGGAAAAAATATGGTAAAAATCCCCACATTGTTGGAGATGCTTTCGGCCGGAGCGCATTTCGGCCATCAAAAGTCGCGCTGGCACCCGAAGATGGAGCAATACCTCTTTGGCAATCGCAATGGCGTGCATGTAATCAATTTGGAGAAGACCCAAGAAGAGCTCCAAAAAAGTTTGGAATACATCAAAAACCTTACCGCCGAGGGCAAGGTTATTTTATTTGTCGGAACAAAAAAACAGACCAAAGGTTTGATCCAGACCGCGGCCGATAGCTGTGGTATGCCGTATATTTCCGAGCGCTGGATCGGCGGGCTACTTACTAATTTTGCCGAAGTTAAGACTCGTTTGAAAAAATATCGCTTGCTCAAAGATCAATTTGCTACGCGCGAAATCGAACGCTATACCAAAAAAGAACAGGTGCGCAAACAAAAAGATTTGGACAAGATGGATCGCTATTTGCTCGGTATCGCCAGCCTCGAAAAAATGCCTGATGCCCTATACATCTCTGATATGCGCACCGAGAAAACCGCTTTGGCCGAAGCCAATCGCACCGGAATACCGGTGGTCGGTGTTTGCGACAGCAATGTCAATCCGCTCGATGCCACCTATATTATCCCGGCCAATGATGACGCGGTGAATGCCATCAAAATGATGGCTGATCTCGTCGCCGAAGCTGTCACTGAAGGCAAAGCCGAATGGGAAAAAGCCAAGGCCAAACAAATCGCCGATCGCGCCAAAGAAGAAAAAGCCGCGCCGGTAAAAGCCAAGGTGGAAAAAGCGATTCATCGCGCCGCGACCATCGCGGAGAGCGTATAGCGATAAATCTCAAATATAAAATTACAAATTCCAAATAAATAACAAATCTCAAATAATAAATTCCAAAATCGCAAAATTAACAATTAAATATAGTTCGAAATTCAAAATTCGAAATTAAATATTTTCATATGATTACCGCTTCCGACATTTCAAAATTGCGCGCCCAGACCGGCGCGGGTATGATGGACTGCAAGGCGGCCCTCGAGGAGGCCCAAGGAGACATGGAAAAAGCCGGCGAAGTTTTGCGTAAAAAAGGCGTGGTCAAAGCCGCCAAGCGCGCGGATAAAATCGCGGCCGAAGGCGCGACTGTCGTCAAAGTCGCGGGCAATACCGCCGTCGTCGCCGAGATCAACTCGGAAACGGATTTTGCCGCCGGTAGTGATGATTTCAAAAAATTGACGGATGAAATCATCGCGGATTTGATTACTAAAAAACCGGTTGATTTGGATAGCGCCCTTAGCGGTGGACTCTCCGACAAAATCGCGACCGTAGTCGGCAAGATCGGTGAAAAAATTTCTTTGCGTCGCTTTGCGGTGGTGGAGAAGTCCGACAATGAAGCCTTTGGCGATTATCTGCACATGGGTGGCAAAATTTCTGTGCTGACCGTATTGACCGGCACGACCGACAGCGCGCTCGCGCGCGAAGTTTCGATGCATGCCGCCGCTGCTTTTCCCAAATATCTCAACCGCGGTGAAGTGCCGGCCGAAGTATTGGAGAAAGAAAAAGAAATTGCTACCGAGCAATTAAAGGCGCAAAATAAGCCGCAAAATATTATTGAAGGAATTCTCAAAGGCAAGATGGAGAAATTTTACAGCGAAGTATGTCTCGTGGATCAAGCGTTTGTGAAAGACGAAGACAAAACTATTGCCAAGTTTCTTGAGTCCAAAGGTGCCGGCATCGCGGTGAAACAATTTTTTCGCTATGAGCTCGGCGAGGGGATCGAGAAAAAAGCTTGCGATTTTGCGGCCGAGGTGGCGGAGCAGATGAAGTAAAAATATCATTAAATACCAAACTAAGGTGATCCGGTAATTTGATCGGATTAAACACAAAAGGCGACTGTTAAGTCGTTTTTTGTATTGTCTTCAAAATATTTATAAAAAGTTATCCACAGCTTGCGGGTAGTGGTTTTTATTATTTATAAAAATATGATATAATAATGTAAATGAAAATTTTTTATTTTATTTTTAATATAAAAATATGACAAGACGAAATATTGTGCTTGCGTTTTTGTTGTTACTGATTATCGGTATGGGCGTGGGCGCGTTTTTGTTCGGCCAAACTGTATTGGCCAGCGTGGGAGCCAATTTTACACTGGCTCCGCAAGCAAACAATACTGACAATCTAATTGCCGCCACCAGCGCCAATTGGTCGTTTACCATGACTACCACCGAAGATTTGGCGCGCGGCGATGTGGTTCAGTTCATTTTTCCCACCGGTTTCTCGGGGTCGCCATTTGTTTTGACCGGTGTGACCACTACGGCTACCAGCGGAATTCAGCTATACAGCGCTTTGGGCGCCAGTTCAGCCAATTTGATGTCCAATCCCAGTTTTGAAACTTGGGATGACGCCAATACTCCGTCATCTCCATGGAGTTTTTCCGGTGCGGGTGGCGCGCCACTGACGGATGCTGTGATGACCGCCAGCACCTCTGAATATGTTCATGGCGCTAAATCATTGCGATTAGAAATGATGGGCGCGGATAGTCTTTGGGTTTCAAATGTTAATACAGCCATTCTAACCGGCGCTACCAATACTACCTTTACTGTGTCAATATATATGAAGGTGGTAACCGGCAGTCCGTCCACCGGTTTGCTTATTAAGTCAGGTGGCGGTGGTGGACAGTTTTTTAATTTTAATACCACCACTCCGGAAGCTTTTTGGGGTAGTAGTGGTGATTATACGGATATTAGCAAAACTTTGACTCCGGTAGCCACAGAGAATGGTTGGAGTCGTTATGCTTATTCAGTACCTCAATTAAATACTACCGGAGATAATTTGATAGTAATGTGGGTAGTGTCCGGCGCGAGCTCCACTGTTTTGATCGATGCGGCGCAAATTGAACGCAATTCAACCACCACCGTCTTTTCTGCCGAGTCAGTCGCTGATACTGCCGGTGTTTCTTCGGGTGGCCCTTTGACCGTCTTTGGATATGTTGGCACTACCACTGTAGCCAACGGCACTCAATTTGGCATTACTTTGGGCGGGATTTCCAATCCATTGGGCGAACGATCCAGCATGTCGAGCCTGACTTGGACCGCCAAAGCCGGGACATTGGCGAATGGCCAGCCCGGACATGGCACTTTGGAAACAGAAAAATATAATCAAACCAGCACTTCCAGCGTTACTCGGGCCGGCGGGAATTTCATCGTTGATGCCAACACGGGAATATTTTTATCAAATTACACTACCGGTACCGCGGCCAATTATACTTTTAGATTTACCCCCACATCCAGTGTGCCGGTGGGTGGGAAAATTGTGATAGATTTTCCATCTTCTTACGCGAGCCTGCTTGGCGGCATATCTATTAGCACCACTCAATATATCAGTTTGGGCGAAACATCCACTTCGACTATTGGCGCGATGGCCACTTCGACCACGAGTGATAGCGCGCGCCGCCTGTCTTTGACCGTATCCAGTACAGCGACCGTTGCCGGCGATCCTTTAAGTGTAACTATCTATGGAGTGACCAACCCGACAACTGCCGATGTTTATGGCAGTGATAGCGCCGGTCCGGGCAATCGTTTCGCGCAATTTACCGCTAAGTCCAACAATGGTTTGCTTGATGGTTCTTTGTATGGTAATGAGGGTAGTGATTTTGGCGGTGAAATGGGACCGCCACCGCCATCATCGGTAACCATTGGCGGTAAACACACATTGAATGTGTTGGTAAGGATGAATACCGCTACCACCACCAGAAATCTTACCACCGAAGAAAGTGCTTTTATGAAAGTGGCGCTTGGCAACCCGGATAAGGGATACTTTATCGGTTCGCGACGATTAGACACTAATTCATCCGCCCAATATGTCGGTTTGCTCGATGGAACTTATATGGTGGGCGCGGAGTTGTTGAATAAAAGTAGCGCCACTGTCTATGATTACGCGTTGACTCCCGGTATGCGCAACCTATCTTTATTGAGCGCGGCCGGAACTACTGTTACCACCACTATTTATTTTGGAATTCCCGATGCTACCACCACCATCCACATGACGAATGGCGTAATAGGACAAAATGCTTATGTCCTGGGAACAAGCGCTAATTACCAGTCGTTTGCGCCGGTGTATACCACAGCTGGCGGCAGTACGCCCGGGTTTGATGCTGACGGCAATGGTTATGCTCGCGTGAAGGTGAAGAGTGGCGAGAGCTGGAGTTTCAATGTAATGGGCGGAGAAAGCAACGGCACCAATACCAACTTTTCTTCCGGCACCACCAAATATTGGCCGCCGGCGATCAGTTCGGCTTATATCGCAGTTTCAGGCACGGTGGATTTGGGTGATTATGCCTATGTCGCGGCCGACAAGACGCTGACAATCTCATTGTTGTATGCCGGCGGTTCAACCCCGGTTACCAATGCCTGTGTTGGCGTGAAACGCAGTGGCGGAGGTATGTTTATGGGGGCGCAAGATACTATTTGCCAACCCAATAGCGGTAATAACTATCAATTTAAAGTTCCGGCTGGCGCCATCTCCATTTCTGTTAGCCGACCGGGCGCCGGTCAACCGGCTGAATTTCCAGTGGCTATTTCCAGTAATACGACCACTAAAACAATTTATTTAAGTGGCGCGGAAAATTATATTAATGTCACGGTGCAGGATAGTAGTGGCAACGCAATCCGCAATG
This sequence comes from Candidatus Magasanikiibacteriota bacterium, assembly GCA_041666265.1. Classification (GTDB taxonomy): domain Bacteria; phylum Patescibacteriota; class Patescibacteriia; order Magasanikbacterales; family GWA2-37-8; genus GWA2-37-8. The sequence continues at coordinate 51,339 of JBAYHH010000002.1, read as the reverse complement.
CTAGTATTTTTGCCAACGGAAATGGTGGTTTTGGGCAGGGTATGACCGGTTCGGCCGGCACTACTACTTTGTATGTTCCAATTGGCACATATCGCGTTGAGGGTTTCGCTCCCGGGTTTGGTTCGCTTACCGCTCAAGCCGGGGTGGCGGTCGCCAATGGATCAAATCCTTCTTTAACATTCACAGTTAATACCGGTAATTTACGCACTGTGACCGGCCAGGTGACTGTGGGTGGATCAGGTTTGGCCGGCGTAAAAATTGGCGCGCGCGGTATCAATGGCACCAATGGAGGTAACGGCGCTGAAACTGATTCTTCCGGTAATTATACTTTGTATTTGTCTGCCGGTACTTATGAAGTAGGTGGCTGGTCTCCGGATACCGGTGGACTGTCTCCCCAATCAATTGATGTTACTGCCGGTAATGCTACCGGTAAAAACTGGGTATTTAGCGGTGGTTTTGGCACAGTGAGAATTAATATCGATAATTCGTCAAATTTAAGTCAGTTATTTGCCGGTGTGTTTAATACCAGTACCGGACATGGTAACGGCACTGATTCTTGGACGGCAAGCGGAACATCAAAATATGCCAATATTCGAGTGCCGGCCGGTATTTATGTGGTTAACGCCGGTTCTCCTGTGACCGGTCCGATCATTGAGAGTGAAGTGGTAACTGTGGTGGCGGACGAGACTGTGGTGGTTAGTGGTAATGCCCAAGCCAGTGTGGAGCTAATAACCATCAGCGGCACTGTTAGTTTGAGCGCAGTCGGGGTGCAGAATATCAATGTTTGGGCCAGTCGTTTGGGTAGCCCGAGATTTTTTTCAGCTTTGACTGATGCCTCCGGAAATTATACTTTGCATATACCCGCTAATGGTACTTATCGTTTGGGCGTTAAAACACCGGTTTACATTGCTAGCGAAGGTGATGTCAATGTTACGGTCGCCGCTGTTAGCAGCACGGGCAATAATTTTACTTTGGTAACCACAGCGTCGTCAATTTCCGGTCAAATTACCAGTGGCGGATCGGCAGTGAGCAATGCTTGGGTTTCGGCTAAAAAATCGGTTGGTGAAGTATGGTCCGGCGCCCCCACCGATGACAATGGCAATTATACTTTGAATGTCGATAATGGCACTTGGACGGTGTATGCGGAGGGTCCGGGATATGAGCGATCATCCGGTACTTCTACCGTAGTCGCGGATAGCGCCACAGTAAATATCGCATTGACCGCTCGTAGCGGATGGAGCGCTCCGGCGCCGACCATGCAAAGCATCACCGATACTTCCGGCGGGCAGATTTCCAACGCCAATACTACTCTGGATTTGCCAGCCAATGCTTTGGGCGCCAACAGTTCCATAGTCACGGTTTCAATGGTTTCAACCACTCCGCGCAATGCTCCCAATGCTACGGCTTTAAAAAATTCCACTGTTAGCATTGCCGCGCAACATAGCTCCGGTCAAGCAGTGAGTTCATTGAGTAGTAATGCCACTTTGTCGATAACCTTAAATGCCGATGATCTGACAGAGTTAAAGGTTCCGGAATCCAGTTTACAATTTGCGTATTTTGATGAAACCTCCGGTCAGTGGGAACCAATGGCGGCGACTATCGATACCGTCAATCATAAAGTGACGGTGCAAACTGACCACTTTACAGATTTTGCTCCGGTAATCGGCGGTCCGGATGCGCCTTCCGGATTAACATTGGCCACTACCACACCCGGACAAATTAATTTAAGCTGGTCGGCGCCGATTGCGACCGTTACTTATTACGCGGTTTATGCCACTACGACTGATATTTCAGCGTTTCCCACCAGCACTTTGTTGGCCACGACTACTGTCGCTTCATACAATCATACCGGTTTAACCGGTGGCGCTACTTGGTATTATAAAGTGGCTGGCATCAATGATGTTGGCGAGGGTCCGAATTCTGATCGCGCCACCGCCTCTGCTGTGTCGCTGGGTGTGCCATCAGGTTTATCCGCTACCGCCGCTTCCGCGAGTACCATGAGTTTGTCATGGACGGCTGTCTCCGGCGCCACATCATATAATGTATATCGCAACACCGATAGTTACACGACTGCAATCGGTAGTCCCAGCACGAATAGTTATAGCGACTCCGGCCTGACCGCAGCTACCAGTTATTCATATAAGGTTTCAGCGGTAAATAGCAATGGCGAGGGATCAAAATCCGATGCTGTTTCAGCCACCACCAATTCCAGCAGTTCCGGCAGTAGCGGCGGTGGTTCGATTACTACATCGATAGCGCCCGTATTGGGCAATATCCCGGCATCTATCAACGGACCGACTACAGTGTCTACCAGGGAAATAAATCTAAATTTAAGCGCCACCGGAGCCGATTATGTGGCAATATCGGAAAATGCCAGTTTTGTTGGATCGGCTTGGCTTACTTATGGCGCCAATAAGAACTTTGTCTTATCTGAATCATCCGGAGTCAAGAAAATTTATGTGAAATTTCGATCGGCTACCGGCGGTGAAACCGCGGTGCAATCCGTGACGGTTACCTATAACGCGCCCAATGCTCCGGCTGTAAGCAGTTCGTCGGGTTCCACTGAGCCAGCTGTTTCTACCGTTGCTCTAAACCCGGATTCTAATATAGCGATAGGCTATCTTAATTCAAATTCTTTCCAGCCCGGAGCCGCGTTTAAACTCACCTATACTTACACCAACACCACCGGCAAAGTAGCCAAGGTGAAAGTGGTTCGTCAGTTGGTGAATAGTAAAAATAAAGTGGTGAAGTCGGCTGTTGCCAATAAGTCGCTCAAAAAAGGCGAGGCTTTCACCGGTAAAATCAATGAAGCCGTGCCGAGTAATTTACCCGCTGGCGATTACACTGTAAAAATCACCATCTATGATGCCAAGAACAAAGCAATCGACCAAAACAGTTTTAGTATCACAGTGGAGAAAAAGAAAAATAAATATTTTAGCTTGGGCGAGATGACCGGCGCGACCGACATCGCGTTTGATGCCGGAGTATGGGCCAAGATCAAGACCAATGTCAAAATGCCGGCTTCGTTTAAGGTTAAATATAGTTATATTAATTCGACCGATGCAAAGCATACGGTGAAGATGGTGCGCGAACTCATCGGTCCGAGCGGCAAAGCCGTTCAGACCAAAACCGGCAAGTGGGTGATGAACGCGGGCGAAGTCGATTCTCTAACTTTTTCTCAATCTTTGTCCGCCAGTTTGCCAGCCGGCGACTACGCTGTTCGTATCCGCGCCTATGATTGGACAACCAAAGAATTGCTCGCTGAAAACAGTTTTGGATTTAGTGTGGAATTGAAGTAGGTCTCACGAGAACATGGACAAATCGACCACCCTGTGATATAATCGCCGGGTGGTTTTGTATTCATAAATATATGCGCTTCGATATTTTAACGCTTTTTCCGGATATAATTTACAATTATTGCTCCGACAGTATTTTGTGGCGCGCCCAGCAAGCGGGTCATATTAAAATTCACGCGTACAATTTTCGCGAATACTCCAAGGATAAACATCGTAAAGTAGATGATACACCCTATGGGGGAGGAGCGGGGATGGTGCTTTTGGTTCAGCCGATTTACGATTGTCTGAAAAAAATTAAGGCCAAATCGGGCGCAAAAAAATCTAAAATAATTATTTTGGATCCGGCCGGGAAAAAATTTGATCAAACCATGGCGCGGGAATTTTCTCGGCTCGATCGTTTAGTTTTGGTTTGCGGTCGTTACCAGGGATTTGATGAGCGCGTTTATGATTTGGCCGATGAGAAAGTTTCGGTGGGGGATTTTGTTTTGTCAGGCGGTGAATTACCGGCTCTGACGATCGTCGAAGCTGCGAGTCGTTTAATCCCGGGGGTGCTTGGCAATCAAGAGTCTTTGCAAGACGAAACCGGTAAATTATCCGCCGAAGCTCCTCTATATACGCGGCCGGAAAATTTTTTGGGGAAAAAGGTGCCGGAGGTGCTGTTGCGGGGGGATCATAAAAAAATTGCCGAGTGGCGAAAAAGCCAGGCTGCATGAATATGGCGGGCCCGACCGATGGTCGGGCTTTTTGTGTGGATAAACAGTGGACGGATGGTGGGGTGCCAAAGTTGACCGCTTGTCGCAAACGAGATATGATTACTGTCCAAGACCCGGAATCGAGAGCGGACGCTCTCAACGCGCCATCTGTTTTGGCTTACCGGACAGGCATAGCCGAAACTCCATATGGACGGTTAAGAGAGTTCGCTTTCGGAGTCGGGTTTTGTATTTTCGGCTAATTTTAGCCATTTCTATTTAGCCACACCAATGGTTAGAACGAGTTGTGGATAATTGTCAAGGGTGGCCCTTGACAGACGATGTGACTTTGGTAAAATGGTCATACTGTTATCACTCGATAGTCGGGAGTGATAACAAGCGAAATTTTTAATCACTAATTTCTAATTATTAAACAATTTCCAATTTAGCAATTTTTAAACAATCAGATATCCAATAATTGTTTAGAAATTGAAAATTGAAAATTGAAAATTGTTCACTATGTCTATCAAACCGATCGGCGACCGCGTGCTCGTGTTGCCCAAAAAAGAGGAGGAAGTAACCGCGTCCGGAATTGTTTTGCCGGATACCGTCGGCAAAGAAAAGAAAGCCGAGGGCGAGATCGTCGCCGTGGGAAATGGCGATGCCGTCAAGGCGCTTGGTCTCAAAGTCGGCGATAAAATTTTATACAAAAAATGGGGAGGCGAGGAAATCAAAGTCGGTCGTGGCCAAGATGAAGTCGAATACAAAATTTTGTATGTCGGTAAAGACGATGACAAGAGTGATGTGGTGGCGGTGATTGAATAATTTTCAATTTCTAATTTTCAATTTTAAAACAATGTATCAATGTCGCAATTTAATAATTTTGAACATTTTGAAATTGAAAAATTAGGAAATTGGAAATTGTTTAGAAATTAAAAATTGAAAATTAATAATTTTACAATATATGGCTAAACAAATTCTCTATTCCGAAGACGCTCGCCACAAATTACTGCGTGGCGTGGACACTTTGGCCAACGCGGTCAAGACCACTCTCGGCCCCAAGGGCCGCAATGTAGTGCTCGACAAAGGTTATGGCGCTCCGACCATCACCAAAGATGGCGTGACTGTGGCCAAAGAAATCGAAGTGGAAGATAAATTTGAGAATGCCGGTGTGGAACTGGTCAAAGAGGTTGCCAGCAAAACCAATGATGATGTGGGCGACGGCACCACCACCGCCACTGTGCTCGCGCAAGCGATCGCGCGCGAAGGGGTGAAAAATGTCACTGCCGGCGCCAATCCGGTCGCGGTGAAACGCGGGCTCGACAAATGCGTCGAAGCGATTGTCAAAGAATTAAAGGAAAAAATTTCCAAACCGGTGACCGATGACGAGATCGCCAATGTCGCGGCCATTTCCGCCAATGACAAAGAAATTGGCGCCAAAATCGCCGAGGCGATGAAAGCGGTCGGCAAAGACGGTGTGATCACTGTGGAAGAATCGCAATCCTTTGGTATGGAAATCGAAACCGTGCAGGGGATGCGGTTTGACAAGGGCTATGTGTCGCCCTACATGGTGACCAATACCGAGCGCATGGAAGCGGAGTATAGCGACCCTTACATTTTAATTACTGATAAAAAAGTTTCATCAATTCACGATATTTTGCCATTGCTCGAAAAGATCGCGCAGTCCGGCAAAAAAGATATTGTGATTATCGCCGAAGATGTGGATGGCGAGGCTCTCGCGACATTTGTGGTGAATAAATTGCGCGGCACCTTTAATGTGCTCGCGGTCAAGGCCCCGGGTTTTGGCGACAGACGCAAAGAAATGCTCCAAGATATCGCTGTGCTTACCGGTGGTACCGTGATCACCGAAGAAGTTGGTCGCAAATTAGATAGCACCGAACTAACTGATTTGGGCTCGGCTCACAAAGTTATCGCCACCAAAGAATTCACTACCATTGTCAAAGGCAAGGGTGATGAAAAAATGATCAAAGAACGCGTGGCGCAAATTAAAAAATTCATCGAGCAATCTGATTCGGATTTTGATAAAGAAAAATTACAAGAACGCTTGGCGAAACTCGCCGGTGGCGTGGCGATGATCAAAGTAGGCGCCGCTACCGAAACCGAAATGAAAGAAGTCAAACATCGCATCGAAGACGCGGTGGGTGCCACCAAGGCGGCCGTGGAAGAAGGTGTGGTGCCGGGCGGTGGTGTGGCTTTGCTGCGTGCTGTTAAAGTGCTTGATAGTTTGACCTTAGAGCCTGAAGAAATAGTAGCAATTAGAATCATGAAGCGTGCCCTCGAAGAGCCGGTGCGTATGATCGCTCAGAATGCTGGTGTAGACGGTGCTGTCGTTGTTAATCGTTTATACGAAGAGCACAATGCTCATGTTAATTTAGGTTACAATGCGGCCACTGGTCGATATGAGGATATGGTTAAAGCGGGCATTATCGACCCGACCAAAGTGACGCGTAGCGCTCTCCAGAATGCCGCGTCTATCGCCGGTATGTTACTCACCACTGAATGTGTTATCACCGATATTCCGAAAAAGGATGATACCCAAGCGCACGGCGGTGGTATGCCGAGCGGCATGGGTGGAATGGGCGGGATGTACTAATTTTAAATGTCATCCCTTCGACAAGCTCAGGGCAGGCTCTGAGCGAAGCGAAGGATCTTTATCTCAAATTATTCGTAATTACAAAAGAACGGGCTCACCCCGTTCTTTTTGTGTGCTTGTGGATAAGCAGTTTGACACCAATGCCAATCTGTATTAAAATACCTACAAATAAGCGTAATTTTGTATAAAATTTTCTACAAATATGCTGAAACGATTGCTTTTTTACGATATATTAGCCAAAATTGAGCATAAAAATGCCATAATTATCACTGGCATGCGTCAGGTGGGTAAAACTACGCTGTTAAAGCAGGTTTTTACTGAAACTTTGGAAAATAAGCCCAAATTGTGGTTTGATTTTGAAAACCCCATTGACACCAAAGTGTTTGAAGAAACGGATTATCGCAATGTTTATGAACGCTTGCGTCAAATGGTCGGAACGCCGGATGGCGAACGGTTGTTTGTGTTTATCGATGAAGTGCAAAATTATCCGGAAGTCACCAAAGTGGTGAAATATTTGATTGATCATTACGGCGTCAAGTTTTTTATTACCGGCTCGTCCAATTATTATCTCAAGAATTTATTTCCGGAAAGTTTAAGCGGGCGAAAATTTTTATATATTTTACCGCCCCTATCGTTTCGCGAGTTTTTATATTTTCGCGGGCAATTGGGCGCGGACGAAGCGCGGGCGCGTGATCTGAATAAGATTTTGCGACCGGCCGATTATATTTCTGCCAAGGGTTTGGAGCCGGAATACGATGAATATTTGAAATTTGGCGGGTTTCCGGAAGTGGTTAGCACTGCGGGCGCGGAGACCAAACAAGAGATTCTCAAAAATATTTTTAAGTCGTTTTTTGAGAAGGACTTGAAGGTGCTGTCTGATTATCGCGATGTGCGCGAATTACGCGATCTGATTCTTTTATTGTTGCCGCGAGTGGGTTCGGGATTGGATATTACCAAATTAGCGGCCGAATTAAGCGCCGACCGCGCCAAAATTTATAATTATTTGGAATTTCTGCAAGGCACCTTTTTGATTCGTCTGTTGCCCAAATTTTCCAAAAGCATTGACCGCGCCGTGGCCGGCGGTAAAAAAGTTTATTTTACCGACAATGGAATTTTAAATGCCATCGGCCGCGTGAACGACGCGCAGCTTTTGGAGAATACAGTCGTAAATCAACTGGCGGAGTATGGCGAACTGGGATTTTACAATCGTCGTAATACCGCGGAGATTGACGCGATTTTAAATAAAGAAATAGCGTTGGAAATCAAAACCACCGGCACTACTGCCGATGAGGCGCGCTTATCCGAATTGGCGCAATCAATCGGTTTAAAAAAATACTTTATCATTTCCAAAAATATTTCCGAACGAGGTAATTTTATTTCTCCAACCCAATTATAGTTTGGAGTGATGTTTGGTCATTAAAAATAAATTTATGATGGGGTCAATTTTGCACTTTTTTTCTCAATTTCCACCCGAGATTGCCACAATGCTCATGGCGATGACGCCGGTGGGCGAGTTGCGTTTGGCGTTGCCGGTGGCGGTATTGGGGTATCATTTGCCCGGATGGGAAGCCTTGATCTGGTCTATTGTTGGCAATACCATTCCGGCAACGATAATCCTCGCCTTTGCCGGCCCGTTTCATCGCTGGATTGAAAATAAATCCGGCTATTTTGCCGGTAAATGGATCCGGGCGCTCGCGCGCGCGCAAAAAAAATTTGAGGGCGATTTTGCCAAATATGGACTGATCGGATTGATGATTTTTATCGGCGTGCCTTTGCCTGGCACCGGCGCTTATACCGGCGCATTGGCGGCGTTTGTTTTTGGTATCCCCATCAAAAAATCTTGGCCTTTTGTTTTTGGCGGTATTATTATTTCCGGCCTGATTACATTACTCGTAACCGTGGGAGCGGATAAGATTTTTTAATTTATGCCGGATATGTTATTTGAATTGCGAGCCAAAATCATCGCGGCGATGCAGTTGTTAAAAATCGCCGACTTAAAAAACAAACTGGCGCAACTCGAAGCCGAGATGTCAGCGCCGGATTTTTGGATCGATCAAAAAACTGCGCAGACGGTGTCGCAGGATTTTAGTGATATCAAAAATGAAGTGGACAAATGGGAAAATATTTCCCGGCGTGTCGATGATCTGATCGAACTCGCGTCATCAGGCGATGAGTCGCTCGCGACCGAGATCGAAAAACAATCTGTTGAACTCGCCAAAGAATTTGAAAGTTACGAATTGTCTCTTTTGCTTGATGGGCCATACGACAACAACAATGCCATCGTGGCGATTCATGCCGGCAGTGGCGGTACCGAGGCGCAGGATTGGGCCGAGATGCTCACGCGGATGTTGTTTCGATTCAGCGAAAAGATGCGCCACCGCCAAGGCGGGGCAAGCTGGAAAACGGATATTCTTGACGAGTCGCGCGGACAAGAAGCGGGTTATAAATCCATCATGTTTAAAATCAGCGGTCGCAATGTGTATGGCTATCTCAAATCCGAAAGCGGCACTCATCGTTTGGTCAGGATTTCTCCATTTGACGCCGAAAAAATGCGCCACACCTCGTTTGCGCTGATTGAGGTTTTGCCCGAGCTCGATGAGCGCGTGGAATTTGAGATCGATCTCAAGGATCTGCGCATTGATACTTTCATGTCCGGCGGTAAAGGCGGCCAAAGCGTGAATACCACCTATAGCGCCGTGCGTATTGTTCACCTTCCGACCAATATTACGGTATCGTGCCAAAACGAACGATCACAACAGCAAAACAAAGAAACCGCCATGAAGGTTTTGAAAGCGAAACTGCTCAAATTGGAAGAAGAAAAAATTGCCAAAGAACGCAATGAACTACGCGGGGAATACAAATCGGCCGAGTGGGGCAACCAGATCAGGAGTTATGTTTTGCATCCATATCATATGGTCAAGGATCATCGCACCGAGTATGAGTCCAGCGATCCCGAGGGCGTGCTCGAAGGCGAACTCTTACCGCTTTGTGAATCATATTTAAAATGGATCAAAACTTAAATCACAAATCTTAAATTACAAATTCCAAGTAAATTTCAAATCACAAATTTCAATGATGTCTATGATTATGATGATTTACAAAGCAGAACAAATCAAAGAAATCATCAATGCTTTAATCGAAGGCAAGGTTTTGGTTTTGCCGTCTGAAACCAGCTATGGATTTTCTTGTGATGCCACCAATCAAACGGCGGTGGATAAAATTTTTAAAATTAAAGGGCGAGCCAGCGGCAAGCCGGTGTTGGTTTTGGTGGACAGTATTTCGATGGCCAAAAAGTATTTATCGTGGAGCGCGCCGTTAAAAAAATTAGCCGGAAAATATTGGGATCAGGATGCTCGATTGCCGCTGACGATAGTGGGAAATTATCAGAAAAAATTTTTGATAAAGAGATTGGCGCCGTCCGCGCTTTCGACCGAAAATACTTTAGCCGTGCGCGTCACTCATCATGCTATTCTTCAGGATATTTGTCGGCGCTTGGGTCGTCCGGTTATTTCTACTTCGGCCAATATTGCCGGAGCGCAGGCGCTTTATAATCCGGACGAGATTTCCAAACAATTTTCCGGACAAGATATTTCTCCCGATGCCGTCGTTGACGCCGGTGTTTTGCCGATTAGACCGGCCAGCACAATCATTAGTGTGGTCACCGGACAAACGCGAATATTGCGCCAGGGCGATTTAAAAATCGTATGAAGAGCGTTATCGAAAAAAAGTTAAAGAAATTACCAGATACTCCCGGTGTGTATCTGTTTTTCAATTCCGAGCGTGAATTAATTTATGTCGGTAAGGCCACCAGTTTGCGTGATCGGGTGCGCAGTTATTTCACCGGTCCGCGCACTGTGCGTCCGATCGAAGCAATGATTCATGAGGTGGTAAATTTAAAAACACAATCCACCGACTCGGCCTTGGAAGCGATAATTCTCGAAGGAAATTTAATCAAAAAATTTCGCCCGAAATATAATATTGATTGGAAAGACGATAAAAGCTGGAATTACATCGCGATCTCGAAAGACAAATATCCGCAGGTGAAATTTGTGCGTGAGCATGAAATCAAATCAAATATAAAATATCAAAAATCAAATATATTGTTTGGTCCTTATCCACATTTAAAAATGCGTGAATTTGAAAAAATACTGCGCAAATTATTTTCGGTGTCATTTTGTCAGCCACAGCAAGGCAGGCCATGTCTATATCGTCAGATTGGACAGTGTCTCGGGGTGTGCAGTGGAGAGATTAGCGCGCTTGATTATCGTCAAAAAGTGATTAGACCGTTGGTGCTATTTTTGTCCGGGAAAAAGCGGTCGCTTCTGAATCAATTAAACAATCGCATGAAGCTCGCGTCCAAGTATGGAGATTTCGAAGAGGCGGGCCGGTTGCGCGATCAGATCGAAGCGCTTCGTCATATTCAAGATGTCGCACTATTAAACAGTGGGTTTACCAACGCTGTCATCCCGAACGAAGCGAGAGATCTCCACTTTTTCGGTCGAAATACGGGGCATATCCGCATCGAAGGCTACGATATTTCCAATTTGGGCGATACGGATAAAGTGGGGAGCATGGTAGTGTTTGACGAGAGTGGGCCGATAAAATCAGAGTATCGGAAATTTAATATCAAAACTGTAGTGGGGCAAAGCGATGTCGATTGCTTAGCCGAAGTTATTTCTCGTCGTATTCGCCATGACGAATGGCCCATGCCGAATATAATTTTGATTGATGGCGGTGTGCCTCAAGTGCATAAAGTTAAATCGATTTTATCTTTCGCAAAAATAACGACCCCGGTGATTGGCATTGCCAAAGGACCAACACGAAAAAACAATGAGATTATTTTTAGCGATCGCGATCTGAAAATCCAAAAATGGGCTTATGCCAATGTTAAATTATTAATTCAGGTACGCGACGAAGCGCATCGTTTCGCGATTAAATTTAATCGGTCTAAAAGGAAGCTTAGATAATCATTTTGTGGTGAAGTATTGTGCCAAAGCGACACTGCGAAGCACAAGGAGCGTGGCACAATACTTCACCACAAAATAGCACACCAAGATAAGTATGCCTGAATTACCGGAAGTGGAAACTATCAGGCGCGACCTTTCGACGCGCGTAGTTGATAAAAAAATTATCGCGCTTGACGCGCGCGACCATAAAGTGGCTGATAAAAATTTGGCCAAAATTTTGGTTGGAAAAAAATTTATTAAGATTGAAAGGCGGGGAAAGCTTCTGGCATTTTTATTGTCCGATGGCCAATATTTGCTCGCGCATCTCAAGATGACCGGTCAGCTCATATATAAGGAAAAAAGAACAAGGAGTAAAGAAAAGATTGTGGCCGGCGGACATAAAATATCCCCCAGTGATTTGCAAGTGCCCAATAATTTTACTCGGGTTATATTTTCATTTGTCGATAAATCACAATTATTTTTCAATGACATGCGCCGATTCGGGTATTTGAAACTGGCGAGCGCCGATGAAAAAGAAAAAATTTTTAATGAAAATTTCGGCATCGAGCCATTGACTGAAAATTTTAAATTCAAAAATTTTTCAGCTTTGTTCGCGAGGCGAAAAACCAATCTCAAGGCGTTGCTGATGAATCAAAAATTGATCGCCGGTATTGGCAATATTTATGCTGACGAAGCTTGTTATTGCGCCGGACTATTGCCGTGGCGAAAGGCGGGAAGTTTGACTGCGGGTGAATTAAAGAGACTATTTAGCAGTATCACCGAGGTGTTGAAAGTAGCCTTAAAAAATCGCGGTACTTCATTTGATGATTTTGTCGACGCTCAAGGGGAAAAAGGCGGGCATTATAATTTTCTCAATGTATATGAGCGCGATGGCGAGAAATGTCGCCGATGCAAATCAATCATAAAAAAGACGCGCCATGCCGGGCGGGGGACGCATTTTTGTCTCAAATGCCAAAAATAGTATTGAGACATATTTGTTTTTCGCTTTTTTCGCGCGCGAGCGCGAAAGGATGCGCCTGCGGGCGCATATTCGAAATGAGTGAGTATAATCATTAATTATTTTAATGATTATCGAACGAATGAGAATATATCTTAATATAACCCGCTCAGAATCAAATATGTCTCAATGCTATCTAATATGAGAAATTTTTCAGTAATTATTCCCGCGTTTAACGAAGCCCGGACCATCAAGGGAGTTATTGAGGTTGCAAAAAAATGCGATTATGTCGACGAGATTATCGTTGTCGATGACGGCTCATCTGATGAGACTGGCACAATCGCGACCGGTGCCGGCGCTCGCGTCATCACACTCTCACCCAATCGCGGCAAAGCGCAGGCCATGGATGCTGGGGTCAAAGCTGCCAAAAACGATTATATTTGTTTTTTGGACGCGGATTTAAAAAATTTTTCGATTGAAATTTTAAATAATATTATTGCGCCGGTAGTGGATGGTCGATATGATATGTTCGCGGTCATCTTTGGCCGATCAATCTGGGGGATAAATTGGCTGACACCGCATCTGCCGATCATCAGCGGCAATCGCGCTCTTTCGAAAGAAACATGGAATCTTGTCCCCGAGAAATTTAAAGTAAAATTTCAAATTGAAATCGCTTTGAATTATTCCGCTAAACGCGCCGGCAAAAAAATCGGCGCGATATCGTGGCCGGGATTTTCTCATGCGATCAAAGAAAAAAAATACGGATTATGGCGCGGATTATATCGGCGGGTGAAAATGATTTGGGATATTATTTGGATTTTTGCGCGCGTGCGAATTGAGAAATAATCTGTATTTTCGCTAAAAAGTCAAAACAATCATGATTTGCTTTTTTCCCATAATTTAGGTAAAATACGCCCATAACCAAATATTATGAATCAATACCATCCGGCCAAAATCGAAAAAAAGTGGCAAAAATATTGGGAGAAAAACAAAACTTTCAAAACCAGCGATTCATCCGACCGACCGAAGTTTTATGTTTTGGATATGTTTCCGTATCCGTCGGGCGCCGGACTCCATGTCGGCCATCCCAAGGGCTACATTGCCACCGATATCGTGGCGCGTATGAAAATGATGCAGGGCCACAATGTGCTTCACCCGATGGGTTGGGATGCTTTTGGGTTGCCGGCCGAAAATTACGCGCTTAAAAATAAAATGCACCCGGCCGAGTCCACGGAAAAAAATGTCCAGGTTTTTAAAAAACAATTGGGACTTTTGGGGTTCACCTATGATTGGGATCGGGAAGTGAATACTACCGACCCGGAGTATTACCGTTGGACCCAATGGATGTTTATCGAGATGTATAAACGCGGTTTAGTGTTTGAATCAAACGAGCCGATCAATTGGTGTCCGAGTTGCAAGACCGGTCTGGCCAACGAAGACCTTGATGACGGCAAATGCGAACGCTGTGGCAGTATCGTCGAGCAAAAACCGATGCGCCAGTGGGTGATCAAAATTACCGATTATGCCGAGCGACTACTCAATGATATTGATAAATTGACCGAGTGGCCGGAGCCGATCAAAGAAATGCAGAGAAATTGGATTGGCAAAAGCGAGGGCGCACTCGTTAAATTCGCTGTCATTCCGACCGAGGCCCAAGGCCGAGCGGAGGAATCTTTGTCTATCGAAGTATTCACCACCCGTCCCGATACTCTTTTTGGGTGTACTTATTGTGTGGTAGCGCCTGAACACGAATTATTGAGAAATCAAAAATTTAACATCAAAAATCAAAAAGAGGTAAACGAATATATTGCAAATGCCAAAAATAAAACCGTGATGGAGCGCACGGAATTGGCCAAAGAAAAAACCGGCATTGAAATCCAAGGAATAAAAGCAGTTAATCCGGCGAATGGCGAGCAGGTGCCGATTTTTGTGGCCGATTATGTTTTGGGCAATTACGGCACCGGCGCCATCATGGCCGTGCCGGCGCATGATGAGCGTGACTGGGAGTTCGCGAAAAAATATGATCTGCCTATTAGATGTGTTGTTATTCCAGACGCGTATTCAGTAGAAAGCGCCAGTAAACCTTTTTCGGATAATTTTCAAAAAGATCAAGATGTTGAAATGACTAAAATATTGTTAGGTGAAAAATGTAATGTCAGCGGTGGTATCTCCACAAATTCTGATTTTCTCAATGGCTTAAAAACACCGGAAGCCAAACAAAAAATGATCACTTGGCTCGAAGAAAAAAACATTGGCAAGAAAAAAACTCAATACAAACTCCGCGATTGGGTATTTTCGCGTCAGCGCTATTGGGGCGAGCCGATCCCACTGGTAAAATGTGAGGCGTGCGCGAATAAAAAATTTAATTATATTTTAATTCACGGTTTTACCTCCAATTCAAGTCGTGGTTTCAAACCGTGGCTCAAAACCGAGCTGGAGAAAGATGGTCATCGGGTCTGGAATCCGGATTTGCCGAATACCACCAATCCCAATGTCAACGAACAAGCAAAGTATGTTTTGGAGAACTCGCCATTTAGCATCGATGAAGATACGGTTTTGGTCGGCCATAGCTTGGGCGGTCCGGTGACTTATCGAATTTTGGAATCAATCAATAAAAAAATCGCTCGTACGGTTTTGGTGGATCCGGTGGTGCGGCCCAGATTCAATGATCAGGATCGTCCGGAAGTGGTGGCGAGCTGTGATTGGCAATTTGATTGGAAAAAGATAAAAATCAACGGTGGCAAAATTGTGGTTTTAGGGGATATCCATCGACCGATTATAAAAAAAGAGCACTTAGTTGAGCTGGAAAAAAATTTAGGGGCGGATTTGTGGTGGGTTATTCCGCAGAATTATCATTTTAGCAGTCGAGGCGGGGCCGTGGAGTCGGAGCCGGCGGTATTGCGAGCGTCCATTGACTCGGGTTGGTCGGTAGTGGACGACGAAGAACTTCCTCTTGAGCTCCCCAAAGTCAAACACTACGAACCCAGTGGCACCGGTGAATCACCACTCGCGACTATCGAAAAATGGGTTAATACTAAATGCCCGAAATGTAGCGGGCCGGCTAAGCGCGAGACCAACACGATGCCTCAATGGGCGGGGAGTAGTTGGTATTATTTGGCCTACGCGATGCCGAGAGTCAAAGGAAAATACATCTGGGACAAAAAAGTGATTGAATATTGGATTGGATCCGGCCTTGCCCCGCGAAGCCCAAGCGAAGCGCAGGGCGAAGGCGGGGTGGATTTTTATGTGGGCGGAGCCGAGCATGCCACTCGCCATTTGATTTACGCTCGTTTTTGGCACAAATTTTTATTTGATATCGGTATGGTGGCGCACGACGAGCCGTTCAAACGCCTACAAAATCTGGGTGTAATCCTCGCCGAAGACGGTCGCAAGATGAGTAAGCGTTGGAATAATGTCATCAACCCCAACGACATCGTCGCGCGTTTTGGCGCGGACGCGATGCGGGTTTACGAGATGTTCATGGGGCCGTTTGATCAGCCCTGCGCTTGGAATATGCAAGGAGTCGTGGGCGCCAAAAGATTTTTGGAAAAAGTTTGGGATCTATTTCCGCGCTTGGATAAAAATTTTACCGCTGACGCGTCTGTCGGCATCATGCACAAGACCATAAAAAAAGTCACGGAAGATATCAGTGAGATGAAATTCAATACCGCGATTTCACAGCTCATGATTTGGGTCAATGAATTGCGCGCGCAAGAAAAAACCAGCTTTGATGAATTAAAAAATCTCACCCTGTTACTCGCGCCGTTTGCTCCGCATTTATGCGAAGAGCTGTGGGAAATGCTTGATCAAAAAAGTAGCGTGGTCAATGCCGATTGGCCAAAGTACAATCCCGCCAAAATTCAAGACAACGAAATCACTCTGGCCATTCAGGTCAATGGGAAATTGCGCGACACGATCGTCGTGCCGTTTGACATTTCCGACACGGACGCCAAAGACCGAGCGCTCGCCAGTGAAAAAGTGCAAAAATGGCTCGAGGGCCGGGCGCCCAAAAAAGTTATTTATGTCAAAGGAAAATTAGTGAGCATTGTGGCGTAGTATTTAGTATGTAGTATTTGGTATTTAAGTATGAAAGGGGAGGGGATCAAAAAATTTGTCAATTCAAAAAGCAAAGCGTTTTTGGCGCTTTGTTTTTGTTTCATTACCGGTGTTTCCATTTTTTCAGTGTTTGATTGGGAAAAATATTGGCTATTTCGATTATATATTCTTTTGCTCGCATTAATATTTTTGTTGATATTATTTTGGTATGATTGGCGGGCGCGTTGCGCGTTACTGATGATAATATTTATTATTCTCGGAGGGGTCAGGTATTTGTCAGCGACACCAATGATAACAGAAAAACAAATCGCGTATTACAATGGAAATAAATGGGAATTTGTCGGCCAGGTGGCGCAGGAACCAGATATTGGCATCGCCGGAGCGAAGTATGTGGTCGGAAATATTAGCGGTAAAAAAGGCCGTGTTCTTATCAATGCTCCGCTTCATCCGCAATATCGATTCGGTGATGTGTTGCGTATCAAGTGTGATTTGCAAGCGCCCAAAAATTCAGATGATTCCCGATTTAATTATGTAAAGTATTTGGCTAAAGACGGCATCTATTCGATTTGCTATCGACCGTCCATCACCGGCTGTCATTCCCTTGAAAAAGGGAATCCAGTCGCGACCAGCCAGGCATCGAGTGAATGGTGTCTGGATCCCCGCTTTCGCGGGGATGACAATTGGTGGGGAACGCCGCTAAAATTAATTTTTTCTCTCAAATCCAAAATCAACACCCAAGTAGAAAAACTTTGGCCCGAACCCGAGTCATCGCTCATGGCCGGATTGCTCTATGGCGCGCGCGCCGGATTATCACAGGAATTAAAAGATGATTTCAGCCGGGTCGGCATCACGCATATCATCGCGATTTCCGGATATAATATCAGTATCATCGCGTCTGTTTTGATGACCGCGCTTATCACTATTGGTTTGTATCGCCCGCAAGCTTTTTGGGCTTGTGTCGCCGGAATAATACTATTTGTAATATTTACCGGCGCTTCGGCCTCGGTAATTCGCGCCGGAATCATGGGGATTATTGTTTTGATTGCCCAGCAAATGGGCCGGTTATCAAAAATGGGTAATGTGCTGGCGTTGACCGCCGCCGTGATGCTTTTGATGAATCCGTATATTTTGATTTGGGACGCGGGGTTTCAGTTGTCATTTTTAGCGACCATGGGCCTCGTATATTTGAGTCCGGTTTTAAAGTCTGTCATTTTGAGCACATTCGCTCCGCTCAGTATAAATTCCGCGAAGAATCTATCAAATAGATGCGAGTGTGACCAGATCCTTCGCTCCGCTCAGGTTGATAATGTGATATATTCTGCGATAGTTGAAACTTTTATTTCTACTCTTTCCGCGATTATCATCACTTTGCCCCTAATCCTATTTCAATTTGGTCGATTATCAATCGTCGCGCCCGTCGTCAATGTGCTCGTACTGTGGATAATTCCCTGGCTGATGCTGTTTGGTTTTATTTCCGTCCTGCTTTCGTTGGTATTATTTCCTTTGGGGCAAGTCGTAGCTTGGATAGCCGGCATCGGTCTAAAGTATGTTATAATATTGACGCAGTGGTTTGCCGGGTGGAGTTTGGCCGCCGTTGATATGCGAGTGGGGATAGCGACGATGGCGATATCGTATGCCGGTATAATATTTTTAATTTATGAAAGCCAAAATAAAAATTCTCGGGTCAACGCCTGGCTACGATCTCGCGGCCGGTGATTATGATGCGCGCGAAGCATATTTGGACGGTTTTGAAAAAGAAAAATTTTTGTCATTGCTTGGCGATATAAAAAATAAAAAAATATTGGATGTGGGAGCGGGGACCGGACGACTATCGGTGCGGTTATCAAAAATGGGAGCGTCGGTAACAGCGCTTGATGTGTCGGAAAAAATGCTCGCCAAATTAAAATCCAAAAGCAATAAAATCGAATCGGTGATTGGTGATGCCGAATCACTGCCGTTTCCGGATAATTCTTTCGACATAGTGGTGGCCGCATTTTTGATTGTTCACCTCAAAGACCCGCGTCGGTTTTTTGACGAAGCCTACCGGGTGCTTAAAGAAGACGGTGTTTTGGCGGTGACCAATATCAATCAAAAAGAACCGCCGGAAATAAAAACCCAAGACGGTGTAATCAAAATCGAATCATATTATCATCGGCCGGAAAGAGTGCGCGGCCTCTTGGAGGAGTTGGCGTTTGGAGTGGAGCGCGAGGTATTTGTTAGAACGGGGGAAAATTGGGTAAATCAAATTTTAATCGCCAAAAAGTAACAATATTTTGTGAAAAAATCATTGATTGTTTTATTTGTTGGCGCTGTTTTACTGCTTGGCTTATTTTGTTATTATCATTTTTTTCAATTCACCGGTTTTCGCGTCATATTTTTTAACATCGGCCAAGGCGATAGCGCGCTCATAAATTTTTCCAACGGCCAAAAAATGCTCGTCGATTGCGGGCCGGATAAAAAAATATTATCAAAGTTGGGACAGTATTTGCCATTTTATGATCGTACTATCGATTATCTTTTGATTTCTCATCCCGACGGTGATCATTACGGAGGTTGTGTCGATGTTTTGCGTCGCTATGATGTCAAAAATATCATTGAAAATGGTCTGAGCAAAGAAAACGATCCATATTGGCAGGTGTGGAACGAAAATATCAAAAATAAAATGTCAAAAATCAAAAATATTACCAGACACGAGTTGTGGACGATTGCCGGTACATCATTAGAATTCTTTTCACCCGATGGGGCGCTTGGTTTGGCCGCCAAGGAAAAGGACAGTAATAATTCTTCGATTGTTTTTAAATTATCCCATGAAAGTAAAAGTTTTTTGTTTATGGGCGACGCCGAGGTGTCGCTGGAAAACGCTTTGGTCGATAAGCATTGCACGGCATCATCGACTTGTCCGGCATTGCGCGCCACTTATTTAAAAGTTGGACATCATGGCAGCGACAGCTCCTCGGGAGATGATTTCATTCGCGCAGTTGCTCCGCAAATAGCCATCATATCGGTCGGAAAAAATACCTTCGGCCATCCATCGTTGCGCGTCATGCGTCATTTGGAGCGGGCTTTGATTGAAATCTGGCGGACTGACCAAAAAAATGATATAATACTGCGGTAAATCCAAATATAATTCAGATGACGATCATACAAAAACCAAATGCTATTTTAGCGTCCATCGTTGTCGCGGTTATGACCGCCGGTTTTTTTATCAGTCAGCCGGTTTGGGCCGCCATTGTCGATGCTGATCAAGATGGATTATCCGATGCGATTGAAATCAAACTGGGCACAGACGCCAATAATCCCGATACTGATAACGACGGATATTACGATGGCGCGGAAATCAAAAATGGTTTTAGTCCGTTTGAGGGCGGTCGCAGTAGAAAAATCACCCGCGCAGTCGAGACTGACCTCACCACCCAAAAATTTTATTATCTGGTCAATGGCGTGCGCATCGGCGAGATGCTCGCTTCGACCGGCCGGCCGGGAGTACCGACGCCGACCGGAGAATACAAAATTTTGAAAAAAATTCCGGTTAAAACTTATCGCACGGTGACCGGCGGGAGCTATCCCAATACCAAATGGAATATGTTGTTTGAGGCCAAGCGCGGATTGTATTTGCACGGCGCGTATTGGCATAATGATTTTGGCATTCGACCGCGCAGCGGCGGGTGCATAAATCTGACCACCGCCGACGCCAGTCAAATTTACAAATTTTTAGATGTGGGGGATAAGATCAAAGTTTATGGCAAAACCCCGTCCGGCAAGGTTAAAATTACATCGGCCAAAAATTAAATTGGCTATTGACAAGCGCTGTCTCCCGTGCTATACTATTGACAATATAGCATAAAGCGCTTAATCGAAGGCGCCTTTTTTAAATCAAATATAAAAACTCAAAAATCAAATATTTTTGCTTTTTGATATTTTATTTTAAATTTTTTATATGTCCGACATCACCAAAGCAATTCAGGCCTTGTGCGACGAAAAAAATTTGTCGTATGATGTGGTTTTGGCCACCATTGAGACCGCGCTCGCGGCCGCCTATCGCAAGGATTTTGGCAACAAACAGCAAAATATCAGAGTCAAATTTAATCCCGAAACCGGCGATATGCAGGCTTGGGATGTAAAAACCGTCGTCGAAGATATCGACGAAGAGGTGTTGGAAAAAGCTCAAGTAGAGTTGGCCGCGCGCCGTGAAAAAGCCAAAGCCGAAGGCCGTGAACTCACCGAAGAAGAAACGGCTGATTTGGCGCACTTCAATCCGAAATTGGAAATGATGATCAAGGACGCCAAATTTTTTCAGAAAAAAGTCAAGGTAGGTGAAACTCTTGAGATTCAGCTCGAGATCACTCACGAGTTCGGTCGCATGGCCGCTCAAACCGCCAAGCAAGTGATTATTCAAAAATTACGCGAAGCGGAACGAGGCATGGTGTTTGAAGATTTCAAAAAACAAGAAAATCAAATTATTGTCGGTTCGATTCAGCGCGTGGAAGGACGAAAAGTGCTTATCGATATCGGCAAAGTGACTGGTGTCCTTTTGTCCGATCAGCAAATCAACCGCGAGCACTACAAGCCCGGCGCCAAGATGAAATTTTATGTGATGTCGGTGAATATGACCGCGCGCGGACCGGAAATTTTATTGTCCCGCAACCATGTAAATTTGGTCAAAGAAGTGTTTACTCAAGAAATTCCGGAAATCGCCGATGGTACCATCATCATCAAAGGGGTGGCTCGCGATGCCGGTTGGAGATCAAAGGTGGCGGTGTGGACGAGCGACGAATCGATTGACCCGATCGGATCATGTATCGGTCAGCGCGGCAGTCGTATCAATACCATCATCGAGGAGCTGGGCGGAGAAAAAATCGATGTGATCGCATACAATGAAAATGCCGGCGAATATGTGGCCAAAGGTTTGTCTCCGGCCAAAGTCCTGCGCGTCGAATTGGAAGAAAAAGAAAAATTGGCCACTGCTCTCGTCGCGCCCGATCAATTTTCGCTCGCGATCGGACGCGGGGGGCAAAATGTGCGCTTGGCTTCCGAGCTTACCGGTTGGAAAATCAAAGTGAAAGAAGAAGGAGGAACTCAAGAAGTGAGTAGCGAAGAAGTGTTGGCTGGTGAAGCCCTGGTCGAAATAAAAGACGAAGAAGCAGTCGTCGAAGAAACAAAAACAGACGAAAAAACGGTCTAACCATCAATAATAAATTATGTTTTCTCAAATTTTTAATGCAGCGCTCTATCAGCCGATCTTTAATATTTTTGTCGCTTTGTATAATTTCATTCCGGGCCATGATGTCGGTCTCGTGATCATCGCGATGACAGTGCTCATCCGAGTGCTCGTGTATCCCTTGACCAACGCCGCGATCAAAGCGCAAAAATCTCTCCAAGAGCTCCAGCCCAAGATGGATGAGATCAAAAAACAATACGCGGGTGATCAGCAAAAACAATCACAGGCGCTGATGGAATTGTACAAAAATAACAAAGTTAATCCGTTTGCTTCCTGCTTGCCTTTGATCATCCAGTTGCCGATTTTGATCGCGCTCTATATGGTATTGCGCGATGGTTTAGCTTCGCATAATTTGACTGAGCAATTATACTCTTTTGTAGCGAGCCCGGGCGTTATCAATCCGATTTCATTCGGACATTTTAACATGCTGAAGGCCAACTGGACTTTGGCTGTGATGGCTGGCGCCGCTCAATATTGGCAAGCGCGCATGACAGTGAGCCAGAGACCTCCGGCGAATGCCGGCACCGGATCTAAAGACGAGAGCATGATGGCGATGATGAACAAACAAATGACCTATATGATGCCGGCGATGACTGTGCTTATCGGTCTTAGTTTGCCTTCCGGCCTCACTCTTTATTGGTTTGTGAGCACAGTGCTCATGGGCGCGCAACAGGTTTGGTTGTTCCGAAAAAATAAGCCATCTTCTAAAAACATAATCGAAGGCGAAGTGGTAAAATAATTAACTTCCAAATATATGTTTATGCCGGTCAAAAAAATTCTTTCTTTGCCGGTGGTCACGGCGTCCAATGTCAAGCTGGGTATGGTGCTGGATGTGATTTTTGATATCGAAAATCATAGCGCGCGTCAATACATCGTGGGAAGGCGCTTGGTCGGCAAAAAGTTAGTAATCGGCTCAAGCCAAGTTATTTTAATTAGTAATGAAAAAATGGTGGTGGATGACGCGGTGCTACGCGAATCAAATCCGTTGTTAAAAAATATTTCTATCAGCCAAACAGCGGTTTAATTATTATGGAAAGCGCGATCATAAAAACTTTGGCGTATTTCGACATTTTTAATTACCCGCTTAAGTTCGATGAACTTAAGCGATTTTTGTGGTCGATGAAAGTGATAAATGACGAGGTTTTTAAAAAAAATATCGAAAAATTGACAGCGGATAAAAAAATCGAAACCAAAGATAGTTATTACTTTTTACCCGGGCGCAGTGAAACGATAGCGCTGCGGCTCGAAGCCAATCGCCAAAGCGAGCAAAAAATGCCCATCGCGATCAGGGCGGCCAAACTGATTCGCTCGGTGCCATTCGTGCGGTCGATTTATATCTGCAATAGCGTGGGTTTCGGCCAAGCGTCGGCCGATAGCGACATCGACTTTTTTATTATTACCGCTACGGGGAGGATCTGGATCGCGCGCTTATTCACGAATTTGATTTTGCGATTATTTCGACTGCGCACTTATGGCGGACATAGCGCCGGGCGAATTTGCCTCTCGTTTTATCTGGATCAAAAAAAATTAAATTTAGCGTCATTGCGAATTTCCGAGCCGGATATTTACCTGGCCTATTGGCTTTTTAATTTGTCTCCATTATATGATCCGAGTCGATACTACGAATCACTGATCGGCGCCAATAGCTGGGTCGAAAAATTATTGCCCCATGCTTTTGTGAATAATTTCACACCCGCGGTAGGCGAGACGCGCTGGGGTAAAATTTGGAAAGCGATCTGGGAAAAAATGTGGGGCGGTGTATATGGTGCCATGGTTGAAAAACAAGCGCGCGCGCTTCAGTGGCAAAAATTTAAACTATCATTAAAAAACGCGTCCGAGCGCCGTGATCAATCTGTCGTGATCGATAGCAGTGTGATCAAATTACACGAAAACGATCGCCGCGAGTATTATCAAAAAATTTGGTTAGAAAAAATTATTGCTTTAAATTTGAAATAATTGTGTTTAAATTGCATTCCACCTATCAGCCGGCCGGCGATCAACCCCAAGCCATTGAGAAACTGGTTTTTGGTTTGAGAAAAAAAATGCGCCGCCAGACACTGCTTGGCGTCACCGGTTCGGGCAAGACTTTTACCATGGCGAATGTGATCGCGCAAGCGCAAATGCCAACACTCGTGATCGCGCACAACAAAACTTTGGCCGCTCAATTGTGTAATGAGTTTCGTGAATTTTTTCCCGATAACGCGGTGGAGTATTTTGTGTCGTATTATGATTATTATCAACCCGAGGCTTACTTGCCGGCGAGCGACACTTATATTGAAAAAGAGGCGATGATCAACCAAGAAATCGATCGCTTGCGCCACGCTTGCACCCAGGCGCTGCTCACACGCAGTGATGTGATCATCGTGGCGTCGGTATCGGCGATTTACAATCTCGGATCACCTCAAGAATATTTAAACAAAGTATTCCAAATCGCGCGCGGACAAAAATTTGATCGCGTCGGTCTCACGGCTGCGCTTATCGATATGCAATTTGAGCGTACCAATAGCGATCTAACTCGCGGAAAATTTCGCTTGCGCGGTCAAGTGTTTGAAGTGATGCCGGTCGGGGAAGAGGTGATTTATCGCGTCGAGGTCAGCGATCAAATCGATCGCATTGAAAAATTGGACGCGGTGACGAGAGCCGTGAAAAATCAAGAAGAAATAATTTGGCTGTTTCCGGCTAAACATTACGCCGCTTCCAAAAGCGAGACTGAAAAAGCGTTTAATGATATTTATCGTGATTTGGATGAGCGCCTCCAAGAGTTCGAAGATGCCGGCAAGGTACTCGAATACGAACGCCTTAAACGACGCACGCGCTATGACATGGAGATGATAAAAAATACCGGCTTTTGCAGCGGGATCGAAAATTATTCGCGCTATTTCGATGGGCGCAGTCAGGGCGAGCCGGCCTACACCTTGCTCGATTACCTGGCGCATTCTATCGATCAAAAAGGCAATTTTTCCTCCGACAAAAGAGACTTTCTCACCATGATCGACGAATCGCATGTGACCATCCCGCAAATTCGCGGTATGTACGCCGGCGACCGAGCGCGCAAGGATGTGCTTATCGAGCATGGATTTCGATTGCCGAGCGCGCGTGATAATCGCCCTTTGAATTTTGCCGAATTTGAAGAGCGAGTGGGACAGTGTATCTATACTTCGGCCACACCCGATGACTTTGAGCTCGCTGCGAGCGATCAGGTGGTAGAGCAAATCGTCCGACCGACCGGGCTCGTGGATCCGGCGGTGATTATTCGGCCGGTTATCGGCAAACAATCGCAAATCGCAGATCTAATTATTCGCATCGAAGAGCGAGTCAAGATAAAAGAACGCGTGTTGGTGACGACGCTCACCAAAAAAATGGCCGAAGATTTGGACGAATATTTGCGCGCGCGCAAAATAAAAACTAAATACCTGCATAGCGATATTGATACTTTAGAGCGTATTGAAATCATTACTTCATTGCGCCGAGGCGAGATCGATGTGATCGTGGGCGTGAATTTATTGCGTGAGGGATTGGATTTGCCCGAGGTTTCGCTGGTCGCGATTTTGGACGGCGATAAAGAAGGATTTTTGCGCAATACCACCTCGCTCATTCAGACCATCGGCCGGGCCGCGCGCAATGTCAATGGTCAAGTGGTGATTTACGCGGACAAGATCACCGGTTCGATCGAGCGGGCCGTCGCCGAGACCGATCGCCGGCGCGCTATTCAACTGTCATATAATCAAACCCACGGCATTACTCCCAAAACGATTGAAAAAACCATCAAAAATATTTTGGAAGAATTTGGTTTGACCGGTTCCAAAGTCAAAGGACTGAAAAACAAAACCGCCGAGGCGCGGGCGCAAGCGATCTTAGATTTGGAAATTCGAGCCGATGATCGACCGCTTAGCGAAATTATCAAAGACAAAGAAAAACAAATGCGCGCGGCGGCCAAAGATTTGCAGTTTGAGCTGGCGGCGATACTGCGCGATGAAGTGGTGGTGCTAAAGCGACAAAAATAATTTACGACAATTTATCTCTTTCGCTTTCCTCGACCGCGAGGTCTCGGGGATGACGCTTCGGCGTCATAACCCGCTCAAGAGACAAATTGTCGTAAATTATTTTTGTCGTTAAATATGATGGTTGTGATAAATTGTTGACAATCTCATACTGATTTGGTATTATACCCACGCTCTTTTCATGGTAGTGTTTTAGGCGGTTCGATTTTCGGGCCGATTTGGCGTTTCAAAACAAATATGAAAGACAAGATAATCATCAAAGGCGCGCGCGAGCACAATTTAAAAAATATTAACCTGGAAATACCACGCAACAAAATGGTGGTATTCACGGGGTTGTCAGGCTCGGGAAAATCGAGTTTGGCTTTTGATACTATTTTTGCCGAGGGCCAGCGTCGATATATTGAATCTCTTTCCGCTTACGCCCGTCAATTTTTGGGTGGTATGCAAAAACCCGATGTCGATGAGATCGAGGGTTTGTCGCCGGCGATTTCCATTGATCAAAAAGCGCACTCCGGCAATCCGCGCTCGACCGTCGCTACCATCACCGAGATTTATGATTATTTGCGCGTATTATACGCGCGCGTGGGCGTGCCTCATTGTCCCCAGTGCGGACACCGAATAGAAAAAATGACTGTCGATGAAATGAGCGCTGTCATCCTGAGCGAGGCCCGCCAATCGGCGGGCCGAATCGAAGGATCTAAAAACAATGGAAAGCGAATAGATTCTTCGACTCCGCTTCGCTCCGCTCAGAATGACAATGTTGGTGAGTTGACGATATTATCGCCCGTGGTGCGTGGTCGGAAAGGCGAATATTATCAGATGCTTTACGATTTTTACAATAGCGGATTTCTGGAAGTGCGCGTCGATGGCAAAATAAAAAGTTTACGCGAGCGCATAGATTTGGAAAAAAATAATAAGCATACGATTGAGGTGGTGGTGGATAAAATTTCGTATGACGATTGTCATTCTGAGCCTTGCCTGCCGGCAGGCAGGCGAAGCGAAGAATCTCCAAGACACAAAAAACGAACGAGTGGAGATCCCTCACATTCGTTCGGGATGACAGATAAAGTGAGCCAGCGTCTCGCCGAAGCGGTGGAAACGGCGGTCGACTTGTCCAATGGTTTGTGCGCCGTGATTTATCCCGATGGCCATGAGCAGATTTTTTCCACCCAGTATTCGTGTCCGAACGACGGTTTTTCTTTTCCTGAAATCGAACCGCGCCTGTTTTCATTTAATAGTCCGTATGGATATTGCGAGGCCTGTACCGGTCTCGGCACCAAAGAATTATTTAGCACGGAAATCTGTCCGCAGTGCGCCGGCAAACGCCTCAATACCAACGCGCTCGCGGTAAAAATTCATCAAAAAAATATTTGGGAAGTGGCCAATTTGTCGATCGCCGAGGCGCGCGAATTTTTCGCGCAGGCGGAATTGGACATGGATCCGCGCGAATTGGAAATATCCGGCATGGTACTAAAAGAAATCCAAAATCGTCTGCAATTTATGTATGATGTGGGACTGCATTATCTCACCCTCAATCGGCGCGCCGGCACTTTGTCTGGCGGCGAAGCTCAACGCATTCGGCTCGCGTCGCAAGTCGGCACCAAACTCGTGGGCGCTCTGTATGTGCTCGACGAGCCCACGATCGGGCTTCATCAGCGCGACAATGATCAGCTCGTCAAAACTCTGCGCGCGCTGTGCGAGGCCGGCAATACTATCATCGTGGTGGAGCACGACGAAGATACGATTCGCGAGAGTGATTGGATGGTGGATATTGGTCCCGGCGCCGGCAAACACGGCGGTGAGATCGTCTATAGCGGTCCGGTTAATGTCATCCTGAACGAGGCCCAAGGCCGAGTCGAAGGATCCAAGGGCGTCAAAAAGCGAATAGATTCCCATTCGACTGTCGCTCAGGGCAGGCTTTCGACTTCGTTTCACTCCGCTCAGAATGACAATTTTGGGACAGCAATTATCGGCGACGCGAAAAAATCGCTCACCGGTCAATATCTCCGGGGAGAAAAGAAAATCGAGCTCCCGCTTCGACGGCGCGATGTCGGCAGTTCGACCCCCAAATTAAAAATCAAAAAAGCGTTTGAACATAATTTAAAAAATATTTCCGTGGAGATTCCTTTGCGCCGTTTTGTTTGTCTCACCGGCGTGTCCGGTTCGGGCAAGTCCACCCTCATGAACGATGTTTTGCGCCAAGCGGTAATCAACAAACTTTTTCGCACCGATAAAGAAGTTAAATGTCACAGCGTCACCGGCACGGAATATCTCGATGGCGTCATCACGATCGATCAGGGCGCGATCGGACGCACCAGTCGTAGTAATCCCGCCACTTATACCAAGGCTTTTGATCATATCCGCGATTTGTTCGCCTCGACCGCCGAAGCGCGCATGCGCGGGTTTAGTCATAGTCGATTTAGTTTCAATGTGCCCGGGGGCAGATGCGAAAATTGCGAAGGCAAAGGCACGCTCGAAATCGAGATGCATTTTTTACCAAGCGTGCAAATTGTTTGCGATGTGTGCAAAGGCAAACGATTTACCAACGAAACTCTGGCTGTGCATTACAATGGTAAATCAATCGCCGATATTTTGGAGATGACGATTGCCGACGCCGAAGATTTTTTTCGCGACATCCCGATGATTTACGACAAATTAAAAATATTAAATGAGGTCGGTTTGGATTATTTGACTTTGGGTCAAAGCGCGCCGACCCTATCGGGCGGCGAGGCTCAGCGGATCAAACTTTCGCGCGAGCTTGCTCGCTATGGCACGACCAAAACTTTGTATCTGCTCGACGAACCCACGACCGGATTGCATTACGAAGATGTCAAAAAATTACTTGTGGTTTTACAGCGACTGGTGGATCGAGGTAATACAGTGCTGGTGATTGAACATAATCTCGATGTGATCAAATCTTGTGATTGGATCATCGATCTCGGTCCCGAAGGCGGGGATAAGGGCGGAGAAATCATCGCCATCGGCACGCCCGAGGAGGTGTCCAAAAAATCCGTGAGCTCGACCGGCCACTACCTTAAACGCGTACTTTAAAAACCAAAACCCACCGGGTAAGGGTGGGCATGGATGCCGTGGACCGAGGGGGAATCGAACCCCAAAGCAGGAATGGTAGGTCCGGCTGTAAGAACCACTTACACTCGGCCCGTCTCGGTGACAGCGCAATAATTATATCACACAATATAAAAACCAAAAACTCCCTTGCGGGAGCTTTGGAGTTCGGAGCGTAAATGTTCTTTACAGCTAAACCTACCATTACTTTAATACTACAACATTTTGTGGTGATTGTCAAGATGGTTTATCCACAGTATAATACACAAGCTATGTCCGGCATCGACCAAAAAACCATCTGGATAGTATTTGTGTCCACGGCGATTTTTGCGTGTGTTTTTGTGGTCTCGCTATCCGAGATTTCAGTCGCTCAAATCGACGATCTAAGTACCATGACGGCGTTTACCGAAAATTCGCTTGGTCAAAACCAAGCACGCGCCAAGCACGCGCCGATAAAAGTGAAAGGACTCTATCTCACCGCTTATTCCGCCGGCAACCTCAAAAAAATCGACGAGATCATCGGCCTCATCGAGCGCACCGAACTCAATTCCATCGTTATCGACATCAAAGATTATTCCGGTTATGTTTTGTATGATTCGCAATTGCCGTTTGTGATAAAAAATAAACTTAAAGACACGCGCGTAAAAAATATGCGCGCCTTGATCGCGAAATTGAAAAGCCATAATATTTACACCATCGCTCGCGTTAGCTCTTTTCAAGATCCGATTTTGGCGGAAAAAAAACCGGAGTGGGCGATCAAATCAAAATCCGATCCGACCAAGTCATGGCGCGATAAAAATAATTTGGCTTGGGTCAACGCCGCTCGTCCGGAAATTTGGGATTATATCGTATCGATCGCGAAGGAGGCGGCTAAGCTTGGTTTTGACGAGATCAATCTCGACTATATTCGTTTTCCCACTGACGGCAACATGAGCGATATTTTGTATGAGCTCGGCGGGCGCCAACGCTACGAAGTGATCGCGGACTTTTTTAAATATTTTTCCGAGCAGATGAAAGATCAACCCGTGTATCTTTCGGCGGATTTATTTGGCCTGACCACGGAAAAATACGGCGAAGACGATATGCGCATCGGCCAGCGCCTCGGAGACGCGGTGAAATTTTTTGATTATGTGTGCCCGATGGTATATCCGTCGCACTACCCCGCGAATTATTTAAATTTTAAAAATCCGGCCGACCACCCCTATGAAGTGGTGTATAGCGCCATGAGCGCGGGAGTGAAGCAGGCGAGTGGTCAAAAAGCGCGTCTGCGCGCCTGGGTGCAGGCGTTTAATATGGGGGCGATCTATGATAGCGACAAGATCAGCGCGCAAATTCGGGCGAGCGATGACGCCCGTGCCGATGGGTGGATACTGTGGAACGCGCGCAATGTTTATAGCGATGTCGGTTTAGCTCAATGACAACTGTCATTCTTAAAATCACAAATCTCAAGTCGCTTTTTGAATTTGTTATTTATTACCTGCCTGCCGGTAGGCGAGGTTTATTTGGAATTTGTAATTTTATATTTGTAATTTTGTCTCCGATATTTATTATATGAGTATGCGCGAAAAGCTATTCAATCCCGACTATTTATTACACTTATGCCAGCAGGCCGGATTGCGCCCAAGCCGTCAATATGGGCAGAATTATTTGATCAACCCGGAAGTGATCGATCAAATGATCGCGGCCGCGGGGGTGACAAAAAATGATACCGTGGTCGAGGTTGGACCCGGGTTTGGCGTACTGACATTTGCGCTCGCCGAAACCGCCGGTCAAGTGGTCGCGTTTGAGATTGAAAAAAAATTACAAAAATATTGGGCTCGATTTTGTCAGTCTGATCAAAGCGAGGGATTGGCTCCGATAAAAAATTTACAAATTATCTGGGGGAATGTTTTGCATGCGAATTTTGATTGGGGCGAGAATACATCTTGTTCGCTTTTTTCGCGCGCGAGCGCGAAAGGATGCGACTGCGGTCGCATAACCCGCTCACAAGAAATATTCTCGCCCCAAACAAAATATAAGGTTATCGCGAATTTACCATACCAGATAACATCTCAAGTCCTTCGTAAATTTTTAGAATCAAATAATCCGCCCGAGACGATGACCGTGATGGTGCAAAAAGAAGTGGCCGAAAGAATTTGCGCGCGACCGGGCGATATGTCGCTATTATCTTTGGCTGTGCAATATTACGGCGAGCCAGAGATAGTGGCAGTCGTGACCCGAGATAATTTTTGGCCCGAGCCAAAAGTGGATAGCGCGATTATAAAAATCAAATATAAAAAATCAAATATAAAAAATAGTGATTCGGTGATCGGCCATGTCTGTCATTCTGAGCCTTGCTTACCGACAGGCAGGCAAAGCGAAGAATCTCCAACAACAAGTAAAACCAACGAAGATCCCTCACATTCGTTCGGGATGACAAGTGGCGGTGAGCCGGCAATTGATCCCACCTGTCATTCTGAGCGCAGCCCCGCCGACTGGCGGGGCGGAGTCGAAGAATCTGTCGCGTTCACCAAACGCTTTTTCGATATCGCTCGCCTCGGTTTTGCCAATCGTCGTAAATTTTTGATAAAAAACTTGTCATCACTCGCCAAAAAATCGGAATTAGCCAAAGTTTTTGACGAAATGGGGCTAAAAAACACCGTCCGAGCGCAGGAGTTGTCGGTCGAGCAGTGGAAAATATTAGCAGAGAAGCTTTAAATATCGGTAGTAATAATTATGAAGGTTATCCACAGCCCCAGGGCTGTGGTTTTTTGTAAAAAATTATGGTATAATAATTTCGTAACTATTTGGATTATGGACGATCAGGCATCGCCCCAACAATCTATCCGAAAACTTTCGCATGAACAGAAAGTGGGTTTTGTTTTATTGCTGGTTTTTGCCGTATCCGCGCTGGGCCTCGGGGTGCTCCAACTGCGCAATACCATGTATAGCCCGTTTCAGCTTGGGAGCGGCGTGCCCGCCGAGGTGAGCAATGAAGTCAATGGTGTGGAGACGCTCGCGTATCGCGACACCGACAATGACGGCCTTAGTGATTTCGAGGAATTGTATGTCTATGGCACGAGTCCGTATCTCGCCGACACCGACAGCGACGGCATCGCCGACAAACAAGAGATTGTCCAAAATGAAAATCCGCTTTGTCCGCACGGCAAGTATTGCTCGACGCAGGTAGCGAGCGCTTATGCCACAGCCAGCGCGAGCGGGACATTTTCTTACGCGCAATTATCCGGTGGATTCGCGTCTGATCATGATTTCACTGCCGACGCGCGCAATGCTCAGATGAATTTCCTCAATCAACTCAAAGACGATCCGACCGCGGTGCGTAATTTATTGCAAAGACAGGGGACGAGCGCCGATGATTTGAATAGTCTAAGTGACGCGGATATCAAAGCGATGGTGGCCAAAGCAATCGAAGAGAGCAATCGGGATTTTGCCGCCTATAGTTCGTCCAGTCCATCGATTTTGGGTTCGCTCACCGCGCTCGCGCTTAGCGGCAAAATGACATCGAGCTCTGTGTCGGCAGCGATCGCGCCGACAGTGACGACACCGCCCGCTACCGCGCCCAATACCACGGTCGGAAATGTATCGTTGCCGGCTGACCTACTCAAGCAATTATCCGATCCTACTACCGCGCGCGTTTTATTGATCAAACAGGGGATGGATAAAGCGAGCGTGGACCAGATGACCGACGCGCAAATCATGACTACAGTGCAAGAAATATTAAACGCGCTGGCCCAGTCCACCGCCGCTCAATAATTTGTTTATGCCCAACACACTCAAAAAAATCGTCTATTGTTTCGCGGTAACGGTATTTTTGTCGGTGTCGGTTTTTGGGAGTTTGGCCGTGCCGGCGTCGGTGAGAGCGCAGGTGCCCGGGGCACCAACGACAGTTGTCTCACCAGGCCCCACTATTGATAATTTTCAAAATTTACCCTTAATCAACGAAGTCCTCCAAGCCCTGCGCGCCAAATATTTCGCCAAAGAAGTGGAGATGAAATGGTATGAAGTGATGCTTTTGGCCGCCTATATGGGCATCACGCAGGCGATTCAGTCGTTTATCACGCGTGTCGCCTATGATAGCGCGGTTTATCTCGCCGCCGGTGGCAAGGGCGAGACGCCGTTTTCACATTACAACAATTTCGGCGATTATATGGCGAGTGTGGGCAACGACGCGGCCGGTTTTTTTTTACAGGGTCTTGGTGAAATATTGGGCGTCGATTTGTGCGCCCCGCCGACCTTGTTTTTGGATTTGGCTTTGCGGCTCGGCCTCAAAGGTAAATATTTTCCGGAAAAACCAAAATGTACTTTTACCCAATTTTTGAGCAACTGGAAACAAGTAGGGAGCAGTCGCTATTGGAAAAACATGGCGCAGAATTTTAATTTTTCCATCAAACCCGATCAAAGCGACCTTGGCATTTATCTCGATGCCAGCGCCAAAGTCGATCGCACCGTCAAAGAGAATACCTATGGAGCCGAGAAACAGCGCGATGAAGGCCAGGGTGCTATCGGCATGTCGGATATTATCTCGGGCAATGTCAAGACTCCGGCGCAAGTGATGCAAAAAGAATTTCAAAATCAATCGGCTTCGGAAAAAGCCAAGACCAACACGCAGGTGATCAATTCGTCGATGGCTTCGGGGATGAAGGATTTGCTAATTTACACGCCGGCAGTATTCTTTAATACTTTTTTTTCTCAGGTTCTTAATAACTTCATGTACAACGGCATGCTTTTTGGATTTTGCGTGTCCGATGTCTGTAAAAAACAAGAATTTGATTGGCCGGAGATGCCGGAATTGGGATTGGATGAAATCGGCAATGATGACGGTAGCTGGGAACCAAAACCAGAGGATGACGATGGTGGTCCGGATCCTAAAGATCCCGACGCTACCACGGCATCCGGCCGCCAAGTCGCCGAAGCGATGTTTATCGATCTGCTCAAATCCCCAATCAATTCGATCGATGAATGGAATTTAGTCAATCTTTTTGGTGCTTGCCCGGCCAATCCCACGCCGGATAATTGTATCATCGATTACGCCCTCGCCTCCGCGCTCAACGAGCCCAACAGCACCGGTCGCTATCTCACCATCACCCAGGCGATGCAACGCGATCTTTTGCACAAAAAATTCAAACTGATCCCGCCCACCAATAGCGAGGACACCAGCCCGCAGTGCTATCAAAAATACTATTGTTATAGCAATGTCAAAAAAATGCGTCAGGCGCGCATCTTACCGCTCGGGTTTGAAATTGCCGCCCGCAACAGCAACCCGGACGCCCCCTGGACCCTCGAAGATGTGGTCAACGGGTTTTATGATTGCACCTATGACGCGCAGGGCCATGTTGTCCATGATGCCAAGAAACCGTTTTGCCACCTCATCAATCCGAATTGGGTGATCAAAGTCCCGCCCCACCGCTGTAACGCGCTTGTTTTCGGGTCGGATATCGAGGTGCCGGGCTCGGGCAATCGCTCCAAAGAATGCGCCGATTTGCAGGGGTGCGTGGGCTACAGTCTCGACGGCAAGAGCTGTCAGAGCTATGGTTATTGTCTCAAAGAAAAAAATGTCTGGAAATTTAACGCCGACAATTGCGAGGAGCAATACGCGTCTTGTGTCAGTTTCAAAGATGTCTCGGGCAAACAAGTCGGCTATCTTTATCGCACGCTCGACACCGGTAAATGCAACGCCGACAATGCCGGTTGCGCCATTTATAGTTTGACCAAAGACGATGCCGGTAATTGGCTCACCGCGAGCGCGCCGACACCATCAAATAATTTTCAAAATACCGCGATTCATTTCAACGGCAAAGTTTCGACCGATTGTACCGGCAATTCCTCGGGTTGCACGGCCTATACCGCCACGCTCGACGATGCCTCGCTTTATTTGCGTCGGGCGCCGGACTATCTCGGGTGCTACAATGCCCGTCCCGAATCGGTCGCGACCGTCTGGCCCGATTCACTTTCTGATCTCAATGGCATCAACACCAATTTATTGCCCTGGAAAAAAACCGAGTGCGCCAAATACGCCCAGCCCTGTATCGCAGCCGAGGAAAATTGTAATATGTATACGGCCTCGGCGAGCGGGGAGCAGATCCCGGGCAAATTTAATCCGGCGGAAATTGCCAATGGCCTGGTGCTCAATTGGAACGACCAATGCGACGCCAAATGCGTGGGCTACGCGTCTTATCGCGAGATGCCGAGCAATTATAGTCGTGGCCAAAATTTAGCCTATATTATCCCCAAGTCCGGCAATACCTGTTCGGCTGTCGAGGAGGGCTGTAGCGCCTTTACCAATATGAGCGCTCTCGTGGGGCAAATGGAAAAAATCGACTACTACGCCTATCTGCGCCCATGCATCACGCCCGATCAGGCGACAAGCGGGAAATTTTTCACTTACGAGAGCACGCAAGCCGAGGGTGTTCAATTAAAAAGTTATGTTTTGAAAATAGATAAATCCGGCGAAGCGGACGCGGACGCGATCAAAGACGGCCCGGCGTATTTTTATCGCACGCAGGCTGATTTGGATTATTTCAAACTGGTTTGCAATGCCACGGTGTATGCCCAGGGGTCAAAAAGTGTTGACTGGGACGATGCGGTTAGTCCGGATTGTCGACAATTTACCGACGATAAGGGTCATACCTATTATCGCATTCTTTCGCAGACCGTGCCGGTGTCGCAGACCTGCACGCCTTATAGATTAAATACCGCCGAATTGCAGGCGTTGCCGGCGAAATCCGAAACCGACGGCTTGGACGCAACCGAATGTAGCGCCAAAAAAGGCTATTGGAATACCGATCATTGCGAGCTCTGTTTCAATAATGGCGAGTACAAAGACGGATTTTGCTACTACAATGGCTTGCCGGCCGGTGAAAATAACACCGCGGGCGTGAGCCGAGTGTGCTCGGCCGCGGTTGAGACCTGTCGCGCTTACAAAGGCAATGCCGGCAATAATGTCCGTAATATTTTTTACGATCAATTTGAAAATACTTCTACGACCGAGGCGCTCGCGGGCTGGGTCACGAATAATGGCAGTATTTCTCTCGTCAGTGAATCAACCAAGACCGGCGAACACTCGCTGTCATTTTATGCTTCGGCCGGCAGTGCCGTTGTCGCCAAAAATCTCAAACTCAATCCGGAAAAAGGCTATGATTTGACATTTTGGGCCAAAGGCACGGGTGCGAACGGTGGCACGCAAAAAGTTTCTATTAGCTTGGCTAATAATGCCAATACAGCGCTCGGCGATGTGGAGATCGGCGATTCTTGGAGACATTATCATCTCGGGCCGGTGGAGCTCGCCGGCGCCACTTCGACCGCGCAATTAAAATTTACTCTCAATAATTCCGGTCGAATCTATATTGACAATATTAAACTGATGGAAGTGGTAGACTATATTTATCTCGTCAAAAAATCTCTATCAGTAAACACTCTTTGCGATAGCAATCCTCTCGACAATTTGCCGGGCGAGGCCCTTGGTTGCGCGCGTTATCAGACGCCAAATAACAATCCATTTTATCTCACTAATTTCAGTTATTTGTGTCGCGAGGATGCGGTCGGTTGTACCGCGGTGA
The DNA here is from genome assembly GCA_041666265.1 of Candidatus Magasanikiibacteriota bacterium. Lineage (GTDB taxonomy): Bacteria > Patescibacteriota > Patescibacteriia > Magasanikbacterales > GWA2-37-8 > GWA2-37-8. The sequence continues at coordinate 14,939 of JBAYHH010000002.1, read as the reverse complement.
TCGACACCCAAAATACCCAGAGCGATACCGGCGAAGGGTATTATAATGTGTGGTTGCCCGGGCCAAGAGATGCCGGAAAATTAACGGTGACGGTTGGTGGAACTGAATATTCGTGTATCGCGGAAACCGGCGCTTATGGGTGTTATACCAATATCTCACATCAGAGTTATGCGGATATTGTCGCGACTACCGCCCAAATTACTTCCTCCACCATCCACATTCCGGCCGACACCCCTTCGACCACCCCGATCTATCTCGTAGCCGACAAGAAATCCGCCTGCACCGCCGCTAATGTCGGTTGTATGGACGCGGGCAAACAAACAGACACCCCATCCGGTCCGAAATTCACCGCTACGCGCGTCAAAAATTTGCCGGACGGTTATTTTGGATCAAATAATTCCGCGGGCACCTTGTGCACCAACGAGGCAGTCGGTTGTAATAAATATGGCTCGTCCAAAGGTGATTTGTATTTTAAAGATCCCAAAGTCATCGGTCAAAAAATCTGCAGTTGGCAAACACGCGTCGAAAAAGCGCCCTATGGCATCACTTATGGCTGGTTTTGGAAAGGCGTGGGTAGGTGCGACCAAAGCAGCGAGCAGTCGCCCGCGTATTGTAAAGTCGACTCAGATTGTTCAGGCGCCGAGGGGACCAAATGCATCGACACCGACAAGCAGGCCTGCTATCCGGATTATCTGGTGGATTATCAGAAATATGATCTGTGGTCGTATGGCACCAACAATAAATACAACGGTTTCGTGGGCGAGTGTCCGCTTAGCCAAAACAGTTGTACCGAATTTACCGACAAAAACGATTGTCAGCCGGGCAAACCCTGCCAGAGTTATTATTTACTAATGAACGAAAAAATCAAACCCAGCCTCGGCGCCTGCAATGGCATGGCCAGTCTCAATCTCGGGTGCGTGCTTCTCGACCAGACCGATATCGTCAATAAATATTGGAACACCGGATTGACTTATCGCGACAGCAATCGCCAGAACGGCGAAAAAGTGGCGCCAATCGCCAGTGGCACGCTCGATGCCAATATTATCGTCCAAGCTTTGCCCGACCGCGCTTGCGCCGAGTGGGATTATTGCCGGCTGGCGAATTACCGGTTTAATCCGATTACCAATAAACAAGAACAAGAGTGCTACATGCTCGGCGTGTGCGATAAATTTCTCCCCAGCTCGGGAGATAATAAATGCGCCCACGATGTCACCGAGACCCGCGCCGACAAAGACAAGGTGATCGTCGATCGCGCCCTCAGCGTGCGCGCCGGCATGGTCAATTATCTCGATCGCGATATCACCTGGGGCGGGCCCGACTACACCGGTTTTTCGATGTTTACTGATCGCAGTGACCAGCCGCATTTTTCGCCGTCCGATGTCGAGGTGGTGACGAGCTCATTCACTTGTCGCGGTTATCCCGAGGCAAATTCGCCGTTCCCGTTGTCGGTATTTAAAAATTCTCTGTCATCGAGCGACGGCTCTTGGCCGGGTTTCGATAATGTCAAACTGTGTGAGGACAAGTCCAACGGCGGGAAGGATTGTGATTGTGGATATTACAAGCTCGGATATGGCGCCGAGGGGAGTAGTCCGTCCAATCAAAAAATTGTTTATTGGCCACAGGTGCCGACCAATGAGCTCGATAGTAGTGGCGCGCCCAAAGGGTATTGGAGCGTGACCGGGGAGCCGTGGAATTGTGCAGCAAATGATGCGTCAAATGTTGGTAAGACATATTATCGATTTAGCTCGTCAAGTTTCGGAATAGCGACTACTGGCTTGAAGTACCTTGCATTTCCAAGAAATTTGTATGCAAAAGATGGTGATTCAGTGTCATTGAAGAATTATAGTTCACCGCCGACTTGCGTGTATTCTTGCCTTGTAGCAGGTGATCGCACCGATAAAGTCTATTATCATGATTGTGAAGGATCAGTATCTATATCAGATGGTGTTTCTGAAAAAATGCAAATCGGTGACTCTTCATTGATATTTAGGTGTACAAATAGTGGTTTGGGTATACAGCAAACAGTTGAAGTGTATGAGAACCCCACCCTCGCCGGCACCTGCCTCCCGCGCCAATCCACCCAAGAAATCCCAGGCTGGAAAGGTTATTGTCTGGAGCATGATTTGCGCCGTCCGCTCAATGGCACGGCCATGAGCAATGCGCCCGATTACGCGTGTCTTAGTTGGTTGCCGGTGAATAGCCCGGCCGGGGTGAATAATCGAGCTACGGCAAACGAGAGTGGAACATGGTACAATAATAGTAATATTGGCGATACTTTTGATGGCGATAATTCTCGTTTTAAATGTATCGAAAGCAGTATAAATACCATTACAAATCTACAGCTTGGTGATCCATTCTATACTGCGTTGGTCGATATTGTCGATGGAAATATTTGGAAAAATGATTGCATAGGACAGGGTTTGGATGAAAATATTGGAGTGGTATTTCCACAGTCGTCGTCGATAGTCCCAGATGCGCAATTAGCATGTATTCACAATTCTGAACCTCAAAGCACAAATGTTATATTTCGTCGCACGGAAAGTAAGTTTAATACAGTGTTAGGATCGGGCACGGTTGATCCCGGTAGTGGCAAGCTACAAGTACTGAATAATTTTACTTGGGACAAAACAAAATATCGCTTAATAAAAGCTGAAGTATATTTGACGAGAGCAATCAATCTTAATTCAGACCCAGTCTGGACACTCGAAAATATTAATGGCATGTGGGAGCACGGCAATTATCCGATTGCTCCGGGAGTAGTGGTGTTTGATTTTGACAAAATTAGCAGTGATCACAACTTGTATTCCGGTATTAAAGATCATACCGTTTCCACACTTTCCAATACAAGACAAAATGTGGAAATCAAGAGCAAATTTGAGCAGCTAACAGAAACTTTGGACGGTTCTTCGTCGCCTCCAATTCCAGTATATCAGTGGCGAGCCATACGAGTTGATAATACATATAATGCAGTAGGGACAGATGCGATTTTAACTAACGATCAAGTTATTAGTCGTCTACAAAAGAATATCGGGGAAACCACTCAACCTGATCGCTCGACAATAATTGATGATCATGAAGGACTAAATGCTATTAAATATATTTTACTTCATCAAACTTTTTCGCAGCCTCAGATGTCAAAATACAAAACTTGTATGACGACTGGCGTAGAAAGCAGTGGGTCATTTTGCGAAGAAAATATAAATGCTGAAAGTAGCGCTGACAACGGTATTTTTCAGATATACGATGTTTTACCTTATTCATCTGTTCAAATTAAAGTTAGCGAAACTAATATTGAGAGCACAAATAACAAAGCGCTTGTGTTTCAAATAGCTAATGGAGGATTTTATCATAAAGAGGATGCTGGTTTGGGAGCTGGAATCACAAAATCAGGATCAAGATTTCGTCGGATGTCGTATACTTGTTCAATAGAGACAGGATTTCCAAATCAAACATCGTATGTAAATGTCGATTTATGTAAAGGGTTTGATGTGCCACCGGATTGTGATCAAGGTAATATCCCGCCGTTCATACCTGCTCGAGAAAGTTATTGCGGATCGTTGGATAATGAAATGAAATTGGGATATGTTGTAGTCGGTTATTTTGAAGATATCACTCTCGGATATTGTCGCAGTATCGCACAAGTGAAAGCAGGTAAAAATAATTTTTTACTAAGTACCTGGCGCGCGCGTCAACCTTATGATTACCGATCTATTTCTGATACCGTAATTCAAAAGAAATTTATTATTCCATGGTCAGTATTTGTCCCCGATAAACCATATGGCTTGATGAAGGATGTTTTTGAGATCGGGTATTTGCGTTCAACGGGCAGGCCATACGATTTTACTTTTAACAATTATTATCGCGGTGATGTTGGCGACACAATACCGTTGGGTTGGTTTGATATTAATAGTAGCACAATTCGTGACCAGGTTAGTCTTGGAGTATCTTATGACAGTAGTTTCAGTGAATTTGGCGATAGCGGTATCCCCTTGCTTATTAATCGTGACTACGAAGCAAGTAATTTTGTTAAAACCGAATGTTCAGGTTTCAATGTAAACAGCTCGCCCAGCATAGACAGTATCTATTGTTTGTGGGTGGAAAGATTGTTCAGACGAATTTACGGTATTTATGAATTAAATAGCCATATAGTTAATTATACTGAAAGGCCGGGAATCTCAGAAACAGTAGTTGATTACCCATTAAAATCAAATTCATATTTTGATACTGCTGCCCCGGGAGCGACTCGTTTCACCCGTTTTCCGCCGATCGTCGCCGCGCCAGATTTGGATCGTTCACATTATGGCGATGAGGAGCAAGGTATCTACCAGGATTGCAGCGAAGATCAAGGACGAAATTGTAAAATATCCGCATTGGACAGATTTTCCGTGAATAATCAAATCCGCGGAGATATCTTGGTCAAAGCCGGCGCTGAAGTGAAGATTCGGTATTATTCTTGGGCGCATCCGAACCAAATGCCGATCACTTCGATGGAAGTGGATTTTGCCGATACTTTCAAAGATGTGGATCAGGCTACTTTGCCGTCAATCGGTCCGCTCGCCAATCGCAAACCGCGGTGTTTTGCCAGTAATGCAACAAAATATTTTTGCACCAACTATCCGGAAGTGCCATGTGCCAGCGCAAAAGACTGCGCTATCGGCGAATCTACCGGGCAGTGCCATGCTTACCTATCCAATGTTCCGTCCGATGTCGAGACATATTTTGGCGGTTTTGGCAGTTCCAACGATACCGGTTGCGAAGCGGGCTACACCGAAGTCGGTTACATCTACGAGTGCCCCATGCCATCGACCACCTGGGATAATATCCCGCAACACAAGAAATTTCCGCAGGGGCCGTATGCTCTCATGAAAGTCGGCGCCAATCCGCTCAAGCCGGACGAGATCGAAATTTCCGAAACCCACATCGGGTCGTTCCTCAAGACCGGCGACATCGTCTGCGCCTATCGCCCCCGCATCCAGCTCGTGGATAATTGGGGTTGGTGCACGGGCGGGTGCTACGCTTCGACCGCGGCCGGCGATGCCAAAAACGCGCGTGGTATCCAACGAGGTTGCTATAATTTCCCGGACAATCCCAATACGATCGCGCGCGAATCCGACGGCACCCAATATTGCAGTAAATACCAAAATAGTTTGAATTTGAATTTCCCCGATGCCGGCAATTATTCCTACATTCCGTATGATGGGCACATCATCGTGTTGCCGTCGGAGATGAATTAGCCCAACCACGCTGTCATTCTGAGCGACCCGCCCGCAGGCGGGGAGTCGAAGAATCTGTGGATATACAGTAATAGATCCTTCGACTCGGCTACGGCCTCGCTCAGGATGACAATGCCGTGTGTCATTGCCGTGTGTCATTCTGAGCGCAGTGAAACGGAGTCGAAGAATCTAACAAATTATGCCAAATAAAACCCGACAATTTATCCAAACACTCGTCGTCTTCGCCCGCGCGCATCGACGGCTGTTTGTGTTTGTCGGCGCGTTCGCGATCGTGGTGACACTCGGGTGGGTGGGGCATGTGTGGGCGCAGGCGGATACAGCCGGCACCGCCACCGGTGTCGCCCCGACTTCAGACACTACCCTCGAAGATGCCAAAAATTGGATCACCCAAGGTGTCGCTCAAATGGCCATCTGGCTCACCGGCTGGGTTCTGCGTCTGATCATGTTTTTCCTCCAATTTCTCATCCAAGTCGCGTCCTACAATGACTACCTCGGCTCGCCCGCGGTCGAGATCGGTTGGGTCCTGGTGCGCGACATGGCCAACATGTTTTTTGTCATCATTTTATTAGTCATCGCTTTTGGCACCATCCTCGGCATCGAGCAATACGAATACAAAAAAATGATCGGCAAATTTGTCATGGCCGCTATTTTGGTGAATTTCAGCCACTTGATTTGCGGGCTGATTATCGATGTGGCGCAGGTGTTCACTATTACTTTTGTCAATGGCATCGCGGCCGCCGCCGGCGGAAATGTCATCAATGCTTTCAAACTCGACGGCGTGATGAGCTTCGCCAAGGCCACCAGTTACAAATACATCACCGGCACCGAGGTGTTTATCGCGGCCATCGCCGGTTTGGTTTTTTCGATATTAGCGCTCGCCACGATGGTGGGCTATACCGCGATTTTAGTGGCGCGTATGGTGGTGCTGTGGGTGCTCATCGTTTTGTCGCCCCTCGCGTTCGCGCTTGGTGTTTTGCCGCAAAGCCAAAAATATGCCGGCCAATGGTGGTCGCAATTTACGACCAATGTAATCGTGGCGCCGATTTGTGTGTTTTTTTTGTGGCTGTGTTTCGCGACGATTGGCGAGGGGGATATCAATTCCAAAGTGGCGGCCAATAATCCGGGCGCGATGGATATCACGCAGGTCAATACCGAGGGTGACGCGTTGCCGTCGGCCGGTATCACCGATGTGATGCAGTGGGGCAATCTCGGCAGTTTCGTGATCGCGCTCGCCATGCTTCTCGCCGGCATCAAAGTGACCCTCGAGATCGGCGCGGTGGGATCGAGTGCTTTGCAAAAATCGGTGGATTTCGCGAAGACCGGCATGAAGAAGACGCTCAAGTGGGGCGCGATGAATGCTCCGCTCGTGGGTGGCAAGTCCTGGATCAATCGCGGGTTGGCTCTATATACGGGTGTGCAGGGAGCGAAAGTTGTATATAACGATATGATGGGTAAGGTGCCAGCCAAGATAGCTGGTGCGTTGCCGGGCGGTGCTGCATGGATTGCCGGCAAAGTGGCGGGAAAGGTTACTGGAGACAGTACTACTGCTGCGCGCTGGCAAAAAGGTGTGTCTGGTGCCGTGGGAGTACCGACCAATTGGATCGCTCGCCAACTCAAATTTGGCGCCGCCGAAATGCATGAAAAAGAATACAAAGCCCAGCTCGAAGAACAAAAAAAGAGCATTGAAAAAAGTGTGGGTATGAGCACTTCGGCCGCTGGTGAGCGCACCGCCATGCTCAAAGCCAAAGCCGAGATCCGCGTCAAAGGAGCTGATGCTCAGCGCACGCTCAATGATGTGGAAGCAATGCAGCAGATCCGTCTCGGCGAAGAGGGGCATGGTTGGCATGCTCGCCATGAAGCTACGACCGAAAAAGAGGCGAGGGCGCAATTTGCTAAAGAGGGCCTGCATTTTGCCGAAGAAAACGACATGCTCGTGGTCAAGACCGCTATGTCGGACGAGGAGCTAAAAAAACAACAAGCGGAGGAAGCTCGACTTGAAGATAGGCTCGCGGCCGAGCGCGCCAAGAAGCGTTTGGAAAAATTAAAAGATTCGATTGGTACAGAAAAAGTGGCAGTCACCAGTATTGACGCGGAAGGAAAAGTGGCCACTGACAACGAAGGAAAGCCAACAACAGAAAATGTGACATATGGCGCAGTAACCAAAGACATCCAATCCACTCAACAGCGCATCGAAAATAACAAGCGTTTACGCGAGAAAACCAAAGACGCGGAAGAACTCAATGATTTAACCAGTGCAATAAACACAGATCAAAATTTATTGAGAAATTTACGCCATCAAGAAGCGCAAATTTTGACGCATGCCGAAGAAGCTGCGCGCGGTCAATTTTCCACCAGACTAGAAGTTGGCGAGGTTGATGAAAGCGCCCAGTATATTAGCGCGCGTAATAGTATTACAAAAACCACCGCCGACATCGAAACGCTCAATGAATTAAAACGGATTGAAGAAAAATTAAAGGAGCTAAGGGTTGAGCCGGAAAAAAACAAAAACATAATTAGTACAATGGAACAAAGCAGGGATAAAGCAATAAGTGATTTAGGTACTCGTTTTCCCGAACTTGATGAATTATGGAAAGGCAATAAGTTTGACTCCGAAGCCGTCGCCAAAGCAATCGACGCCGCCCAAGGCCAACTAACGCGCGCCACTTTGCAACGCAATGCCATCGAAGGTAAATATGGCCTGAATTTGGAAGGCAATCAAGGAGCCTATGAAAATGAGACCAAAGTTTTGGAATTATTGAAAAAATTAGCCGATGCCAGAGAAAAAGGCGATGGCAAGGCGCAGGACAGTATTCAAAAAGAGATCAATGTGCTGATGCCCGGGTCGTCTTATTCGCAAAAAGCGGCCGATATTGTCAATGCCAAGTCACTCAAAGAAATCAAAACCAAATCAGCGGCCATAGTCAAAGAATTAAAAACTATGAATTCTCAAAGACAAAAGTCCAGTGAAGCCGGCCAGAGAGAAAAATTGTATGAAAGCAGTTTGCGTCACGCGCCGGCTTTGAGTTATGCGGATGCTTGGGCCAAGCGCGATCATAGCGCTCGTTTTCAACGCGCCGGTATCGAGGATTTGCGCCACCGCGCGTCTCAAAAGCGTATTTGGGAAAAGAAAGGACTGTCGATGCCCAGCACCGCTTATGTCGATGCCGCCGAGGGTTTGGGCAAAGAAATGAACGATATGAATTACGAACAGTTATTATCCAATCTAACCAATTTTTCCGAAGCCATGCTCAAAAAACGCGAGAATGGCGAAGAGATTTCTCTCGAAGACAACCTGGTGTCAATCGCTATTTTTAGAAAATTATTTCAGAATGGTTGGATTGATGACGCCAACACCCAATTTTTTAAGCCAGCCAAGGATCAGTCGCAGAACCAGCAATTCGTGCAAGCCCGCGATGTGCTCAAGCAAACAATGGGTAGCCAGAAATTTGGCAGTATGGAACAAAGCGCCAAGATGAATGTCAATGTTAATGTGGCGCGTTTAAATACCGAACAAGAAAATAGCTTGGAAGATATTTTAAATGCCGCCGGTGTTTCCAAAGAATTATTAACAAAAATTCAGAACAATCAATCCGGAGCGGATATTGAGATGCAAAGATTGTTAAACACTCTAAAAAATAGAGGTGGGCAATTTTCTCTGCAGATGCAACGGCTGGGGATAAAAGATGCCAACGAGGTCACTGAAAAGATAATCAAAAGATTAAATACCGCCGATTTTAAGCGAATGGCGGATCGACGAGGGGCAAAGTAATTTTAATATTATATGGCCAACAGACCACCAAATCCGGAGGGTAAAGAACAAGAAAAAAAATCGGAAGCCAAACAGCCGGAAAATCAATCACCGCAGTTGTTGTGGCAAGAACCGGTGCGCGCCGAGATCAGCGCGTATATCAGCCGTAAGAAAAAAGACATGCCCAATCTTAAGGAAAGATGTGAAGCGGCTCTTCGAATTTATAATAATATACCCGAATTGCGAGCGGCCATTGCTGACGCCATTGAAAATGAAAAAAACCATTCGCCGGAGCGAGTGAAGGAAATTCGGGAATATTTATTTAAATTAATCAACGAAGATCCGTCTGTCGTGGACAGGCAAAGTGTGTTTGAACAAGCGACTGAAAAAAAACCAGCCGAGACGCTAACCGAGCTTGCGAAATCGGCAGTGCTTGATGAACAAAAAAAGAGCGATAAAGCGCTGGCCGGTGAACCGACTGCCAAAGAACTCGATCTTGATGATGAGGATGCCATTGATAATAGCTTGATTCAACGAGCGGGCATAATTAGCGATGATCCGGCGAATTATCGGGGGTTGCTGTCTCGCGTATATGATAAGGTATATTTTCAAGGGTCTTCTTTGGGTGAAAAGTTGGGCTGGAAAAACACCACCAGCGATATCGACAAAGTTAACGATATTGAGCTGTTGTTGGCGACCTGTTTCGATGTTGACTTGGTGAAGCAACATCAGACGATGCGCGGTTTGCTGGAAGGAAACAAGGATGACAATAATAATATCGCCACTATTTTGGGTATTTTAGAGCGACGATCACGAGAAATTAAATTGACCGTTGAGGAGCAGAGGGTTTTAGAATTATCTCGTTTGACTAAAATGCAAAGACGCAATAAGCATTTGGGCGCCGGTGTTGACGGTGGGTTATCCGAAAATCAATTGGAAACAAATTTTGGCAGTATTGTTGATGAGCTATCGCAAAACGGCGGATACGACGAGTGGTCGCGTGAGGACAAAGAAAGAATCAAGCATAAATTAATCGATTTAAAGCTTATTCGTAAGTTGCCTATTCCCGGCACAACCGAAGAAGCCGAGGTCAATCTTTTGGATGCCTGTCCCATTAATGATGCCACGAATTTTAAATACGAAAACTACATGAAAGGGGTGCAGAAATATCAGATTGGTTTACAGATTTTGGGTGGTTTGCGCGACGATGCCATTACCGGCAAGCACAGTGAAAACGCCGGTCACAGTCAGTTTCAAGAAATAACCAATCACGATGGTGTGGTTCAGAAGTTTTGGATGCCGGTGAGCGGCACCATGGCCATCAATTACTGCGATTCCGATGTCGTGAAGCGCAGTGCGCGCGAAAAAGCCGGCAGTCATGTGCATGAATGCGGGGCATACGATGAAAGCCGTGGTCTTATTGTTAAGTTTAATTTCAAATCATTGCGCGATCGCCGTAAAGAATTGATGGAAACTCGTGATTTCAACTCAACCAATACGCGCATGATGAAAAGCGCTTTGGGTATGAGTTCGCGCGAAGAGCCTTATGTTGAGGAAAGAGAAGAGGATGGCAAGATTATGCCAATATTTTGGCTGGGCGGAAAAAAACAAGCAAATGGAGAGGGGGGCGGATATATCTATCAAGCTCTTCATAACACCTATGACAAAGCGATGATCGATGAGCGGGGGTATCCGCTTACACCGGATGAGGCGCATGATTTATTTATTAACGATGTGATCGCACCGTTTTTAGCCAGCAATCTTTATGATTGGAATATGTGTTTAGGTTCGGTCGTTGGTGGTAAAGTCGGCTACAAACCCAGCGAAGCCGTTAAATTGGCACCATGGGCCAAGGCCGGTGAAAACGGATTTCGAGTAGCCATACATCAAAAGGGCGGCAAAACGATTGAGTTTCGCGACATCCATGAATTAATTGACTATGTGAATATTCGTATTAAATCTGACTTGATAGCCGGTGTCAAAGATTTGATCGCCAAGCCGAAGCCCGGAAAAGGCGATGCAAATGACAAATAAGTATTTTATCCAAAGGAAGAAATTATTATGCAGGTAACATCCGAAAAATTTAGTTGGCAAAATGATTTTGGTGTCGCTGTCGACGATTATATCAAGGGTTTACAGCTCAAAGATTGGGAAGTGGGCTTGTTGTGGCGTGTGCTAACAATTGCCGACACTGTAGAGCTTTCGCCGGAAGTGGCAGTCGAACAATGTAGAGATTTTTTGTCAATAATGCGAGGCGAACCAGATAATTTTCCGGCGCTATCTTTTGCGGAGTTGTCCGGTCTGACCGTTGATAACGAGCTTTTGTCTGACAGTAATTTCACTCGTCGATTATTGCGAACCGTGTATTTTATAATTAATTACGGCGACATCAACTTGGCTGGTGTTTTGCGGGCTAAATTAGAAGATGCTTCGGGCGGTGATTTGTCGTTTTCCACACTTGAAGAAAGTGAACAAAAAGATTTTTATCGCGCATTATATTTGGAACTGTGTTTCGAATTTATGGATTCTGTTCCAGAAAACAAACAGTTGTTTCTTTTATCGTCTGATTTATTTCCGTTAATAGTGCGACTGCGATATTCCGTTGCTGAAGCGCTCGCTAAATACCTTGATTCATATACGATGTTTTCACGAAGAATGGATTTGTCGTTGGACTATGCCGCTTTTCTTCTTATCAACGACACCTCGGTCGGCGAACGCTCCGGCGAGCCAGTGCCACTGATGAAATGGATGGAGTTGTTTCGCACTTATTCCCAAGAGACTTTGGGAGCGATGGAATTGATGAAATTTTTGGACGATGATACTTATGCCGGTCAATGCACGCAAGGGGAAAAAGAAATTATCCGAGCATATATTGAGCTCTATGTGCGTCTCGTGAGCGGGGCGCTCGCTGTCCCCGGCGGCGATCTGGATGCGATCGAGGCTGACGCGCTCAAAATGATGAAAAATACGATTAAGACCGGCCCGAATTGGTATTATATTATCAATAGTCCGGCAGTTGCTGAAAATCAGCGTATTGAAATTCGAGAATATTTAGAAAATGAAATTGACGGGGGTGCCACCGCGCAAAAAATAAAAACCGCCATTGCCAAAATTTTGGATTGGAATTTGGGCCACAAATTAGACAATATTTTGACGATCAACGATCTCTACGAACAACATTTTGGCGCCAAAGCTGAACCGCTCGTGTATTTCGACGAGGCCAGCGGAAAATTTGTTTTGAGTAAATAATTTAACATGACAGATTCAAACACCCAAACAATGATCACCGTAAAAAAACCCGACGGCACGACCGAACGGATTTCTTTGGCTGAATTAAAAGCGAGGCAGGTGAAAGTGGCAATGAAAACATCAACACCTAAATATCCAATCAATTTGGGAGTGACAACGGCGACCAAGAGATCCTTCGACTCCGCCCCGCCAGTCGGCGGGGCTCCGCTCAGAGCCTGCCCTGAGCTTGTCGAAGGGATGACAACGAGTGGGGTGGCGAACGATCTGCCAGTAAAAAAAATGCCAGCGCGTGAATTTGGCGCCCCGATAGAAAATGCTTTAAAAAAATCGGGTTTGTCGCCGGTTAGCACAGCGCGTGGCAGTCAAGTGGATGCCATTGAATCAAATTTGAGTTTCAAAGTTCCTCCGCAATTTAGCAACCGCCTACGCAGTGTGATCCAGCTTCGCCTCAAAGACATTCGCAGTCTTGACGAGACGCGTGATTTGGCGTTGCGTTCGCTTCGGGATGGCGGGCTCGGTCTCACCGAGAGTCAGGCCGACGAGCTGATCAAAAGTTTGGATCATTACGCTGGCAAAAGTCCGGTTTTACCGGTGGCTGGCGTGCCCGCGCTCAAAAAATCCATGTCCGCACTGCCGATGATCGAGCCCAATCTCGAACCGGCCATCGCGACGCCGTTTAATTCATTTGTGCATCAGGATTTCTCATCCCGTATCAGCGGGATTCGAAATGACAGTGGGGCTCGTCCGCCGGCCAAGTTTTCAAAACCGCAAATGAGTGATATAATATCTCCACCCCATGAGATGGGCCCGCTTGATGAGCTTCATTATTTTACGCTCACTGATTTTCGCCGTCTTTCCGATAATGCCGTCGAAGCGGCCAATCGATTGGGGCAAAAATTTATCAATCAAAAAGAAGAATCAATCGTTTTGTATTTCGAAGCGTTAAAAAATTGGCGCTTGAGTCCGCTGTTTCGCGAATATATCGCAGTCGTCTGTGGCGCGGTCGCTAAGGGGCAAAAATTATCCACGGCTATCGGTGACAAGACCAAGATCCAATTGCCGGAAATAAAAGCTCTCGTCGCGATGGAAGGAAATTTGGAATAATATGGCCAATACCAATCGTTTCGTTATTCCGCAATTTATCGATGTTGAAGACAAGATTTTTGGCCCGATTACCACGCGCCAGTTTCTGATTTTGCTCGCCGCCGGCCTGATTTTATTCGTCGCTTACAAATTGGCTGATGTCGCGTTATTTATATTTTTACTGGCGATTATCGGCGGTTTTGCTCTGGTGCTCGCGTTTGTGAAGATCAACGGCCAGCCTTTTCATTATTTTATTTTAAATATTATTCAGACTTTGCGCCGTCCCAGCTTGCGTGTTTGGAATAAGAATCTCAATCCCAAAGAATTGAAAGAGCAAAATAGCGCGCCCAAAACCGAGGTGATGGAGGCGGTGCGCGAGATCCCGCGGTTGTCATACAATCGCATTCGCGATTTGTCTCTCGTGGTCAATACGGGCGGATATTATCAAAATGAGTAGACCGTATTTGTATGAAAAGTAAAAAAGCGTTAAAAAAACAAAATTCCATGCCATCCACCCAGCACAGTCTCGCGGTGGCGGAGATCAAAAGCGATACCCTCATCATGAAAGACGGCACTCTTCGGGCTGTGCTCATGGTCAGCAGTATTAATTTCGCTCTAAAGACCGAAGACGAGCAAAGCGCCATCGTCGGTAGCTATGTTTCTTTTTTAAATTCACTCGAATATCCTTTGCAGATCATTGTGCAATCGCGTAAATTAAACATCAAACCCTATTTGGAAAAATTGGCAGTGAAAGAGCGTGAGCAAAATAATGACCTTTTGCGCACGCAGATCGCCGATTATCGATCGTTTGTGGCCGAGCTGGTGTCGCTCGGCAATATTATGAGCAAGAATTTTTTTATTGTGGTGCCGTATGATCCGCTGTCCAATAAAAAACGCAGCTTTTGGTCGCGCCTCGGCGAACTCCTCAATCCGGCCATCACCGTTCGTCTCAAAGAAGATCGTTTTCAAAAACGCAAACATGATCTCGATATGCGCGTGCGCATCGCCGAATCCGGGTTGCGCAGTATGGGTCTCGAGGTTGCCCAGCTTGATACCCAGTCTTTGATTGAATTGGTGTATAATACTTTCAATCCCGATCTGGCGCTGGCCGAGCCTCTGCCATCACTCAATCAAATTCAAGTCGAGAAATAATTTATGGCTTTTAAATCCATTGACCAAATCAAAGAATCCCAGCGCCAAAAGTCGCTCTACGAGACTGAAAAAGGCCAGATTGCCGCGGCGCAGGAGACCGAACTCATTACCCTCGAAGAAGAAAAGGTTTTTCGCGAGGGCGTCGTTTCGATTCGCGATCTGATTTCTCCGTCGGCTTTTCGAGTGGAGTCCAGTTTTGTTCAACTCGGCACGATTTTTTGCCGGACGATTTTTGTGGTCAGTTATCCGCGCTATATTTCGGTCGGTTGGAGTTCACCGGTGATCAATTTGTCCACCACGATGGATATTAGCATGTTTTTTTATCCGGTGAAATCGGCGATTATTTTGAAACAATTAAAAAATAAAGTCGGCGCGCTCGAAGCGCAAATTTCGGCCGATAGCGAAAAAGGCGCTCCGCGCGATCCGGTTCGCGAGACCGCCCTGCGTGACATTGAGCAATTGCGCGACGATCT
>JBAYHH010000001.1:0-139723 GCA_041666265.1 Candidatus Magasanikiibacteriota bacterium | reverse complement strand
GGCCGATGGCCATAGCCGGAAACATGCCGCCCAAAGCCATTGTCAAACCTTTGGCCAGGGCCAATACGGATTCGTGCTCCATATTTGTACCTTTCTGTGTTATTACCGACGAAGTTTGTTTGGGTATTTTACTTCGTGGAGTTAAACACAATTAATAAACAACATACACGATACATGGAAAACGATACACTTTGTATTTTATTCCATGTATTTTGTATCTTGTTCACTAATGTTCTTCGCTATGTGGCGCGGTCGACAGCACCGTCAAATATACTAGTGTAAGCATCGTAAACACCGCCGCCTGAATCAACCCCACCAACAATTCCAACAACATAAACGGCGCGGGGACAATCAATCCCATCAAGCTGCTCATGACAGTAATCAGCACCTCGCCGGCGAAAATATTACCAAACAACCGCAAAGACAGCGACAGGACTTTGGCCATTTCGGAAACGATTTCAATCAAACCAACGCCCACTTCGATTATGGCAGTGAGAATTGCCACCGGACCTTTGGTGAAACTTTTGACCAAAGTACCCAATTGAATAAATTTATTTAGATGGGTAAAAATTCCCACCGTAAACAAACCAAACAAATGCGAGGCAACCACTGCGGTGAGCGCCATGGCGACCGTAAGATTCAAATCAGTATTGGCCGGACGCAGAAGCATTTTGCCGCCCCAGGTAATACTGCCGGTGCCGGGCATCAACCCCAACCAATTGGATAGTAAAATAAAAAAGAAGACCGATCCGACAATGGGCAAAAAGCGCATGGTCATTTTTCGGTCCCCGGTTACTTGATCAAAATATCCGAGTAGTATTTCCAAAAAATATTCGATAAAATTTTGCACACCTCTCGGTCGCAAAGACACTGATTTTTTGACAATGATTCCCAGCGCTAAAAAAATAATCAGAGCGAGCCAAGCATTCACCATAGTATTGGTGATCGCGTATCCCCCAATGTGAAATAATATATCCGGTGCGAGTGTGGGTATGTGCATAACAATAGACAGTACATGATACAACATACATGGAAAACGATACAAGTGTATATTATTCCATGTATCGTGTATTTTTGTATTTTATTCCATGTATTTTGTATCTTGTTTACATTTTCTGGTATTCTTCTCCGTATTTCTTCGCCTTTTTTTGAATAATCCGAGCGGTGGCGGCAAAAGCGACTATTAAGCAAATTGCCAGAAACAATGGCGCTCGATTGTATTTTTCATCCAACCAGGTGCCTATCCAAGCCGCTAAAATCGCCGGCACCGCGATGGTGGCCCCAAAATCACTCACTATACGCAAGGCAAAGAGATAATATTGACGATCACTGGTTTTAGGGGGCTTTTCTAACATACGATAACGCCCATATTCTACCCAAATCTACCAAAAAGGTCAAGGGGGTTTCAAAATTTTCTTGGGGATAAGTTGACAATGTGGGATATTGCTGGTTTACTTATTATAAACCAAAGAGGGAGGATGCGGTTATGGTCAAAGACAAAGGGGGCAACCCCGAGGCACTGGGGTCGGTCGCGGCAACCGTCGCGGTGGCCGCATTAACCATCCTCGGCATCGCCTACGATGCCGCGCATAAAATCAAAGGCGGCTTTGCCATAGTGGCCAAAGTCGCCAAAATGTTCATTCCAAAAAAAGAAAAAGGGGAAATGCTATGAAGCGGTTTTAAGCCGCTTCAGGCACCTGCGCCCCGCACACCAGCGGGGTTGTTTTTTACATGGATAAAAAATGTATCGTAATCCATGTATCGTGTATCTTGTTTAGAATTTTATCCCAAACAACTTCTCGCTGTTTTGATTTACTTGAAGCAAAACATTTTCAATGGAAATATTTTTTATCTCGGCGATTTTTTTGGCCACTTCGGATACCATCCATGGCTCACAGCGCTCACCCCGATACGCCTGGGGCGCCAAATAGGGCGCGTCGGTTTCAATTAACATCCGATCCAGCGGACAATTTTTAACCACTTCCAGCAAATCCAAGGTCGGTTGCGGATTGGTTTTGCGGGGCGGAAACGAAATCACACCGGTGAATCCCAAATAAAATCCCATATCCAAAAACTGTTGCGCTTGGCGCCAGTTGCCGGAGAAGCAGTGGATAGTGCCGCGGAAAGGCGTCTCTACCCGGCTGTCATCCTGAGGCGTAGCCGAAGGATCCCTTCGACTCCGAACTTTAAGGGATTCTTCGCTTCGCTCAGAATGACAATTGCGTAGCACTTCTATTGTTTCATCGTACGCGTCGCGGATATGGATGACCAATGGTAAATTATGTTGGCGCGCAAAATTAATTTGTTGCAAAAACACCTCAGTTTGTTTTTTTAGTATCTCGTTTTTATTCGCATCAGGTGGCAAATGAAACAATTCAATGCCGCACTCCCCCACTGCGATCACTTTTTTTGACTTCGCCAATTCACTGTAATACGCGTCATCCCAATTTTCTTCGCGCGACTCAAATAAAATCTCTTCCTCGTCCACTTCGGTGTGAGTAGTGTGTATGGGGTGAAGACCGATAGTCGCGTATAAGCCATCGTATTTTTCGGCCAATTCCACCGCCGCCTTGCTGGTATCTTTTTGCGTCCCCACAATATTACAGCTCACACCTTTGTCGAGACAACGCCGTATCACAGCCTCACAGTCATCTTTATAAGCGTTAAATTGTAAATGACAGTGTGAATCAAACATACTATCGCAATCTCCCACCCCACTCTACGACCGTAAACCCGGTTCGAACCGGAGTGAGGATGGATGGCTCGCGTACTGAAATATATTTATCAAGCGGAGAATAATCCATAAATACTCGAATTACCTTATCCGGCCTCGGAGAAACGGTGAGAGGCGCCAGCTTCTCAAATTGCTCTTGGGGTACAAACGAGACAAAAACATATGGTTTCACTTCCAATTTCGGTTGCCAAAATTCAAGAAAATCCGCGGTTTCCATACCGCTGAGACCGAGTTTGGCTAAAATAATTTTCATTCGATCGCCTACTTCATCACGACTGAGCACAAATCCGGTATTGGGCGTAAGCATGTCATAGGCTTTGCCTTCCCAAAACAAATATGGGTAACTTTGGCCATCAACAAGATCGGTCAGCTCGCTTTTTGATGTTGCTTTTACTGACCAGCCATTTTTGGGATAAGCCGGCTCGACTTTAGTCAAGCCACCATTGGGTTCGATTTTCACATTGACCACCATATCTCGGGTCGGGTAAAGATATATCACTGGCTTGCCACACTCCGCGGCCGGCGTAAATTTCGCTTTTTGAAAAAGACGCCAGTTACCCAGCTGATCTTTCCAAAAAAATACCGGCTCGTCATCAATGAATCTATTAAACAAATCAGTATTTCGTTTTTCGATTTCTTCCGGTGTAGTGCTGGGTGACGGCTGGTAATTGTCGTTGGGCCAAAAATAGCTCACTGACTGAAAATATGATTTGTAAAAATCGTTGGTCGCTTTGTCGCTTAGTTCATAGACTTTGTCGCCGTTTGAGGCGGTACCGATCTCCACCATTTTATCAGCTGAAAACCAGTCTTCTCTGGCGATATCATTACACGCGATTCTTCCACATGCGCCTTTGGATAATAGCGAATACTTTTCACCATTATTCTCCTTCCGTTTCCAATCAATACTGACATCGTATTGTCCGTAACGATCAAACGAATTTACATTTTTAAAGAACGGCGGCACCAATTCATAACTACCGACCGATCCATTGGGCATCACCAGCTTGAAACAACTGGTCGTAAAATACATTGTACCCAGTTTGTCATCGCTATAAACCAATTGTTTATCAGACAAACTTTCTAAAATATTGAGACGGTCGCTATTTAGCGAGCCAATCCCACAACTGCTTCCACCCGACTCCGAACAGTCTGTTTTTTGAAAATACATTAAACGAATACTCTTGTCGGGAATAGTTAAAAACGCCGGAAAATCAAAAAATTCGCGATAATCATAATCAAAATCTATTACACCGGAAAACCAACGGCGGTCATTGAGCTCAAAGTACATGATTGGACCGCCGGAATTTAAACTATACTTAAGACCGTCCACAAATCGAACCGGATCACGAGTAAATATATCTGAAATATTTGCGGTCAATTGAATAAATTTTTTCGATTGGTCGTCAAATACGGCTAACTTTCCACCATCCTCTCCAAACATGTCTTGAAAATAAGGTGGAAATTGGATAAGATAAACCACTTTCCCAGATAATGTACCGGGTGACCCAACCTTGCCCATTTCAATGACATTGATATGAGTGCAAAGTGGTGGAGTACTGATGATGGAACACTTAGTGCCAACACAGCAATTTTTGTTGAAATCGGCGAGCACACTCGAATAATCCGAAATACTTTTAGACAAAAAATCGATTGTCTGTTGATCGCCATAAACTACCGGTTTGGCATTCCAATCAATTTTCAAATTTGGAAAATTTTGCGAATAATCCTTGACTGAATTTTTTTCCAAATATTTACCGACGGTGTCGGCGCCGACGGTGGTGGTGGCGCTCATGCGTAAATCTTCGTAGTAGGCCATTTGTTTTTGTCGTTCATCTTGATCGGCTTGCGCTTTTTGTTTCTCGGCGGTCGATAGATCAGCCGGATTGATTGTCTGGGGTATGCCGGTCGTCGCAATCAACTGCTTGGTTCCTTGCCAGTAACGATAAGAAAATATCGCTAAGACACTCACTAAAATTACCAGGCCAAGACCGGTCGAAATCCACTGCTGCTTACTAAAACGGATATTGCTCATATAGTGATATTAAAATTACTAAATGCCTTTGAGTTAATCCTACTCTTGTTTTGCCACTCATTCAAGTACCGAAGGGCGTCGATATAATTCATTTGACTGATTTGACTTTTTGCAGATTGAAGCGGAAATACATATGCCGATATCGTCGAAGTGGTCAGATTGATACCGACCGCGAGACCTTGTTGGGTAGGTATGGAAAAATATTGATCAAAGACAAAGTTACCAAGTGAATAAAAAATCGGGCGATTCTTATAAATCTCCATCTCTTGCACCACATGAGGATGGTGGCCAATGATAATGTCCGCGCCAGCATCGATCATCAGATGCGCCAAATCTCGCTGATTAGTATTACTTATTTCTTGGTATTCATCACCCCAATGAATATTTACAATCACTCTCGTTGATTTTAACTTCGCGTCTTTTATTGTTGAGAAAATTTCATCTTTTTTCAATCTAAAATATGTATCGTTAAAACCCACAAAAGCGAGGCGGATACCATTAACATCTTTAAATATGACGGCGTCTTTGCCGATACCGTAGCCGTCGCCATAGTGGTCGATATTGGCTTTGTCCAAATTGACCAAACTCTCTTGCAGTCCGGCCGCGCTCATGTCGAGAGTATGATTGTTGGCTACCGTAAAAATATTAAAATGATATTTTTTTAAAGTCGGAATCAAAAACGGATCAAAACGAAAAGCAATTGTTTTGGTGGTAGCGCGACGACTATCGGCAAACGGGCCTTCGAGATTGGCGTGAACAAAATTTGTCCCCGTGAAAAACCTGCCTTCTCCCCCAGCCAATTTCTCAAATATCCAATCCGGACCGTGTTCATCGATTCGTATTTTCACACTTCGATCAAGCATCATATCACCAAAAAAAAGCAGCGAGACCATGTCGGAATTTGTTGACCGGTGTCCGTCGGTAAACCAAGGGCTATAATAGCTGGTAGTCTCTGGGATATCCGATCGACCAAACAATGAAGCGGAGTTATCGTTGATTTCATTGACGATCTTTTGCGCGCCCACATGCTCCATTGATCGCAGTAAGGCGTAAACACTGGGATGTGAGTCAATTTCTGTATCCCATATGTGGTCAAAATCAAAATTGCGAATTACACTGCGCGTATACTCATCATGAAAATTGGCCACCGGCCAAGTCTGATAATGCGAAAAATCCACTGATCCGACAAATATGGTGTCTCTTGGTAAAAGTGGAAAAAGCTTCGCCAGCAAGGCGTCGATTGAACTGGTCGGCGTATCCCAGTCAAATAATATCGGAACAATTTTGACTGACGGATTGGTCTTTGCAATAATCGGCAAAAGCCCATAAATACCGTGCTCATCAGCCATGGTTTTTTCATCAATTTTTAAAACCGATGCATCGTTTAATTTTGATATAATGTTGCGATCGACATTGACGACCCCGTAAGCCGTCTGCCAATCTACGATGCCAGTGATAATATTGCCTGGTCCGGCGCGCCGGTGATTGGGAGAAAAGAGCACAATGGTTGATGGTTTTTGTCGGCCAATATATTCAAAAAAAGTAGCCGGAATATATCCCGCAACCAAATGATGAGGCACAATGCCACCCCGAATAGTCCCCAGGTCCCCCGCCGGTAAGCGATTTTGAAAAGCGCGATCGTATAACGACTCATTTCCGCCGGGTATTATTTGATAGGTTTCAATTGATGTCTGTACTATTCCTTTCGTTTTCTTTTGTAAAGTTGGACCATTATTCAAATTGTCATAAACAATCGGACTATTACATCCGGTCAAAAATACTAATGCGCAGACAATCAAAAATAATTTTTTCATTTGATGTATTACAACAATCCTTCGATAGTGCTCCTGATGGTTTTCAGGGCATCGGGAATAAGAGGAAGAAATACACCGGCCATAGTGACGGTATGTGGGACAATAATAGAACTGCTCATCCAACCCATGAACGATTCACCCAGTGGAAAACGCGCAATAAAATAGAAAATCACTCCAAGGGTCAAAGCTCCCTCAACGACTCCAAATAGAAATCCAGCCAAACGATCGAGCCCCCGAATAATCGGCAAATGGGTAATGGCGGTGAGAGCTTTATTTATAAACCAGAATATGAGCACTACCAAGCGATTAATGACAATAAATGAAATAACAAAAATAATCACTTTGGAAAAATTCGCTTGCCACCCGGTGATACTCATAAGCCACGCCGCGCCCACATCGTAATATCTCACGGCTAAATACAAAGACGCCACCAAGCCCGCGAGGGAAATCAAAACATAGACAATCCCCCGCCACAATCCGTAAAATCCAAAACCGGCGATGATGACGATGAGCGCGATGTCGAAATACGACATATGATTATATCAAAAATATTAAATCAAAAATTAAATATATGTAACACGACATTGCTTACAAATAATTTACCTACAATCGCGGGAAAAGAGCGCTACACTTGGTGATTTTGTTCCCGGATCCAAGTCCACCCCATTTGATCGCGCTCTGCCAATCAAAATTTTTCCAATCAACGGTAATGCCAAATTGGGCTAAAATCTTTTCGGCGGTAGCCGGCATAATCGGCAGAAGGGCTACGCCGATGTGGCGCAAAGCCTCCGCCATCTCATAAAGTAATCCGGAAATATCTTCACCTTTTTTATCTTTCTCCCATGGTTTCTGTTCAGAAATAACCCCGTCTAAAATAGCCGTCAAAATTCTAATTTCATCACATATGTTATCAAATTGATACCTATCAATGGCAACGAGATATTTATTCCAAAAAATGGCGACTGATTTTGCTATATAACTATTATTCGAATTTTTGATATTTGCAATTGCCGGCTCGCGGCCGGTTATTTCATTTTTTATTTGAAATTTTTCCACCATCGTCATGATGCGCGAATTTAAATTACCGATCCCGTTGGCCAATTGCGCGTTAAAAAATTCGGCGATTTTTTCATCAGTCACATCGCCATCGTCATAGGACGGCACCGCCCCGAGCAAATAATACCGCACCGCGTCTGTCCCATACTTGGCGACCAGATCCATCGGGTCGATAACATTGCCGAGCGACTTACTCATCTTTTGTCCGCCGGAAGTGATGAAGCCGTGAATAAAAATTTGTTTCGAGGGCGGGAGCTTGGCCGAGAGCAACATCGCTTGCCACATCGCGGATTGTTGACGCAGATTGTCTTTGCCGGCCATCTGATAACCCGGCCAAAAATCATTAAAAGTTTGGACATCTTCGGGCCAACCCAAAGTGGTGATATAATTCGCGAGCGCGTCAAACCAAACATACATTACTTGTGATTCGTCTCCGGGCACAGCGATCCCCCAAGGCATCTTGGATTTGAGACGCGAAATCGAAAAATCTTGCAGACCGGAAGAGACGAAATTGCGAATCTCGAGCAGGCGATTGGCCGGCACTACAAAATCCGGATGACTATCGTAAAAATCCAAAAGCGGTTGTTGAAATTTCGAAAAACGAAAAAAATAATTTTCTTCATCAATTAAATCGAGTTCGAGATTGGGATGGACAGGGCATTTGCCATCGACGAGCTCCGAATCGGTTTTTTCCAATTCACAGCCAACGCAATATTTAACCTGGTATTGTTTTTTATAAATATCACCGTTCTGCTCACAGCGTTTCCAAAATTCCTGCGCGCCGGTAATATGATGAGCATCGGTAGTGCGAATGAATTTGTTGTAACTCAAATTAAAAGCCGATTTAAGAGCGTCAAATTTAGCCGCGTATTCATCGCAATAGGCCTGCGGATCTTTGCCCTCTTCGATCGCTTTGCGATAAATTTTTACCCCATGTTCGTCGGTGCCGGTATTAAAAATAACCTCGTCACCCAAAAGCATGTGATAACGGGCCAAAACATCAGCTTGGATAAATTCCAAAGCATGACCGATATGGGGCTTGGCATTCACATATGGTAAAGTGGTGGTGAGATAGTATTTCGACATAATAAATCAAAAATAAAAAATCAAATATCCGATATAGAAAAAATCATTTTCGCGGTAACATTAATATTTAAATTTATTTTTGAGATATCACTACAACAAATTCCCCTCTTTCGTCAATTTTTTGCGCTATGATTTCAGCAATGTTACCACGATAAATGGTTTCAAACATTTTAGTTAATTCTCGCCCAACCATGATTTGACAATGAGGATCCAGTACTTCGGATAATTCGGTAATGCACTTCGCGATCCGATGACCGGATTCGTAAAATACCACGGTATGATCTTGGATCGCCACCTCTTTGAAATATTTTTGGCGTTTATTTTTATGAGGCGGGAAACCCATGAAGACAAACTTATCGGTCGCAAAACCGGAAATTGACAACGCTGCAATCACGGCCGATGGACCGGGGATCGGCACAATCGCGATAGCGGGCGCGCTATGCACAAGCGCTTTGATCAAGAGATTGCCGGGATCAGAAATACCTGGTGTGCCGGCATCGGTAACAAGCGCCAAATCACTACCTTGCTCCAATATAGCGACGATATCTTTGACATCTCGAGCAGTACTATGCTGATGATAGCTTTTGGTCGGCTTCTCAATCGCGTAGTGGTCAAGCAGGCGCCTGGTCATGCGGGTATCTTCGCACAATACCAAATCAACGCTTTTTAGCGTTTCGAGTGCTCGTAGTGTAATATCGCCAAAATTGCCGATTGGCGTGGCGACGATATAGAGTTTTCCGGTTGCCATAATGGCTGAATTTTAGTAATGGGCGCCCTCCGTGCGCGCCCATGGTACCCGAAATTAAATTTGTCTTGCCTTGGTCAGGCCGCGAAAAGCCAAGCTTCCGCGACCCCGGGCGTGAGATCGACGCAGATTTCCTTGCCACGATCAGCAAAGACATCGACGATACAGTCACGCTCTTTGTCCCAAGCCAAGCCCTCGGCCCCTTCCTCCCAAACCGTCTCTCCGGTGGCTTCGTTGTGGGTGCCGACTTTGACCCAGCAAAGACCGATGTATTCACTGCGGGTCGTGAAGCCGGGATGGCTTCGCACCAAATAACGGTGGCGCAAGCCAACCATCAAATCACCCTTGTGAAGCGACAAGAAGGTCGCTTTGGAAATCGGAGCCCTTTTCGGTTGCGGGCCACCCTCCATTTTCCGCTCCCGATTCGAGGTTAATAAAAGAACGCCGATTATAGTTTATCATAAATAAAAAAATACGCAACAAAATCGCGTATTTTTTAAAACCCAACCTTAAGCGCTGATGGCTTGGGTCGGACATGAGTCACTCGCCATTTTGATGTTGTCGGCAGTATCGCCCGCCTCATCAAGAACAATCGCTTTGCCGTCGTCTTCCATTTTAAAAACATTGGGACAGAGCGCCACACAGGTGCCACAGCCAATACACTTTTCTTTATCTATTTTAGTTCCCATAGTATTTTTCTTGATAAAATCTTAATAAATCCTCAATTTGAGGAATTGATTGTTTGTTAATCACGCCTACTTTCAGTTTTTTCTGCAAATCTTCGAGTGTTTGCGCGCCTTCCAGCACCGCTTCTTCGATATCATGATCGGTGATATGCAAATCGGCATCGATCACTTTGGCGCCGGCTGTCACCACCCGATCGTGCTGATCGGTATTACGAAAAAAATCATTGACCGCGGCCTGAAGCGCTTTGTCACCCAAGACAGAACAATGAATTTTGCGATCCGGCAACCCTCCCAAACGCGCCAAAATATCTTGCGGTTTGATTTCCAAGGCTTTTTTGACTGACATTCCGTCATTTTCTATGATCATTTCCGAAAGCACGCTGGTCGACGCGATAGCGCTACCACATCCAAAAGTTCGCCAACGACAATTTTTTATTTTGTCAGATTTTTTATCCACCCAAATCCACAGCACCATCTCATCACCGCAAGCCGGACTGCCGACCCGACCCAGGCCGTTAAATTCAAACTTCTCTTCCTCTCCATAATGCATGAAATTGCGCGGATTAAAAAAATGATCTTTGACGATATCGGAATAAAGCCAGCCACCGCCATCTTGAGAACGGATATCGACGGGCGCGGACAAATTTTCTTGTTTAATTGATTTATTGGGCATAATATTATTTATAGCGAGCATGTTTTTCACCGGTAATATTGGTCGGGCTCATTTCGCGCAATTGCGCCACTATTGCCGGCAAGTATTTCATCAGGTATTTGATTTCCAACTCCGAATTGCAATGACCGAATGAAAATCTGATACTGCCATGGGCGTATTCGTAGGGCAACCCCAAAGCGGAAAGCACATGCGAGGGCTCGAGCGACTCGGAAGTACACGCCGACCCGGTCGAACACATCACCCCATATTCATCGAGGTAAAGTAACATCGCCTCCCCCTCAACATCGAGAAAAGTGACATTGAGATTGTTGGGTAGGCGCGCCTCGCCAATTTCGGGCCCATTGAGTTTCACATGGGTGATCGAATTCTGAATTTCACTCCACAATTTTTTGGTCAAATCACGCACGCGCGCGCTTTCTTTTTCAGCGTTCTGATGCGCCATTTCAAGCGCTCGAGCCAACCCGACGATACCGGGAACATTTTCCGTGCCGGCGCGCAGACGGCGTTCTTGTCCCCCGCCCACAATCAATGGCGACACCTTGACCCCGCGACGCACATATAATACCCCCGCTCCTTTGGGACCGTAAATTTTACTGCCATTGATCGTCATCAAATCAACATGTAGTTTTTCAACATCCAGACTCAAATATCCGGCCGCCTGACAAGCATCGCTATGAAAATACGGATACGGTGTATTATTGGCTTGACGATATTTCAAAAGCGCTCGTCCAATCTCGGCAATCGGCTCAATCGTGCCGATTTCATTATTGGCATACATGATAGAGATCAATACTGTATCAGGGCGAATTGCTTGAATTACTGCGTGCGGGTCAATTTGACCATCCTTGTCCACTTTTAAATAAGTAATTTCCCAGCCTTGTTTTTTTAGGTCGTCAAGAGCGTGCAGGACAGCATGATGCTCGATGGGTGTCGAAACAATATGCTTGCCTTTGGTGGAATGCGCCCGCGCTACGCCAAAAATCGCCAAATTATCTGATTCGGTGCCCCCGCCGGTAAAAATAATATTTTCCGGAAGCGCGTGAAAAATGCTCGCCGCTGATCGACGCGCGTCATTAACCGCGCCATTAGCTTCGCGCCCTTTGCGATAAAGCGAGGACGGATTGCCAAAATTTTTGGTAAAATACGGCATCATCGACTCTAAAACGCGCGGATCCACATAGGTCGTCGCCGCGTGATCGAGATAAATACTTTTAATTTTCTTTGGTTTGGCCAACATATTACAGGTCGCTTAATTTAATTTTTGCCAACATGGAATTAAGCGCGTCGTTAACTTTCAAAACCTTGCCTTTAAGCGCGCAATTTTTTGATTTGGAACATAAAAATTTCTTCTGACAACACGGCAAAAGCTCGCAAGCATTCTCGGTAACCGCGATAATTTTACCCAAAGATAATTTTTTTGGCGAAATCAATAAACTATAACCGCCATTGACGCCTTTGCCGGCACTGATCAATTTAGCTTGCCGAAGTTTGCGCGCGATTTTTTGCAAAAATAAAAATGACGCGCCGATTTCTTCGGAAACATCTTTTAGGCTGGTGTCTTTATTTGATTTTGACAAGACGCGCAACATCTGGACAGCGTATTCGGTCTCGCGACGCAGTGACAACATATTAAAACGGCAATGTTAAATTGATCTTATTGGCCATGGAATGATCGGATGAATTTTTGACCGGTTCAAAATTCACGGCAAAAGGAATTTCTTCTCCTTTTAAATTTTTATAAAACAATTGTTTGTTGGCTCGGCCAAAATCGTAAATTTCCTTGGTTATTTTGACATCCATTTCACAATATTTCTTGATCTCATCGATTTTTCCCTCGCGATACCAGCGAATGGCCTGAAGCCCGTCAGCGCTCTTTTGCACCCCATCCAGGGTGGCTTGAGCCAAGTCATCGAGCTTTAATCGAAAGCCGAGAGCCTCCTTCACGCATTTCATGATATCCAGATGGGGTATCTGGTCCAGATGCCCGAGATAATAATTGTGTAAAATCGGCAAATCGAAATGCTCGCTATTGTACCCGATGATGCGATCGGCGCGCTCAAGTATCGGCCAAAGTTTCGTCAATTCGTGTTCGGTAAAGCTTTGATAAACATCGGTGGCATAGCTATAAATCGAAACTACGGAAATTTTAAATTTTTTAAAATCATTGTCCACTTCCGCGAAGGTATTTTGCGTTTCAATGTCAAAGACGATTTCATTCATAGTTTGTTAATTACTACTAATATAGTATGATATAGGTTGAATTTTGTCAAGCCGGGTAAAATCAAGATTCTGTTCAATCTTTTCTATGACCAAAGGCTTCGCTTTGGTCTCGGGGTGTTTGGCCACAAACAAACTGCAGCAATCCTCGTAGGGACGGTGGGAAATATCCAGTGTTTTGATAGCGCGAGCGCGATTAATTATCTCTCGTTTATTGGTCCCGACCAGTGGCGACAGCTTGAGCATGGCGGAAGCGCTTTGAATCGCGCTCATATTTTCCAAAGTTTGCGAAGCCACCTGACCCAGACTATCCCCCGTGACCAAAGCCAGGCATTTTTCGTTTTGCGCGATCTTTTCCGCTATTCGTAAAAATAGGCGACGATTGATAATCATGCGATAACCGGACGGCACTTTCATTACCACTTCTTTTTGCAGATCAGCAAATGGAACAACAAACAAACGCGACCGGCCCTGAAATCGAGCGAGCAGGCGCACTAAATCAAAAATTTTTTCACCAACTGACTCGCTGACGGCGGTTTGATTCATGAAATGGACAAATGCCACTTCCGCCCCCCGTTTCATCATTTCATAAGCGGCCACCGGACTATCAATGCCGCCGGACAAAAGGCACAGCACTTTGCCGGTAGTGCCCACCGGTAAACCACCGGCTCCTTCGATTAAATTTCCATATACTATGGCCCCATCAGACCCGACATTGATATTGATTTCTTGATCAAATTTTTTCAAGTCAACTTTCCAATGATACTTTTCACCTATATACTGGCCGATCGCTCGTTCAATCTCGCCCGAGGTCAACGGATATTTTTTGTCAGAACGATTGGCCGAGACCCGAAAAGTCCGATATTCATCGCCGACCAGTAATTTATCAACAGCTATTTTGATATTTTCGATGCCGGTTTCGCATTTTTCCGCCAGGGCAAAATTGGCCACGCCGGGAAAGCATTTTAAAATATCCAAATCATTCTCGCTTAGATTTTTGAGCCATACTCCCCCCTCGATCCTTTTTACCTCCACACCGGCGAAAGTATTTAATAAATTACTGATCAGGGCGCGATAAAAAAAGGGCTGATTATTGCCTTTGAGAAAAATTTCATCGACATGCAAAATATAATTCATAAGATAATTACCGGAAAAATCACGCGCCGGATGCGCTCCAAGAGTTTATCAAAATTTCGATTATCTTTCAAGCCCTCTTGAAGACAGCCCACGATCCAGCGATCGGGATTGCGGCCGATGAATTCAAAATTCCCCAACAGACCGAAACGAACATTGTAAATAATGTAATTCAACCATGAAAAACCAAGATATTTATTCAAACTTAGAGTAAGCTGATCAACAAAATCGCAAAATTCCCCCTCATACCAATACCCGTGCGCGCGCAAATACTGGCGCGAAAATATTGGTTCGCGATAATCCGGATCACTCGCGATACAGCGAGCGGCCGCCAGCTGTAAATAGGATTTGCGCAGACAGCGTCCGCTTTTGGCACTACCAAGCAAACTACGCAAATAATTAAAATATGCAAATTTAATACAATTGCCGATTACCAATCGTTTATTGGGCGTGGCATAACGCAATCGACCGTCAAGATCACGCCCGTAAAAATAAAAAATACCGAACCTAACCGATAACTTCGGCAAAAGCATGATAGAAAAATACGGGTAGCGAGTTTTTAAATCAGCCACCCTGGCTTTTTGGCGTTTATGAAAAAAACAAGCGAAGATTGATCCGACGAAATAGAAATCAACATCGCTGTCTTGATTCGCTTCATTATACAAATAACTTCCGCCCAAATATACTTTTCCATTATAAAAAATTCTCTGCAATTCACGGTGTATTGTCGAAACATCATCAGCGGAAAACATATCAACTACAATATCAGGACAACCCAAAATAACACCGCGATAATAATACGATACACTCCAAAAGAAATAAAAGAGTTTTTTTGAATATATTTCAAAAGCCATTGAATAACCGCCAAAGCAACAAAAAATGAAACCACAAAACCAACACCCAATGCCCAATAGTCGGCGCCCGCAAAACTGCCGGCTGATTTATAAATATCCAAACAACTGGCCGCGAGCATGGTGGGCACAGCCAAAAGAAAGGAAAACTCAACAATAGTCTGACGATTTAAACCTAAAATTAACCCGCCAACAATGGTGGCGGCGCTACGCGATACTCCTGGAATCATCGCGATTGATTGAAACAAACCGATAATAAATGATTGAAGATAACCAACAGTTTGAATACTGTTAGTATCGGACAGTATCAATAATGCCGGCTCGACTTTGTCTTTCGAAATACTTAACGGACGATTTAAGCGCTGTCCTAAATACCACTCAAAAACTACCAAAAAAACCCCACCCAGAAACAACGCACCCAACACCACCATGGTATTGCCCAATAAAAAATGCTTGATGACGCGGTAAAACGCCAATCCCAAAACTGCGGTGGGCGCGAAAGCGACCGCTAATTTTGCGATCGTTTCCCACTGCCATAATTTTTTCCAATACCAAACCACCACCGCCAAAATCGCGCCCAACTGAATAATAATTTCAAAACTTTTTTGAAACTCATTTGATGGCAGGCGTAATATATCCGCGGTCAAGATCAGATGGCCGGTCGATGAAATCGGCAAAAATTCGGTGATTCCCTCGACCATACCAAAAACAATGGCGTGTAATATTGACATGAATGAAAATTATTTTTTTAAAGTAGTGATCGGACGGCTTTGGGTAATATAAAATTTACCGCCGGCAAACGCCCACTCGATATCGCAAGGAAAACCGTAATGGTTTTCAATTTTTTGACATATTTTGGCCAACGCGATGATTTGCTTTTCGGATAATTTTTGTTTTACGCCTTCGGGTCCCAGTTCGACCCACCCATTAGATTCGCCATCAGCGTTTTTTGATTTTAATTTAACCAATTGCCTCGTCTGCTCGCCAATACTGATATCGATAATATTCAAATCTTTTTTACCGATCACATAACTATCCGGGGTTATTTGCCCCGACACAATCGCCTCGCCCAATCCATAGCCGGCCTCAATTATCATTTGGTTGGGGTCTTCGGTAACCGGATGCACGGTAAACGCGATGCCGGAGATCTCACTTTGGATCATCGCTTGCACCACTACCGCGACCGAGACATCGTGATCAATCAGCTTTTTTTCATGGCGATAAAAAATCGCGCGTGATGTAAATAATGATGACCAACACTCGCGCACACGCACAATCAAATCCTTCTTAGAAGTATTGAGATATGTTTCGAGCTCACCCGCCCAACTCGCCACCGCGCCATCTTCGGCGGTAGCGCTGCTGCGCACAGCGACTAAACACCTGTCATCCTGAGCAACACGAAGGATCTTTTTATTATCCGAGCTAATCAATTTATCATATGCGTCCAAAATTTCTTTGGCCAAATCTTTGGGAAAAGGACGATCGTGGATGACATCGCGAATCACATTGCTGGCCTTATCGATGGAATTAGTATCGTCGAGACTCACTTCTTTGAGGCGCGCCTTGATTTCTTGGTTTAATCCGGTTTCCGTCAAAAAACGATCAAACGCGCCGGCGAGGATCACAAAACCGGGCGGAACCGGAATTTTCGCCTGCGTCATCTCGCCGAGGCTCGCTCCCTTGCCGCCGGCGATGGCGACATCGGCTTTGGAAATTTGCTTGAAAAATTTGATGTGAGACATAGAGTACATTATATCTAAATTTTCTTTTCTATGCAACACCAAAATCCGAGCTTGGGGGCTCGGATTTCAAGGCTTATTTATCATATCGCCAAGCGTCATCTTCGTCATTATTTTCGACCTTGGTGACCACGCCCGGCTGGATAATCGTCGGTCGGTCGGTCTTTTGATTGGCGGGCTTGGGAGATTGCGACGACGAGAGATTCTTCGTTTCACCTGCCTGCCGGTAGGCAGGGCTCAAAATGACAGCGGTGGATGAATTCGGCTTGGGTAACGAGAGCTTAATCGGCTGGGACATCAGATTGCCGTGATCATCGCGGTTGGGCGTTTGTTCAATTTGTTTGTTCAATGCCTTAGCGGTAGCATCGCGTTGATCGTTTTCTATGCTGGTATCAGATACAAAATTCGATCGTTTATTTTCTTTTTTGACAGCTGACTCACGCGGTTTAAAAGCATCGGCCAGAGAAAGTCCTTTTTGCGCGGTATCCACGAGAACAATCGGCTCGCTAGCACTCACCGGAATATCATTTTGTTTGGGGGCAGGCTTAACGAATTGTTTTTGCGGTTGTTGATTTTTAACAGGCGCTGATGGCGGACGCTGATAAATATTTTTATCTTGCCGTCCGGATTTGACCGGTGGCGGTGAAAAACTAATATTTTTGGGCGTAGAAATATTTTGTGGCGGGCGCGGTTGCGGACTACGCGAAAATGGTGGTCGGGAGGCCGGCGCCGACCGAACGGGCGCCGGTTTATTAAATGACGGCCGTGGCGCCTCGACTCTCGTTGTCGCTGGCTTCGGTACCGATGTCACCGGCGGAAGATTTCCCATGCCATCACCATCTTCATCGTCATCATCCACCCCATCGGTCATTCCACTCCAGCGCGCAATTTTATTTTCAATTTTTTCTTTGGGTACCGCATAGCGTTCGCGCGAAACTTTGATCACTTTTTCGGCGCTATGTTGCGATTGAGAAAAAATCGGCGGCAATGTCATGGCCGAAAATGGTTGGGACGAAATACCGTCGATCATTAATTTCAAAAATACTTGATATTTCGCCAAATTTACAATATCGGTTTCCAAAAATGTGGGGATAAATTCTTTGGCTAAAATCTCGGCATCGGTCGAGCCGACGCGAAACGAAACAATCGTGCCCACATTACCGATGACGGCGGCGAGCACTTCCTCTTCAAGCTGCTCCATGTATTGATGCGCCATGATCAATGCCAAACGGTATTTGCGCGCTTCGGACAAAATATTGGAAAAACTCTCGGTCGCGAAATTCTGAAACTCATCGACATACAAAAAGAAATCTTTGCGATCTTTCTCGGGGGTATCGACGCGCTCCATGGCGGCGAGCTGAATCTTGGTGATCAGCATACCGCCGAGCAAGCGCGAGTTGTCTTCGCCAATGCGTCCTTTGGAAAGATTCATGATGAGGATCTTGCGCGTGTCCATGATCTCGCGAATGTTGATGCGCGATTTGACTTGCGCCACGATATTTCGGATCACTGACGCCGACATAAATTGCCCGATTTTATTTTGGATCGGTGCCACCGCTTCTTGCTTGTAACGATCATTGTAGCCGGCAAACTCCGTGTTCCAAAACGACTTCACAATCGGGTCTTTGAGATTGCCGATCACGCGCCCGCGGTATTCCGGGTCCGCGAGCAAGCGATTGATGCCAAGTAAAGTCGTGCCCGGAAAATCCAGGAGAGCGAGCAAAGTATTATTTAAAATGTATTCCATGCGGGCGCTCCAGACATCAGGCCAGATTTTTTTAAATACGCCCATGAGACCGGAGGCGACCAGGTGTTTTTGCTCGGGACGAATCGTTTCCAAAATATTAAAACCGATCGGGTAGTCCATGTCGGCCGGATTGAAATAGACAACATCGTTGATGCGTTCGGGCGGAATAAAGTCGATGATTTTTTCGGCAAAATCACCATGCGGATCCACCACGCCCACGCCATGACCGGCATAAATATCATTGAGCACCATGTTTTCCAACATGGTGGTCTTGCCCATACCGGTCTTGCCGACGGTATACATGTGACGGCGGCGATCGTCGATTTTGATGCCAAAGCGACGATTCTGATTGCGAAAATTAGTCATGCCAAAATAGTTGATTTCGGAATCAACTTTGACCACCGGTTTCGCCGGCGTTGGATTGTTTGGTGCCTCCTCAACCATATGGGTATATTATACCACTATTCAAACAGCTTGGCCACATCGGATACTGGCGGAAAGACGGGCGCGCGCACGATGGAATGCATACTTCCTCCCCCATCGCCATCGTAGCGCGGAATAATATGATAGTGAATATGCGGAACCGCTTGTCCCGCAACTTCATTGTTATTCAATCCAATATTCATACCAGCCGGTTTCAAAACTTCCTGCACCCGCGCGACCGCGATTTTTAATCCCACGGCTAATTTTTGCCAATCATCACTCGAAATTTCTTCGATATTTTTGGCGTGATTTTTGGGGATCACTACGGTGTGACCCTTCGAACAAGGGTGGATATCCAAAAAGGCCAACACGCTTTCATTTTCAAAAACTTTATGGCACGGAATTTCACCGGCGATGATTTTACAAAATAGGCAATCCATAAAATTTAATTTTAAAAAATTAATTACTTCGCCAAACTATTATATCGCCAAAAATTTTCCAGCGGCCACCTTCTTTATAGGTATAATCATTATAATGAATTTCTTTGGTGTTGGCAACAAAAAAACAGCGATCAACACCGGTAAGAGCGCGCGCTTTGTCCCAAACACTTGGATCGGGGTCAGCCTTCATTTCAGATAGTAATTCCAACAGTTGCGGTTGACCGAAATACTGCTCCATCGGAAAACCCCCGCCCACCACTTGTTTTTGAGAATAATATTCAAGCGGTAAGAGCGTATACGGATCGGCGATCACACATCGCCCACCCTCTTCCCAAACATATTTGGCGGCATTATATTGATCTACGCCGACCGATGGCAAATCCGGACCAAGACTATATGAGGCAGTGATAGCCACAGAAAATATGATGGTGGTTGAAAAAACTACTACTCCCCTGATTGATTGACTGGTAAATTTATCAGAAAATACTCGAACGATTTCTTTGATGCCAAATAATAATAAAACTATCAAAAATATCGCCAACACGCCGTCCAAACGACGACTGATGATCGAGGCGCCGACCAAAATATATCGGCCGATAAAATAAGCGCCCAAAACTCCGACTGACATAATCGCTATCCAATTTTCGGCCACATTTTTGGCGCGCCAAGTTTTGATCCAGCCGAACGCGATTACCGCCCACATACAAACCATAAATACCACTACCCACCATAAATTATGGGTAAATATATTGGAAGTAAAAGATGAAACGGGAATTTGATTGAAAATTATATTACCACCGGTGATATCGTGCGGACGCGGTCCGGTTGACAGATACCATCCGAGCAGATTACCGATGAATTGTTTGACCGACGCTAAAATATTGATATCCTTCGGCCAATTACTGTATTTAACAATTATTTCAACTGCCGGAATTGACACCGCCACCAAAGCCATTAAAATCCCTTTTTTGGCCGAATTAAATTTTTGCAATACATCGACCCGCCCGGTCAAAATCATGAACACCGATAGCCCGACCCAATACAACAGCACATACAATCCGTAACCAAAAATTGAAGCGATCCCTGTCGCCGCTAATACAGTCAACTGTTGCCAACGCCATCTATCGCCTATTTTTATCATCGCCAAAACAAAAAATAACCAGATTACCAATCCGAAACTATTGGGCACAGTCACTGCTCCGGCAAATTGTAAAGCAAACGGCAACGCCGAAAGCCAGACTAAAAACAATGATTCTTTTTTGGTAAAATTTAGCGCGCGCCCCAGCTCAAATAATAAAACCGGAATAAATAGTGACCATACTATCGGCATGAACCATTTTACTATACTGATCAAATCAAAATTGAAAACCCGAACCAATACCGCGCTCACGGCCCAAAAATTACTATAAAAAACATTTCCCGGGGCAGTAGTCAAAAATAACGGCTTGGTCACATCGGGCGAAGCAATCTCAATCGGTAACTCTCTAACCATGCGCACCTCGGTGGCCAGATGACGCCACTGGTCGGCACCATAAAACAATTGATGAGACAGGGGTAAATAACTGTGCTGTAAAAATAAATATCCGGCCAGTAAAACCAAAAGTGTTTTAACGCTTAATCGCGTAAAAATCAAAAAACCCGCGATAACAGTCGCCCCGAAAAATACATATATATATGAGGGGGTAATCTCCTGCCATGGTGATAATATTGGCAAAGTCGTTTCGGATCGATGTAATAAATACAGGCCGACCATTATGAGCAAAAATAAAATAATAGCCAACAAAAACCCGGGTGGACGCATGGCGAAATTTTGATTGACAGTATTATTATTAGTCGGCGCCCATTTCAAATGACGCGACCAAATATTTAAGCCGACCAACAATATACCGACAAAAATAAAACCGCCGGTGATCGCTCCCGCGGTTAATTTATAAAACACGCTAATCGCCCCCAAAACAAAAGACGATAGTGATAATATTAGCAAAATCCCCAGCCAACCGGTCCGGCCATTGTCTTCAAAATTAAAAAATTTAACCAAAAATCGTCGAGCGGACAAATTTGATAATATTTTGATGGTTGAAAGCATAACCTTGGTCGGGCTGACAGGACTTGAACCTGCGGCCTCATGCACCCCATGCACGCGCTCTACCAACTGAGCTACAGCCCGATTGCCACATCATCCTATCATGTCCATGATATATTTTCAAGAGCTTCGACTTCTTTTAGCCAAAATTGACATACTCATTCACTTTCCTCGCGCGCGAGCGCTCGGGGATGGTCCTGCGGGACCATAACCCGCTCAATTAAATATCAGCTTGGCCTACCCATTATAATTCCTCACACTCTCTCCCCAAATTGCTCACACCTCCCCGCTTGCGGGGTTACGAGTAATTAGATATGATGTAGTCATATGTCTGATATCACCAATCTCGAACGGATTCCTCCCCAAAATATCGAAGCCGAAATGTCCCTTTTAGGCTCTATTTTGATTGACAAAGACACCATGTTGCGCGTATCAGATATTGTCGGTCCGGAAGATTTTTACAAAGACGGTCATCGCCGCATTTACGAAGTGATTGTCGAGCTTTACGCGAAAAACGAACCGATTGATTTATTGACTTTATCCAATCGCCTCGAAGAAAAAGGAATCCTCGAATCAGTGGGCGGGCGCACTTACCTCGCCACTCTCACCAATGTGGTCGCGACCTCAAGCAATGCTGTGCACTATGCCGAAATCGTGCACCGCAAGGCCACGCGCCGACGCCTGCTCGCCGCTTCGCAAGAAATTACTCGATTGAGCTTTCAAGAGGACGACGGCGATGTGGAAAAAGTGTTAGACGACGCCCAGAAACAAATTTTTGGCGTGTCGCAGGTTTTTATGAAACAGGCGTTCGCGCCCATTCGCAGTGTTTTGGCCGATGCTTTCGACCGAATCGACGAACTGCATCGCAATAAAGGTCAATTACGAGGCGTGCCGACCGGTTTTACCGATCTCGATAATTTGCTCGCCGGATTGCAAAAATCCGATTTGGTGATTTTGGCGGCTCGTCCCAGTGTGGGCAAAACCTCGCTCGCGCTCGATATCGTGCGCCATGTCGGCACCAAACAAAAAAAGGCGGTGGGTATGTTTTCACTGGAAATGAGCAAAGAACAATTGGTGGATAAATTACTTTGCGCCGAAGCCGGCATCGATCTGTGGCGCATGCGCACCGGTCGGCTTTCTGATCGACCTGAATCCGACGATTTTCCCCGCATCGGCCACGCGATGGGCACACTGTCGGAAGCGCCGATTTTTATCGACGACACCCCCAATGTCAATGTCATGCAAATACGCACTAAAGCGCGTCGCCTGCAAATGGAGCATGGGCTCGGACTAATCGTAATCGATTATTTACAGCTGATGGAATCGCGCGGAAAAAATAAGGAGGAAAATCGCGTGCAAGAGGTCGCGGAAATCACGCGCGGACTAAAAGGCATCGCGCGCGAGCTTAATGTGCCCGTGCTCGCCTTGTCACAGCTATCGCGCGCGGTCGAGCAGAGCAAACCGGCCATTCCGAAATTATCTCACTTGCGCGAGTCGGGGTCTATCGAACAAGACGCGGATGTGGTATTATTTATCTACCGTAAATCAGCCGATCGCAATTACCGCGTCGAAGATATTCCGCCCGATGAACGCTTTTTGGCGGAAATTCACATCGCCAAACACCGCAACGGACCAACCGGTTTGGTAAAATTGATTTTTAACGAACCGACCACCAGTTTTCGCAGTATGGATAAACAATTTCACACTCCTACTCCCACAGCCAGCGCTCCGGTCGCACCCGCGCTCAAGCCCAAATCCGCTTTTACTAAACCGAATTATTCCGCCACCGCGAGCGCGCCCGATCCGGTTTATTAATAATTCTTAAAAAATTTTAATCATAATCGTATTTTATGTCATTACTCAACAAACTAAAACAGTTTAAAGATTTACGCGAACAAGGAAAAAAAATCCAGGGTGTAATGTCTAAAGAGTCGGTAACTGTGCGTGCGGCCGGCGACAGCGTGGTCTTAACCATGGATGGCAACATGTCGATTACCGGATTATCGATCGCTGATGATTTGCTCAATCCGACCAAAAAAGAAAAACTTCAAACAGCCATTAAAGACGCGCACGCGGACGCAATCAAAAAAATTCAACGCGTGATGGCGAGCAAGATGCAGGAAATGGGCGGGTTGGAAGGATTGGGACTGCCGGGGATGAAATAATTGAGATTTTAAATAAGATAGTTCTGAGACGCTTGAATTTTTCGAAAAATTCACTGCGTCGAAGAATTATCTTATTTAAAATCGATAACTATGTACTCCCGGACAATCACCAACCTCATCCACGCCCTAAAAAAACTACCATCGGTTGGCGAACGCACTGCTGAACGGTATGTCTTTAGTTTGCTCAAAGGCGGCAAGGGTGAAGTCAATGAATTAAAATCCGCCTTGGATGAATTGCTCAAAAATACCAAAAGTTGTGAAATTTGTTGGAATTTCGCGGATACATCGCCTTGTCATACTTGCAAAGACTCGAAGCGCGACCACACTATCGTTTGTGTAGTCGCTGATCCCCAAGATGTGCCGGCGATAGAAAAATCCGGCGCTCATCGCGGAGTTTATCATGTGCTCCGCGGAGTGATTGAGATCGCCGATGAAGAAAATTTTTTAAAAACAAAAATTCGCGAGCTGCTCAAACGCGCGCATCCGAGCGCCAAAACAACTATTCAAGAAATCATCTTGGCTCTTAATCCGGATTTACCCGGTGAAACCACCGCGATGTATCTGGAAAAAACGATCAAAAAAATCAATCCAAAAATTATTGTCACTCGCCTCGCCCGCGGACTGCCGATGGGATCCGATCTCCAATACGCCGACGAGATCACCCTCGCTTCCGCGCTCAAAAACCGAAAATAAAAAAACGGAGTAGAATATTTTTTTCATTGTATTCTACTCCGTTTTTTTATTTTATAACTAAGCGATCTTCACTTCCGTAAATCTCTGGCGCTGGCCATGAGCTTTGTGATAACGAATTTTATTTTTGAATTTTTCTACCAGTAAGGTGCGGTTTTTTCCTTGTTTGACGATAGTGGCTTCCACTTTTACACCCGCTAAATACGGCGTGCCGACTTTGGCATCAGAACCGTCGTCTTTGGCGGTCATCAAAACCTGGTCAAAAGCGAATTTCTCACCTTCACTCACAGCCAATTTTTCAACTTTGAGAGTATCGCCGGATTTCACTAAATATTGTTTACCACCGGTAGCAATTACTGCGAACATAAAATTTTAATTAATTACGCATCCACGGTCTAAGATAAACTCCGCGGAATTTCAAATAGTGGTCTAAGTATAGCAAAAACACGATATTTTGTCAATAGGCTTTATTTTACCAAGCAATTCCAACATTATCCCCTATTTTCAACCCTGAATCAGC
This sequence comes from Candidatus Magasanikiibacteriota bacterium, assembly GCA_041666265.1. GTDB lineage: Bacteria > Patescibacteriota > Patescibacteriia > Magasanikbacterales > GWA2-37-8 > GWA2-37-8. The sequence goes on along the minus strand of JBAYHH010000001.1, from coordinate 114,888 downwards.
GATTGTCCCCGAGGCCATTTCCAGCACCATCGTCGAAGGAGCGCGCGCAAAATACGGGGTCAAATCAGCCTCGCTCTTACCGGGCTCGATGGGCACGCCCGGGGCCATATCCACGACAGTTTCACCGTCGAGCCAGATCATATCAAGCGGAAATATCATGTCGCGCATCACCATGGCATGCTGACTGCGGGCATTAAACACAAATAACTTGCCCTCAACACCACCCATATCGCGATAGCGACTCCAACCACGATATTGTTGCGACATTGTTTTGGCAACCAAGACATCATAAATGCGATTACCTATTTTCACTTGAGCCGCATTTAGATGATAGGAGTATAATTTCAAACCCATACCGACAAACAACACGGCGAGCAATACCACGGCGTGCCAACTTTTAAATTTTTTGGCAGTATCAACACTCATAATTTTAAAAATTCTTCTTCGCTTAAAATTTGGACGCCTAATTTTTGCGCTTTGATCAATTTGCTGCCCGGATTCGCGCCGGCGATCACGGCGGTGGTTTTTGGGGAAACTGATTCGGAAACATCGCCACCGAGCGACTTGATTTTGGCCTTGGCATCATCACGAGACATCGACGCGAGCGTGCCGGTCAAAACAAATGTCTGACCACTCAAACTACAACCCTTCAAGCTCTTGGCTTCCTGTTTTTTTATGACCACACCATTGGCCAACAAATTTTCGACAAATTTATGATTATTGTTATTATTAAAATACTCTTTTATCGACACGGCCACTTTTTCACCCACACCGTAAATACCCACCAGTTCCTCGCTGCTCGCGCGCATCAATTTTTCAATTGAACCAAAATGCTCAGCCAAATCTTCGGCTGTTTCCTCGCCGACATTGCGGATCCCGAGAGCGTTGATAAATCGAGATAATGATACCTGTCTGGCCTGAGCAATCGCCTCCACCAGATTACGCGCGCTGGTTTTCGCGAATCGATCGAGCGGCTCGAGATCGCCCGCGGTGAGCGCAAATAAATCCGAAGCATCTTTAATCAAACCTTCATTTAATAATTGCTCCACGATTTTTTCCCCACAGTGGTCGATATCAAAAGCCTTGCGACTGACAAAATGTATGATGTGCTCCAACTGCTTGGCAAAACAATTTTGATTAAAACAATACAGAGCGACATTGTCGCCATTGCCCTGCTTGCCGACCTCGTGTCCGCAAATCGGACATTTTTTTGGGATCGGAATATGTTTTTCACGACCGGTGCGCAGTTTCTCCAACACGCGAATCACTTTCGGAATAATATCGCCGGCTTTTTCCACCGCGACGGTGTCGCCGATTTTTATCCCCAACCGATCGATCTCGTCGAAATTGTGCAATGTCGCGTGGGTGACCGTGGTGCCGGCCAATTTGACCGGCCGAAGCAAAGCCACCGGCGTGAGCGCGCCGGTGCGCCCCACTTGCACATAAACATCCTCGACGACAGTGGTCGCTTGCTCGGCGGGAAATTTCCATGCAATCGCCCAACGCGGAGACTTACCGGTAAACCCAAGCGCGTCCTGATATTTGCGTTCGTTGACCTTGATCACCACGCCATCGATCCAATATGGCTCGCTGTCTTTTTTCTTTTGCCACTTCTCCCAAAAACGCGTAATTTCCGACAGGTCATTACACAGCTCGCGATTTTTGTTTACCTTAAAACCCAAATGCTCCAACTTTTCCAATTCGGCTTTTTGAGTGGCCGGAATTTCACCGGCGGAGATATCATAAATATAAGCGTCTAAATTGCGCCTGGCCACCACCGCGCTATCGAGCTGACGAATGGTTCCGGCGGCGGCATTGCGCGGATTGGCAAATAGCGGTTCGTTATTTTTTTTTCTTTCTTCGTTGATGCGCGCCAAAGTAGCGCGACTCATCCATACTTCTCCCTCGACGATAATGCTCGCGTCTTCTTTGAGTTTTAGCGGAACTGATTTTATCGTCCGAATATTTTGCGTGACATTTTCACCCACCGCTCCATCTCCACGAGTGGCCGCCAATTTTAACAATCCTTTTTCGTAAGTATAGACGACATGCAAACCATCGATTTTGAGTTCGCATTGATACGACAAATCCGTTGGCCGATGACCCATTTCTTTTTCTAAATAATTTAAAATTTTTTCTTGCCAATCCCCCATATCCTCAACCGAAAAAGCGTCATCAAAACTCCACTGCAAAATCGTGTGCGTAACTTTTTCAAATTTATCCAGTGGCGCGCTCCCGATGCGACGAGTGGGACTATCGGGCGAGATGATTTCCGGATATTTCGCTTCGATCCGGCGCAACTCGTCCATGAGGCCGTCATACATGGCATCGGTCACTTCGGGATCATTGAGCACATGATAACGATAGCGCAAATCATCGATCTGCGCGCGCAATTTTTCCACGCGATTTTGTATTTCCAAAGAAACCATACTACTTTAAAAACTGCAAATACCAATGAATAATATTTTTACCAAAATACATGGCAATAAATGTGCCAATCGCCAAAAATGTCCCAAAGGGAATCGCGCTTTTGGCCTTGGCTTTGGCGGTGGCAAGCAACCAAACCGAACAAAGCGCGCCGGTAAGATACGCGATGCTCATCGCCACGACCACTCCGGACCAACCAAGCCAGATCCCCATCAATACGCCGAGACGGACATCACCGCCGCCGATCCACCGGCCGCGAGACACTAAATATTGAATACCGAAAAAACCGCCCGCGATCGTCGCGCCGATCACCATATTGTCTACCGAAAATCCAAGCAAATAATAATTGATCAAAAATCCGGCTATGACGCCAAACCAAACCAGATCCGTGATAACTTCTTGGTATAAATAGTCGTAAACAAAAATAACCAGCAAAAGGGTGACAAAAACCACATCGCGCGCCCACAGATAAAAAACAAACGATGGCGTGACACACACATGATACCACGCGACAAAAACAAACAAAGCTCCGGTGACAAACTCGACCAAAGGATAGCGCCAAGGAATGTGCTTGAAACAACTGCGACATCTCCCCCGCAAAAAAATATAACTAACCAACGGGATATTATCATACCATGAGAGCTGATGGTGGCAATGAAAACAAACACTGCGGTTCGCCGTGATGATACGAATGTTTTCCCGCCGGCGCCAAATCCACGAATTTAAAAAACTGCCCAAAATCAACCCCATCAAAAAAATCCAAACATAAGAAAACCACCCGAGTATTGAATAATATGAATACAACACTTCCGCCATATTTTGAAAATTGAGTATATGATACCCGCTTATTATATCAAATATTTACTAATATTTCAAATACCTAAAAACAAAAACCACTCCAGTCCCGAATTCTCGGAGTGAAGTGGTTTCCCGAAATATAATTATTGAATTCCGGCCGGAGATAAGGTGATAGCGCCATCCAAACCATTGACATTGCCCTCGAGAGCGGCAACTACTGAGTATGAGCTGGAAGCGGCAGTATAGATATAGGTGCCGGTGGACGGATCTTTCGGAACCAGGCCCATATAAGCATTCGCGCCACAAGTGGCATCGAACCCTTCATTGTCCAAGCATTTAGCACCAGCGTCCACACCCAAAGACAGCCCGGAACCAGTCGGATAAGCATTGTTATCCGTGTAATATAGCTCCAAAGCGGTTTGGACTTGCTTGAGATCGGCGAGTCTTTTGGAATCACGAGCCTTTAAGCGCGCTTGTCCCAAAGCGACCACAGCAAGAGTGGACAACAAACCGATAATGGCGATGACCACCAATAATTCGATTAAAGTAAAACCTTTCTTATTCATATTCTCACCCCCTTTCGAAATTTTTGCATAATGTATTGTTGCTTGCGCAACCTTATACGATTATTACTATTTTAAATTCAGAATCTTTCGCACTCTATCCACCACTTCCGAGGGTTTGACATGCGCTTTGATGAGATAGTCGGCCGCGCCCACCTCAAGCCCCTTGTCCACATCTTCTTTTTGCCCGAGATTGGTCAAAAGTATCACCGGAATATTCTGAATTTCGCGATCGTTTTTTATTTTTTCCAAAACCGCGAATCCGTCCATCTTGGGCAAAAGAATATCCAACAAAATAATATCCGGTTTTTTCTTTTTGGCCTCGGTAAAAGCTTTCTCGCCATTGTCGGCGGTAACCAATTTAAACCCTTCTATCTCAAACTTTTTTTGATAAATTTGAGAAAGAAAAACATCATCCTCAACTATCAATACGGTTGTGTCGCTATTATTCGTCATAATGTATTTACTCTAAAAAAGCGGGACCCCTTTTTCCCTTAAGAATAATTATACCATATCGCGCAAAGCCAGTCCAATAGATGACGACAGGCGCGGGCCAATCTTGCTCAAAAGCGGACGCAGGCCATCTTGATAAATCACGCGCGCCCACGGATCGCCAACATAGCATTTTATTTTAAATTGATCTGCGAAATACTCGGATAAGTATGGCAAAAGAGACCCGCCGCCGGTCAAAATAATTTTTTCCGGTCGTTTACCCTCATTGACCATCTGATGCAGATACAAATCAAAACCATATCGGATCTCTTTGGTAATAGGCTCCACTACCGGCATAAAAATCTTTAAAAAATCGGCGGATGAAGATAGCTGATCGCTCAACTGCTCCACATAGACCGACAAATCATATTTCACTTGTTCGACCAAATTTTCATCAATACCGAGAGTATCGCGTAAAATCGCGCCGAAACGAGTACCGCCGATCTCTAAGCTATGATGAGTCACGGGCACTCCTTGATCCACGATAAAAAAATTCGTGCGCTCAGCGCCAATGTCCACAATCATAGCGAGGCAATTGTCACGCCCGACAAGCGAACGCGCGAGCGCAGTGGACTCGGGCTCGAGCGCGTCGAGCTTGAGATTGGCGCGTTTAAATACTTGGGAATAAAACACCACGAGCGACCGAGGCACGGCATTGACGAGGACGCGTTGATTTTTGTCTTCTTTGGCACCCGGCAAAATCTGGTAATCAAGCATCATGTCCGATAGAGACATTGGCAATAATTTTTTAACTTCGGCGCGCAAAATTGAATTGAATTCTTCTTTATCGGTCTTGGGAATCGTGACGAGGGTGTGAAAAACAGCCGAGGCCGGCAAACTAACCACGGCGGATTTGGCGGTAGCTTTGCTCTGTTTGTATACAGCCTTCAAAATCCCGGCGTGTTCTTTGACCTGCGCGTCGCTGAAATACATATCCGCAGCCAAGACACTATCCACTCTGACCCGCTCGGTATTTTTGCGCTCCAATAGAGACTGCGCCGTCACCGCGCGAAAAAAATTATCCAACTGCACGGCATTTTTATCCGCCTCGGAAGTATAGCCGTATGTCTGTAATACCGGACGATGTTTGATCTGACGCAACTCGACAAGCTTGACCCCGCCCGCGCCCAAATCAACCCCGAGACCTGATTTTGGTTGAAAGAATAATGACATATGATTTCATTATACCATTTTTCCACCCACTCCGCCACCCACCCTGTTGATAAGTTCAGCGGGTTAGGATATACTATGATGGTAATAATTGAATTTTTTATGCCGATCAAACTATACAATACCATGTCGCGTCAAATCGAAGAATTTAAGCCGATTAAAAAAGGCCGGGTGGGTTTGTATACTTGCGGACCGACGGTATATAATTTCGCGCACATTGGTAATTTGCGCACTTATGTTTTTGAAGATATTTTGAAGCGGGTTTTGAAATTTAACGGCCTCAAAGTGAAACATGTCATGAATATCACTGATGTCGGCCACCTGACCAGCGATGCCGATGAGGGCGATGATAAAATGGAAAAAGGCGCTATTCGCGAAGGTAAAACCGCCTGGCAAATCGCGGATTTTTATACCGAAGCGTTTCGAAGCGACATGCAGGAATTAAATATTGAAGAGCCGGACATCTGGTGCCGAGCGACTGAATATGTCAAGGAACAAATTGGGCTGATCAAAAAATTGGAGAAAAAAGGATTTACTTATCAAACTTTGGATGGAATATATTTTGATACCACCAAACTTGCGGACTACGGCAAGCTGGCCAATCTCAAAAAACAAGATTTACGCGCCGGCGTGCGAGTAGGCGTTGGCGACAAAATCAACCCGGCCGATTTCGCGCTTTGGAAATTTTCTCCACCGCTCGTCAAACGCCAGATGGAATGGGACAGCCCCTGGGGCATCGGTTTCCCGGGTTGGCATGTGGAATGCAGCGCCATGGCGACCAAACATCTTGGCCAGCCTTTTGATATCCATTGCGGCGGTATTGATCATGTGCCGGTTCATCACACCAACGAGATCGCTCAAAGCGAAGCGGCTGAAGGCACAGCATTGGCCAATTACTGGATGCATGGTGAATTTTTGATAATCGCGAATGGAGATAAGATGGCCAAATCCGGTGACAACTTTTTGACTTTGCAGGTCTTAAAAAACAAGAGTTTTGGACCCCTGTCCTATCGCTATCTATTATTGCAAACGCATTACCGCAAGCAATTGATGTTTTCTTGGGACGCGGTCGCGTCGGCTCAAACCGGATTGGAACGATTGGTAAACGCGATCGCGCATATTCCGACTGTCGTCGATGGCGCGCAAGAAAAAAAATTTATTGAGCAGTTCATCTCTCTCATTAATGATGACCTAAATATACCGGAAGCGCTCGGCCTACTCTGGAACGCGCTTAACAAAAAAATAATTGGACAAAAAACAGCCTTTTTGATTGACGAGGTATTGGGGTTGGATTTAAAAAGGCAAATTGCCAGACTTTCAGAGCCAAAATCTGATTTGCCGGATAGCATCAAAATGTTAATCGCCGAACGCGATCGAGCGCGGGCGAATAAAGACTGGCGATTATCCGACGAACTGCGGGAAAAACTCGAGACGCTCGGATATAATGTCAAGGACACCAATGACGGCGCAGTGGTCACATCCAACTTCGTTTCTTAAAAAAATAAATCATATACGAAGCGCCCAAAAGCATCAAGAGTGAAATAACCGCGAATCCGCCCGGAATCATGCCGAAGAAATTGCCGCGAACCCCCACATCGCTCCAAGCCACAAATAGTGTCAGCGGAAAAGTGATTACCGAGATAATCGTCAATGTCTTCATAATCTCGCTGGTGCGCAAAGAAACAAGCGACTCATTGGTCTCATGGAGGGCGTTGATGCTCTCTTTCTGACTCTCGAGCATGTGCCAAATCTCGTTGGTAAACTCGCGCAAATTATTGATATAGGTCTGAAAAGAACCAATATCCAAATCGCGCCCGCTATACATAATGAGGCGTTCGAGCACGGTGCGATGCCCCTGCATGGTGCGTCGAAAGGTGACGATATTGGTCTTGAGGCGTAAAATTTCCTCGGCCATTTGACGACTGGGCAATTGAGAAAATAATTTTTTATCCACCAGATTGATGTCATCGTTGACATGCAAGAGGATCGGAAAAATCCCCTCAAGCAAGCGATTGAGTAATTCAAATAAAATATGCACGGCGGTGCCGGAAAAATATAGCGCGCGTTGATCCTCGTGTTTACGGCATTGATTAAACAACTCCTCAATCACATGTAATTTATCGCTATGCACCGTGATCAGATTATTGCCATTTAGAAAAAAATCCACCTCGGTAAAACCGAGCCGGCGCGTCTCGCGATCAAAAACCGGAAAATGCAATACCACAAAATAATAATTCTCACGCTTCATGATCTTGGGGCGTTGAAACGGAGGCAAACTTTCGGTTACATCCGACTCCAAGAAGCCAAAGCGTTTTTGCACTTCCGCCAATTCTTTTTCCGCTTGCTTGGTGACATTCACCCAAAGCAACCCGTTAAATTGAATTTCTTGAATGTTTTTCATACACTAAAACAATTTGACAATTTTTTAATAATTGTATTATACCACATTTCCATTTATCCACCAAGGATATTTGCGACCGCCGGCCAAATGTGCTATAATTATTACGCTATGAATACCTTAAAAAAAGAAGAAAAAGTTGACTTGCCCGAAGCTACTCGTCCGCTTCCGGAAAGCTTGTTGTCTCCGGCATCACCCGAATCAATCACACCGGAGACCGAACAGCCGATCGAGGACGCGCCCGAAACTACTCCGGGCAAACACAGTACGCGCGCCGAGTCAGGCAAGCCGTCCTTGAAATTGCCTGCGTTCGGCAAACCATCGGCGATCATGCCCAAAATGCGCGACGAAGTGACCGCCAAAATTGAAAAACTCATGTCCGAAGACTTGCTTGAATCTTACGAAAAGCTGTCTCCTGTCGCCAAACAAGAGTTTAAGCTCAAAGGAGAAGAAACCGCTGATAAAATTCGTGAATTACTCGAAGCTACCAATATAAAAGTGCGTAAAATTTTTCGGCTGATATACGAGTGGCTCAAAATGTTGCCCGGTATTAATAAATTTTTCTTGGAGCAGGAAGCAAAAATCAAAACCGACAAAATTCTATTGCTAAAAAATAAAAAATGAGCGACCTAATTAATTTGCTTGTCGTTTTTAGCGAATGGCTCGGATCCCATCCGACCGTCTTTTTGTTTTTTTTGGGCTTGATCGCGATCATTGGAGCGGTGATGGCGTTACATGTGATTCGTGGTTTTTGGCGCGCTCGCAATAAATCCGGCAAGGCCTTCCATCGCACGATTATCTTGATCAAGGTGCCAAAAGAAAAGAAAAACGAAAATCCAAACATGGCCAATCAGTCGGAAAACATTAATTTAACGCGTGAAGTTATCGCCGTGGCCGATTCGCTGTTTGCCGCCGTTGCCGGACTCAAGCGCGAAAGCGGATTTTTGTCTTGGTTGCGCGGTCGCAATGATCATTTATCATTCGAGATTGTCGCCACCGGTGGAAAAATATCTTTTTATGTGGCCGTGCCGGATAAACTGACCAATTTCGTGGAGCAACAAATCCACGCGCAATATCCGCACGCTGAAATCACCGAAGAGCCTGATTACAATATCTTCAAACCCAATAGCCATATCGTGGGCGCCCATCTGTGGAATAAATTTAAATCGGCTTTTCCTTTCAAAACTTTCAAAAAAATGGAAAGCGACCCCTTGCTGTCACTGCTCAATCCGCTTAGTAAAATTCCCGACGACGAGGGCGCGATGATCCAATACATAGTTCGACCGGCCAGCGCCAAATGGCGTCGGCAAGGCGTGCACATGATTCGCGATATTCGCGAAGGACAAAAATTTGAATATGTCGCTCAGCGCGGCTGGCTGATGCGTGGATTTTATCGCTGGAGAAAAACATTTTTTCCCAAAGACAAAGACGCTTCCAAACAAGGCGGCATTGGCGAATCGTATCACTTGACCCAAATGGAAGAGGAAATGGTCAAAAGTATGGAGGAAAAACTTAGCCACGGCGGACTGGAGCTCAATGTGCGCGTCGTGACGGCGGCCGGCAACAAAGAAAAAGCCATTCTGACTTTGCAAAATATTTTAAACGCTTACGGCCAGTATAATATTTATCGTTATGGCAATTCTTTTGTCGCCAAAGTGCCGAGCCGTCCGAGCAGTCTAATTCGCGAATCGATTTACCGCTCTTTCAATGAACGCAAATACATGGTGGTCAATACCGAGGAGATGGCCTCACTCTGGCACATGCCCAATCCGGGCACCGAGACCCCGCACATCAACTGGCTCGGCGCGCGCAAGGCTCCCCCGCCCACCAATATGCCTACCGAGGGCATCATCTTGGGGCGATCTGTCTATCGCGGCGAAGAAGTAGCCGTGCGCATCAAAAAACCGGATCGCCGGCGCCATGTCTATACCATCGGTAAATCCGGTGTGGGTAAATCGGTCTTTATCCAAAACATGGCGGTGCAAGATGTGATTAACGGCGAAGGCGTGTGTGTCATCGATCCGCACGGGGATTTTGTGGAATATGTTTTACAGCATGTCCCCAAAGAACGCGCCGATGATGTGATCTATTTCAATCCGTCCGATACTGATCGTCCGGTCGGTCTCAACATGCTTGAAGTCAAATCCGAAGAACAAAAAGATTTTGCCACCCAAGAAATGATCGCCATGTTTTATAAAATGGTGACGGACCCGTCAATGATCGGCCCGATGTTTGAGCACAACATGCGCAATGTAATGCTTACCCTCATGTCTGATCTCGAAACTCCCGGCACAATCGCCGAAGTCCCGCGCATGTTCACCGATGACGCCTTTGTCGCCGGTTGGAAAAAGAAACTCAAAGATCCGGTAGTAATGGCCTTTTGGGACAAAGAAATGGCCAAAACATCTGATTTCCACAAATCGGAAATGCTTGGTTATTTGATTTCCAAAGTCGGCCGTTTTGTCGAAAACTCGATGATGCGCAATATTATCGGCCAATCGCATTCCGGATTTAATTTTCGCGAAGTGATGGATAACAAAAAAATATTATTGGTAAATTTGGCCAAAGGTCTCGTGGGTGAGATCAACTCCAACATGCTCGGCATGATCATCGTATCCAAACTCCAAATGGCCGCGATGGAGCGCGCCAGCCTCGCCGAAGACGATCGCCACGATTTTTATTTATACATCGACGAGTTTCAAAATTTCATCACCGATTCGATCGCTACGATTTTGTCTGAAGCGCGCAAATACCGCCTCGATTTAATCATCGCCCACCAATATATGGGACAGCTGGTAGACAATAAAGGAAAGAATACGGTCCGAGACGCGGTGATCGGCAACGCCGGCACGATCGTGACATTTCGCATCGGCCCGGATGATGCCGAGATTTTGCAAAAAGAATTTATGCCGGTATTCAACGCGCACGATCTCATCAATGTCGAGCAATACACCGCCTACATTAAATTGCTTATTGACAATACTGCTTGTAAGCCGTTTAATATGATGACCTTCCCCCCGCAGAAAGGCGACCTCGAGCTGGCCGCCGCCATCAAAGAACTATCTCGCCTCAAATACGGCCGACCGCGCGAAATCGTCGAATCCGAAATTATGGAGCGCTCGCAACTGGGCGCGCCCGCAACGGTAAAAAATGATTTAAGTGAAGCCAGTCTTTAAATTATGCCCACATTATATCGTAAATATCGACCGCAATCTTTTGCGAGTATTACCGGACAACAACACATCATCCAAACCATCACTAACGAAATCGCCACCGGCAAAGTCGCGCAGGCTTATTTGTTTTCGGGCCCGAGAGGAGTGGGCAAAACCACCATCGCCCGACTCCTGGCCAAGGCGGTCAATTGCCAAAATCGTCCGACGGATAAATTCGAGCCTTGCAACGAGTGTTCTTCGTGCAAAGAAATCACCGAGGGACGAAACATCGATGTGATCGAGATTGATGCCGCGTCGCACACCGGCGTGGATGATGTGCGTGAAAATATTGTCGAAAACGCGCAATTTAAACCCACCAAATCCCCTTTCAAAGTATTTATTATCGACGAAGTGCACATGCTTTCGACCAGTTCTTTTAATGCTTTGCTAAAAACCATTGAAGAACCACCCCGGCATGTCATTTTTATTTTAGCCACGACCGAATTACACAAAATATTACCGACTATCGTATCGCGGTGTCAGAGATTCGCTTTTCAAAAAGTGCCGTTTGAACAAATGAAAACACGGCTGATTGAAATTTGCGCGCAAGAAGAAATTGCAGTGGACAAAGCGGTCATCGAACGCGTGATCAATAAAAGCGATGGCTGCCTGCGCGATGCCGAGAGTTTGCTCGGACAAATCATGTCGTTAAATCTCAAAAAAATCGGGGTAGCGGACGCGGAAATGATCTTACCGGTGTCGGACGCCGGTACTGTGATTGGTTTTATCGAGCACATCGTGGCCGGCACGCCGGCGGAGGCCATCAAAATCATCGCGGACAGTGTCGCCGACGGAGTCAATCTCGATGAATTCGCTTTTGACGCGATTGAAATATTGCGCGTTACGATGATTTTGCAAAGCGGACAAAACACGGTAAACACCGATTACAGCGAAGATGTTTTGAAGCGCGTTCGTAAAATTTCTGCAACTTTATCTCCGGCTCGGTTGGTATTTTTTATCGATCGCCTCTTGGCGCGCAAACACGAAATCAAATCCGCGCCCATCCCGCAACTGCCGCTCGAGTTATTGGCGATCGAAATGACCGCTCCGATTGATGCGATAAACGATACGGAAAAAAATGCGACAAAAACGGCAACGCCGGTCGCCCCGGTGACCATTGTTGCCCCGTCCGAATCTCTCCCGCCACCCAAGTCGACATCGATCACATCGTCAATCAAATCGGCAATTTCGTCGATTGCTCACTCGCATCATCCGATCAAAATCTCACTTGATGAAATAAAAATTCGGTGGGACGAGATGATCAAACAACTCGATACCGGCAACCATTCGTTGACTTTTGTATTAAAACTGTGTGACTTGTTATCGACCGATAGTGGCCACCTGAATATTAGCGTCCCCTATTCTTTTCACCAAGAAAAAATCAATGACAAAAAAAATAAGCGCGCGGTTGAAGATTGTTTGGAAAAATTATGCGGTGAACGCATCGCGATCGCCTGCTCGGTGGTATCTGATGGCCAGCCGGCAAAAAATACCTTGGACAATGAATCTATCAATGTCGTCGCGGCCGATTTTGGCGGTGAAGTGGTAAGCGAATAAAAAATCCAATCTATATATCAAATATAAAAAATAATCCGATTTTGATATAATAATTTTTGTGAAAAAAATTTTTTTATTTTTGGCGCTATTATATACTCCGCTTTTTACGAACGCCGCGACCACGACGGTCAATTTGAGTGTCCCTTATACTTCGGAAATTCCCGATGGCCGGTGGATCAAACCATGGAATAACGCCTGTGAGGAAGCCGCAATCGTGATGATCGAGCAATTTTATGCCGGCAATCACGACGCTCGTCTGACGCGTGCCAATGCCAAAAAACTAATGTGGCCCTTATTTGGCATCGAAGAAAAACTGTGGAAAAACAGCGCCGATACTGACGCGGCGAGAACCGCCAAAATAATCAATGATTATACTTCGATGTCCGCTTACATCAAAAGTGACCCCGCTATTGATGATATCATTGCCGAATTAGACGCGGGGCGACCGGTGATTTCTTTTCATTACGGCTATGATTTAAAAAACCCGAATATCCCCTGGCGTCGAGGCGGATCGTCATACCATGTGATGCCGATTACGGGATACGACCCGATAAAAATGGAATTCATTGTTGATGACCCGGGAAACCACCGCTCCGGTCTTGACTATCGCTATCAATATGCTACCATAACGAGCAGTTTACATGATTTTGACCATGCCACCGGTAAAGCCGACGGTCCGGCGCGAGTGCTTTTTACCGCCCCGAAATTAGTGCGGTTGGCCGGTGAAAAAGGCGTGTATTACTTGCAGTATGGCAAGCGCTACGGCATCGACAATCCGCAAGTGTTCAAAAACCACCAATGGCAATGGAATTGGGTGCGCATTGTTTCGAAGGAGTGGCTGGAATCCATCCCTTTGGGCACGACGCGTATTTCTAAATAAGAAATTATTACTCCGAGATCGTCTAATGGTAGGACACGAGACTCTGAATCTCGTTATCTAGGTTCGAATCCTAGTCTCGGAACACAGTTGAATAGGGCCCGATTTCGGCGGCGACTCACTATCGTAGACAAGTTTAAAAAAGCTTGTTATTTTGTAATATTTAGGATAAAATAACAATATGATATAATTAATGTATGGAAAAATACATTGTTCCCAAACCAAACGATAGCTCGTTAGTCGCTCAACTGGTGTGCTTATATAAAGTTTTTAAGGATACTAATTTTTCTGACCAACGTGATTTTGATATCTCTAATGTAGATTGGTTTTATCCTCTTTTAATCTTACCGTTGAGCGCACATATAAACTGTTATAACAGCCGCCATTGTAAGGACGAAAACAATGTCAACCACTCATATTTAAACGCAATAAATTTTCCATATGGAGTTGATAGCGTTTCGGTTTTCCAACAACAAATCCAAGCGCACAAAAGTTATATTCCGATTAGTATTTTGAAAAAAGAAAAAGGGCCGGAGCGAGAAAGATTGGAGTCGCTTTTTTCTATGATGGTGTACAGCGTTTTGGGTTCAGTAGCCGGCGCGCAAAATGCGGTGCATTATCCGATTACAGAACTCGTTACCAACATTTTTGATCACAGCAAACAAGATAAAGGCTTTATCTTTGGACAATTTTATCCCAAGAAAAATTATTTGGATATTTGCATCGTTGACTGTGGGCGCGGATTGGCTAAAACTTATGAAGAGGAGAAAGGATTAAAATTATCCGACGCGGATTCAATAGTGGAAGTTTTGAAAGGTCACTCCACCAAACCAAGCGTGGAGCGCGGTTATGGCGTGCGCACATCAAAAAAAGTAGTTTGTGAATGTTTGGGTGGCGAATTTGTGCTTTTATCTGGTTCGTCTGCCTTAGTGGCAAGTGGTAAAGATCAAAAAATTGTGGACTTACCCGGATTTTATTGGCAAGGCGTTGTTGTCGCGTATCGCATACCAAAACCGCTCGGTCCAGTTGACATTTCTCCTTATTTGGAATAATATACTTTTTCTGGTATACTAAAATTATATGGCTAAACAAGACAAAATAACAATCAATGTGGCCAAGACATTGGCCCCGATCGTGGGATCTCGCGATTTGATGCCGGTTTTGGTCGAAGCGGTAAATAAGGCCGATGCTCAATCGGTTGATTTAGACTTTTCCGAGGTTGAATTTGTTTCTCGTTCGGCTGCTCACGCACTGCTTTTAATGAAAGAAGATTTACAAAGAAAATGGTTGAACAAAAAATACATAACTTTCGTAAATACTATCGAAAATGTACAAGAGATGTTCCGAATAGTGGCAGCCAATCGCGCAGTGCCGAGAAATAGTGAAATAAATATTCAGATTGAAAAAACAGATATTAATGCGTTAGCGAAATGTTCGTGCTAACAACAAAAGACAATCACGGTTGTCTTTTGTTTTTTAATGTAAAAACTTAAAATCGACAATCCTAACAGGGCCACGGTAGGCGAGCAGAATTCCCTCCTCACACCCCTTCCTTCCGCCCGCCCAGTTAATTTGCTTCGCTCGCTCGGAAATGAAAATTAATTTTCATTTCCGAGCGAGCGAAGCAAATATGTGGGTTCACCCCATATTTTCGGTAAAATCCGTTCGTATTTTTTCAAAAGTAGTGAACAAAAAAAACGATGGCTTATCGCCACCGTTTTTTATTTTTAAACTTACAATAATTGATGGTTTTTGGCCGGTTCTTTGACCCCGTGAAATACCACCTGCTTGATGTTGTGCACACCCCACTGCCGGCCATCCAAAAAGCCCGCCATAGCGGCTTCGGCCAGCCAACCGGACCGAATCCAATCAAACAGCCATTCGTGCGTGTAGCGGGGGTTATTTTGCGATATTCCGGCCCCTATGGTCTTTAGCCACAGCCGATTGAAGTCCTCCTGGGACCCCACTGACGGCGCCATCACGATCGGCAGGCCCAGGGCGCTATAAAACACCAATTCGCTCGGTTTGGTCCAAAAAATATCAGTCGAACGCAGGCAAGCATTAAGCTTGGTAAAATAATCTTCTTTGTCCGGTGAAAACAAAATATTTAGATTCTCGCCAAAAACTTTGTTGAGTTTCAGTCGCGCAATCTCTTTTTTGAAATACAAATAAACATCATTGCGCACACCGGCAACCAAATTTAAATTAACTTCTCCTTTAAGTAATTTTTTGCGCAAACTCCGTAAAATATCGGATGCTAAATTTTTTTGCGCTCCGGCTCCACCCACCGCAAAGGTGATGGTCAATGGATGGTGGTGATGAGCATTAATTTTTATTCCTTCGAGAAAATGCTTCACGGTCTCGCCGTATTTATAGCGATAGCGATGCTCGGGATCGAGATTAACGATGCGTTCGGCCAAATCATTTTTAAGAGCGTCTAATTCTCGGCCTAAATTTTCTTCGGGCAAGGGAAAGCCGGTTAAAAAAATATTTTCCGGCTTAACACCGTATAATTTCAACCTCTCCACTACGCGCCGACAGGGAGCCAGATACTTGATCCGGCTTTTATGGGGATGAAGACCGACCCAGGTGCGAGAAATATCCGCGTCGCAAAGCGCGCAATAAATATCATTTTTAAATTTGTGTTCCTCCGCCATGAATGCCACGGTAAAAAAAGTTGTAATCAATGGCACATTTTCAGTGTTTAGATACTCGATTAAATTTTTACCCCAACCAGTATCAATCAGCCGATACATCTGACGCACCTGTAAGCTCGGATTGGACATGTCTCGGCGCGGATAAAACTCGGGAATTTTTTGGATCTGATCATAAAATTTAAAAAGTCGGCGCCCGATCAAGGGAATATTGGTAAATCGAGAAACAAATTCATAAAATTTGCGCGAAGATTCCCAAATGCGCCGATCGCTATTGGGAATACCGGCGTAATTATTGGCTACGATGACTTTACCGGTCGGAGACAAACCGCGCAAAGGATAGGCGGCGCGCTGATGCCCATAGCCCATGTCGACCGTGACGATCCAAGCTTTTTCGATCATACAACCCCTCTTTTGTTAGAAGCAAAAATAAATCCCATGTTTTTATCAAATTTGGATGGAAATATCTGCACCCCAAAACCGTTTTCCCGCAATAATTTTTCCAACACCCTGAAATTTCGTCTCTGACTATCATGATACTCCAAAATTGCGTATTTGAACAGACGATAATCGCTCGGGGTGAGATTTTCGAGCACTTCGTATTCCCCGCCTTCAATATCCATTTTTAAAAGTGATATTTTTTTGACTTTCTCATTTTTACAAAAATCACGCAAAGAAAACGCGTGAACTTTGATGGATGCCGATTCACTGACCGTTGGGCTGTCCGTCAAGGCATGATTATGACTGTCAATAGAAATTCGCAACCATCTATCCCCTGTTTGACCGGCCAACGCGCCGGAAATAACTTTCACACCCGCAATTTTATTATCTTTGAGGTGTTGTTTAAATATTTTCACATTATCAGGCTCGGGCTCGAGCGCAACAATCTCGACTTGGTGGTTGAGCGCCCGACAATATATACTAAAAAATCCAGCGTGAGCGCCAATGTCAAATATTGGGTCGGCGGCGGATTTGATCGCTTCTTCGGCGATGCGATATTCGCGCAACTTAAAAATCTCGCGCATCACGGAAATGTCCGCCTCGTCACGCAAATGCAAGGTAAACTCTGATTTGCCAAATTTTATTTTTGTGGTTTCCATGGGGTATATTTTAGCAAAAAGCGGGTATCTTGACAAATTTGGTATTTTGTGCTATATTCAAGAGTCGCGCGCACGGGGCACGCGAATTTTCCTGGGGAGGAAAAAAATGAAGGTGACATTTTATCAACTGCTTGGGCTCATCCGCTCGCGCGAAGCGAGCGATGATTTCGTCCGCGAGTGCTGGCTCCAAACCAGCGACGAGTGGACGCCCGGAGCCCGAAATTTTTTCGCGGACGAAATGGCCGCTTGTCGGCCGGTTGTCTACGAAGAAATATTCGAACACCGAAAAGCGGCCTAATCGGCCGCCAACACAACGGCGAACCCTGCGGTTCGCCTTTTTTATTCCCATTGTTCCGGGGCCTGGATTCGAACCAGGATAAACGGATTCAAAGCCCGCTGTCTTGCCGTTGGACGACCCCGGAATTTTTACACCTTTAGCTGTCTGCGCATGGCCAGGCCACTGCTCGCTATCGTCAGAAGCAAGACCGCAATTGCCTGGATGCCAAACACATACAGGATATGCGAATTATAATAATTTGTCAAGGAGAACCCGCTCGGAAAAACCACCGTCAAATACGGATCGACCCACTGCAAACCCAGATAAATCAAAGCGATCGTTAGCCCGACCGCCACCAAAGTAAATACCAACGACTCCACCAAATACGGCCCGCGAATAAACCAGGTGCTCGCCCCCACCAGTCTTTTGATGCTTATTT
The DNA here is from genome assembly GCA_041666265.1 of Candidatus Magasanikiibacteriota bacterium. GTDB lineage: Bacteria > Patescibacteriota > Patescibacteriia > Magasanikbacterales > GWA2-37-8 > GWA2-37-8. The sequence goes on along the minus strand of JBAYHH010000001.1, from coordinate 96,924 downwards.
CGATTTTTTGGGAACTGATGGTCACGCGCACGGTATTGAAAATAATAAAAAACGCGATGACCGCGAATAACGCCGACAACCCAAACCCGATGCGCTCGACGCGATTGGTGATATTTTGAATACGACTGATGGCTTCTTCATTGCCATCAAAACTTTTGGCCTCGATAAAATGCTCGTATTCCGGCACATTGATCGCCTCAAAAATTTTCTTGTAGTCACCCGGTTCTTTGGTTTTGATGATCATCGTCGGACCAAACGGATTGGCACCGAGCTCGATGAGCGCCTGCTGAACCTCGGGGCTGGCTTTGTGGCGATTTTGAAACGAACTCAAAACCTCCTCGCGCGTGAGCAATTTCACATCAATCACCTCGGGAAATTCGCTGATATAATTACGCACCTCGCCAATGTCTTTGTCGCCCGCGTCAGCAGCAAAATACAGACTCACATTTACCTGATCTTTTACCAGTCGCACCGCCTCTTTGGTGACATTGTCCACCGCCAGTAAAACATTGACCGACAGGAGCATCAAAACCAACATCAAGATCGTCATAAAAGACAACCCGATATTGCGAGCCATATCTTGAAAAGCGGATTTGATAATGCGCCAAAGTGATAGCATATTAGAGAACATATTTCCCTTCCGCTTGATCCATGGTGATCTCGCCATTGTGGAGCGTGATCACGCGCCGGCGCAGACGATTGACGATCTCGCGGTTGTGGGTAAAAAGTAAAATAGTGGTGCCGACTTCGTTGATTTTTTTCAAAATCTCAATAATTTCCTCGGTGTTGATCGTGTCTAAATTTCCGGTCGGCTCATCGGCGATGATAATCTTGGGGCGATGCACGAGTGACCGCGCGATCGCCACGCGTTGTTGCTCGCCACCGGAAAGTTGAGTCGGATAATGTTTGGCTTTTTTGTGCAAACCAACGATTTCAAGTACTTGGGGAACAACCTGATGAATGTGTTTTTGCGGTTCTCCGGCCACCTCAAGCGCAAACGCCACATTTTCTAAAATGGTTTTTTGCGGCAACAATTTGTAATCCTGAAAAATAACGCCAATCTGCCGACGCAAAAATGGCACTTCGCTAAAACTGATGCGGTCAATATCCCAATCGCCAATCGAAATTTGACCCTTGTCCGGCCGCTCTTCGACAATGAGTAATTTCACGAGAGTAGTCTTGCCGCTCCCGCTCTGACCGATAACCGATAAAAATTCGCCCGGCGCCACATGCAAATTTAGATTGCGCAAAGCAACCGTGCCGGTCGGGTAAATCTTAGTGACATTTTTGAGATTAATCATAAGCAGTAATGATATTATTATACCACACATTCAAAAACAAAAAAAGCCAATCGGCAAGATGGCGCTGTGTATAAATCGAGCCGCCTTCGGGAATCGAACCCGAGACCTACACGTTACGAATGTGTCGCTCTACCAACTGAGCTAAGGCGGCGTTGGAGCTGTATTTATGAAAAAGTTAGAACCCATTTTTACGAAAAATACCGATAACGGCTCGGATCCGACGATTTCACAAATACGACTCGATAGGATAATACTAAAAATAACGCACTAAGTCAACAATGTTTTACTTTCTACCGCCTGTACATACGCACAATAATCGCAATCCGCGCCGGATTTTGGAATTTTATTGCCATTCAAACACTTATGCGCGCCAATAACAGCTTTATCCACCCAAGAATCATCGCCCTTGTAGGCAATTAAAGTGATATCAAATTCCAACTTAGCATCAAACGCCTTGCGGTCGGTTTGGCCATTGCAATAAACAAAATACCCAGTCTTAGACACTTTATATCCATTCCGGCGTAATAGCCACTGGTACACCTCCATTTGGCGCTTATAGCCGCCTTGCCAATCTTTATTAAGCTCGGTAATATCTTCGTCCTTGGATGTGGACTTATAATCCACCACAATATACTCCCCTTTTGAATTTTGCCAGAGATCATCAATAGCGCCGGTGATAACCAAATTGGTTGGCTCGTGTAAATATTGTATGCCTTTAAAATTTTCACGCCAGATATCCAAATCTTTGTGCGCGATTGGCACTGCGTCAACGCCGTAGTGGGTTATCAATGGATGCGCCTGTTTTTTAGCACGGTGGATATCAAATTCCTTCTTGAGCAACTTATCCACAGCCGAATTAAGTGCAAATGGAAATCCGGGCGGTCGGCCCACACCTAAACGACGGTCTAAATAAAAACAACGCGGACACTCTAAAAACAAATCTATCTTGGAACGCGAGAGTTTAAAAGAGTCCAGTGATTTTGGGTCGTATAAATTTTTAGTGCGTTGAGGGGTGTAATATTCGGACATATTATTACTTATCCACAGCCCCTTTTGGCTAATATTAGATAAAATATCAAAATTTTCTATTGACAAGTGCTTGTTTGCAGTATATAATAGCATTACAAAAACCTGTTCTCCGAACTGTCACCGGATGGTGGCGTGGCTGGGTCACCAGTCTAGGAAACAAGGTTGGAAACATCCCCGCAAGGGGTTGTTTTTTATTTAAACAACCATTCATCATCAATGTGTTTGACAATTTATACTTTACCATTTAAAATCCGTCTTAAATTTCGCGTATCCGCGTTCGTTTATAAATGGAATCAATTCAGAATTTGATGGGAATTCCAGACCAAACTCTCTTTCAACATCCTTCAATAAATTTTTACCTAAATTACTTCTATACTTATCGCTAAGACAAATTTTATACCATTGATCCAGATCATCAATGGTGATAATCCCATGGATTTTTTCTCCCCAACCAACTTGCGATAATAAATTATTTATGGCCTCTTTCTCGGAATCTATACAAACCACAACCATTCTATCCGCCGCTATTTCATTCGCCACATCCTCCATTAATTCCGGCGTAAGTGTTAAATGTTTAACTTGAATAGCCAGACCGAAATTTGCCCACATATCCAACCCTCTATCTGCGGCATTGGCGACACCGGCTCTATATAAAGCTGCAGGCAATATTATCTTTGTATTCTTGGCATCAATACCCATCACCATTTTAATAAAGGACTCAAAATCTTTAAGCAGCTGCTTGTCTTCGTTCAAAATTTCAAGTGTTATTTGGGCGCGTAGAGCTCTTACGATAGTAGAAAATAACGCATATACAAGAATTTCATAAATTTTGTCCACACTTCTTTTTAATCCCGGGCTCAACTCAAACAAAGCGACTATCTTTTTTAAATCAAAACTCACCGCTGTTGATTTGTGAATGTAAGTGTTTACATCATGCACCGATGACAGTCTTTCATTTAAGGCATTATAAATATACGCTTCTACGAACCCATTGCGTCGCTTATTGAAAAGACCTAAATCGCGCAGCAACTTGGGCGGCATTGCGTTTGTATCAAAAATATTATCTTGAAATTTTTGACTTGATGTGCAAATTCTGCCAACCAAACGATTGGACACTTCGTCGCGCCATCTTTTTGATACATTGCGATACGATTCCAGATCAAGCAGGTCCCATCGTTTTTTATCTATTCTGTGATGATATAGTAATTCGGCAATTTGGATTGGCTTATACAAATGGACGCGCGACTTGCGGATAATTGTATCTATCGCCTCTTTTGACATTCTAATGTTAGGCATAAATTATTTCAGATTTATTAATTAATGAGCCAACTTTATGTGATTCGTCCCTTGCTGGCTGTTTCATTGCTTCCACCATAGCGCGCGCGACTGCTTGAATTTTTGGAATAACCACACTATTGCCCGCTTGTTTTCTCACTTGTGTATCCGGAACAACAACTCTAAAAGTATCTGGGAATCCTTGCAAACGCAACATTTCTCTTGGTGTAAGTCGTCGCTCTCCGTTCACTGTCAAATAATTATAAGATCCATTGGCTCTCAACGCGCACGAGTAAGGGTGCATCCCGATATTGCCACCTTTATTCTCATGCCAAACAGATGGTTGGGGTGCAGGCTTTTTGCCCTGTTCTTTTAATCTTTCTTGCAATTTTTTCCGAAAACTGTCGCTTAGATAATGTTTTTTATCAATTTTGCCGTCCGGTTCCAAAATATCGGCTAATGTTTTGTTATCCGATCCGCTCTTCGGAAATTCAAAAGGATAATTCTCTTTGAAACCAACTATCATTATCCTTTGTCGTCTTTGTGGCACACCAAAGTCAAGACCGTTAAGCACTTTGTAATGGACATAATACCCTAGATTTTTTAAAGATTCTATAATTATCTTAAATGTGCGCCCCCCGTCATGAGATGTTAACTGTTTTACATTCTCCAGAAGAAAAGCTTTTGGTTGTTTCACCTTTAAAATTCTTTCAACATCAAAAAATAAAGTGCCGCGAGTATCCGCAAATCCACGTTTCTTTCCAATTATACTAAATGCTTGGCAGGGAAAACCGCCAGTTAAAATATCGTGATCCGGTATTTCATCGGCAGAAATTTTCGTGATATCTCCATGTGGTTTATCTCCAAAATTTGCCTCATACATTACTTGGCACGGTTCATCAAATTCAGATGTGAAAACACATTGACCGCCATTGCGTTCAAAAGCGATTCGTATACCGCCAATGCCGGCAAACAAATCAATGAAACGAAAACTTTTACTGCTGGTCGGCGAAGTATCAATCAAATTGTTTCCATAAAAATAAACCTGCTTTGTTTCCGTTAGCAAACTAAACAACGACGCTTGCAATCCTTCGGCCACATATTCGATGTCGGCTAACTTGGTGTTACTGGTTTCACCCAACACGCTATGCGTGGCATTCTTGGCCACTATGAGAAAATCTACGACGTTAACACCCATTAACTGCCCAGCTTCAATAATTCTTTTGACAACTTGCTTATCCTGCTCGCTTGGTCTAACATCCCCGGACGGATGATTGTGTATGAGAATAACACCGGCCGCATGCAACTCTAAACCCAATGCAAAAATATCACGCGGATGAACAATGCTTTTGTCCAGCGTTCCAATGGAAACAATTTCCTTTTTAATTAAGGCATTGCGAGCATTAAGATACAAACAAACGAGGTGTTCTTGTTTTTTATCTTTCAATTCTATCACTAATTTTACCGCGTCTTGCGCAGATAAAACTAAATTGTCCGGCGCATTTTGCTTATCAAACAGTCGTTTCGCCAACGCAATCACCGAAACAATTTGTAATGCCTTTGCTTGCCCAATTCCTTTAATTTCTTTCAGTTCGTCAACCGACACATTTATCAGATTGGTTCCAAATTTTTTTATAATTTTTTGCGCAACGACTTTTACATTCATGCCTTTTGTGCCATTGCCAAGTAAAATCGCCAAAAGTTCGCTATCGGTTAGCGCGTCAGGACCTTTTTCAATATATTTTTCTCGTGGTCGATCAAATTTTGGAGTGTCTTTTAATTTCGCCATATAAAAATTATTTCATTAAGTCATCAATTCCAACACCCAACGCACGCGCGATTCGTTGCGCGGTTTCAACCGTCGGGCTTTGGATTGCGCCGGATTCGATTTTAATAATGGTCGGATGGGCTATATCCGCCATTTTTGAAAGACGATCTTGCGAGAGTCCTTTTTCTTTTCGCAACTTCTTAATGTTTCTGGCGATATTTGGAAGTTTATTTGCCATGTGATATAATAATAGTGATATTGGAATATCTATACCCGCTTATCCACAGGTGTCCACAATATGGGTATATTTTACCAAATTTTAGCCATTCCGTCGTTTACCGAATCGAGCGGGATACCGGAATCGAACCGGCCTCTCATCCTTGGGAAGGACGCATACTACCGATGTACTAATCCCGCATTTGGTTTCAAAGGGGCCTCGATGTGGTCGAAGCCCCTATAAACCCTAAAAACTGTAATAATTATTGATTGGTTGAGCTGGCAGCGGCGGCTTTTTGTTTCTTTAACTCCGCAAACGGATTGTGCACATTGAGATACAAATGAAAATTTGCTTTGTTGACAATCTCGTCAAGATAAGTCGTCAGGGTCGGAAAAGGAAATAAAATGTGACTCGCGCGCACTTGAGGGGTGTCCACTGATTTACCTTTCTCGTCTTTGGTTTTTTCAGTGCGCGTATCGACGAGCTTGATGATATGATAACCATACGATGTCTCTACCAATTCCGGCGACAGCTCGCCTTTTTTCAAAGCAAACGCCGCTTCCTCAAACTGCGGCACCATATCACCTCGGCCAAACCAACCAAGGTCACCGCCATTTTCTTTGGTGCCGTCACTACCGTATTTTTTCGCTTCGGTGGCAAAATCCGCTCCTTTTTTGATTTCATCGAGAACCACTTGCGCCTTGGCACGCATCATTTCGCGCGCTTGATTATTAGTGCCGATCGCTTCGGATAATTTATTTTGCAAAACATACGGTCGAATCACTTTTTTGTCATAAGTATCCATATCCCAGCCATAACGGCGTTTAAGTTCGGTTTCGGCTTCGGCGGTTGTTTTAAATTGCTGAAGCACTTGGCTCTTAATCGCTTCAATATCTTTATCTTCGACCGTTACTTTATTTTGCAAAGCGGCCTGCTTGATCAAAACATTGTTGGCGAGACGCCAAAGCACTTGGTCAGACATTTGTTCCTCGGTCAGACTCGCTCCTTGTCCGCCATTATTTTTGTCAAAATCGCGCATCACATGAATAGCGGCCAAATCCTCGACATAATCGGAGTATAAAACAGTTTTATCACCCACTTTAAACGCCGGAAAACGCAATGCCTTGGCGACGGTCACCGTAAAACGGTCGCTCGCGGCCGCATGATAAACGCGATATGCCGATACACCGACAACAAGCACGAGCGCCGTGATCAGCAATCCGGCAAACCCAAACAAAAATAACTTTACATTTTTCGAAACCTTGCTATCCATTTGATTATCCATAGTAAAAAAATTATCGTCCCGTAAAAAACCGCCACCATTGTAACGGATGGGACAATTTATTAAATTCTAACATTTTCGCGGTTGCTTGTCCAGTGGTGTTTTGATATTCAGTTTGACCATCAATAATAGCGACCTGTTCGCCCGGTTTGACCATATTTAATTCCAGCCGCGCCTTTTGCTCCACAAATGCCGGCGACTGAACATATTTCAAAACCTCCACCGTCTCCAGTTTTTTTGATTCCAATCGATTAACCTCGCTTTGCAAACGCTTGATTTCTTGACCTACTAAATAATCGCGATAATACGCTCGGCCAAAAGCAAAAGCAACTAAAATCAACAAAATTCCGGCCATCAAAATGAACCAGCGCGACCAAAAAAAATTTTTCCACTTGCCTTCGCGATTAGACGGCATAATTAAACTCAAAAATCAAAACCGGATTTTGTTCAAAACAATTATATCACAATTATTTTTTTTCGCCAATATTTATTAACGCTTTTCGCGCCATGTCGTAATCACTCCAAGGAATTTTTTGGCCTTTGGCCACGGCGATATGCGGCTCGGTGCCCTTGGCGGTAATCGCGACTACATCACCGGCTCGAGCCATTTTAACAGCCAATTCGATCGCCTGACCGCGATCAATCTCGATAAATAAATTTTGGCCATCTCGCTTGCCGGCCGTGCGCGCCCCGCCGGCGAGCATCTCCGCGATGGCATGAGGATCTTCGTCAAAACAATTCACATCGGAGACAATCACAATATCGCAAATTTCTCCGGCTATTTGTCCCATTTGACGGCGTTTGCCGATATCGCGCCCGCCTCCGTCCGACCCGATGATCGCGAGCGTGCGCCCATTTACCCCGGCGAGTTGGCGCATCGTGGTAAACAAAGCCGTGTAAGAAATCGGCTCATGCGCGTAATCGACAATAACTTTAAAATTTTGCCCGGCTTCGACAAACTCCATCCGGCCTTCGAGTTTCTTTACCGACGCGAGTCCAACGGCAATTTTTTCCGGTGGAATGTTTTGCGACAATGCCACCGTGATAGCGGCCATCGCGTTATACACATTAAAATCGCCCGGGATATTCAAACGATAATTTTGTCCACCCAAAATAAACTCCACCCCATCGGACAATGGCTTTACACTTTCCGCTTTAAAATTTTTAACGCCATGAATACCGGATCCCGAAACCGAATATGAATATTTATCATCGCTCTCATAATTCAAATAAAATAACGCCTGGCCATCGTCGGCATTGGCAATAACGATTTTTTTAATTATTGAACCAAATAATTTTTTGCGGCTCCCGCGCAAAGACGCGAATAATTTTCCTTTATCGCGCTTGAGGTTGTCAAAACCGCCGTGGCGCTCATTGTGCTCGGTGCCGAGATTGGTAAATACCGCAATATCATAATGAACCCCCAGGTGACGATACTGTAAAATACCCTCCGACGAAGTCTCGATCACCGCGTATTGGCATCCGGCTTTGACCATATCGGCCATCATTTTTTGGATTTGGCCCCGGCCCAGCATCGACATTTTTTTATCATTGAGTACGCGTCGATCGCCAATCTGAAACTCAACCGTGGAAAGAACGCCGACTCTGTATCCGCCGGCCATGAGCGCGGACGCGACAAAGCGACAAGTGGTGGATTTACCCTTGGTGCCGGTGACGCCGATCACAATCATTTTTTTTCCGGGACAACCATAAAACCAATCCGCGAGCATGGGAATAATAAAATGATATATTTTTTTAATTAATTTCATGCTACTTTTTCAAACTCACTTCGTAAACGATCTGCTCGATTTTATTAAGCGCGCCTTTGGCTTGATCAAATTTATTGCGCAGATAGGATGTCAAATCAAACTCCATTAGCTCGCCGATAATTTCTTCGGCGGCAGTTTTGCATTTGGCCACAGTGTCAAACTGACGATTGGTGGCGCTATTGACCGCATAGCGACAAAGCTCTCCCGGCACATCGCATAGCCCGGCCAAAAAAACATCGCTATCGACCGGCATGGCGTCAATTTCGCTCATTTTTCCGGTCATGACAAATTCACAAAATAATTTCGCTTCGACATATTCCTCGAGAGCGGCGCGATACGAACCCTCGTCAAACAATTCATTTTGTCCGGAAAAATCTTGATTTAATTGTTTAAGGATTTTTTCGGCCTCGGCCAAACGCGACCCGGCATCATCGGTCTCGCGGCGGTGCATGGCAAAAATCGCGCGCTTGGCGCAATGGAGCGCGTCACCCGAAAATTTAATCACATCACGGCGTTTTTCCGCGTAATCGAGATACTCTTTTTTGATTTTTTGAATGTAGGTTTTTGATAACATAAAAAATGTTAGAATGAGTTATCCACTGAAAGGGGCTTGATTTCCCCCGATAATTAGTGTAACATATATTCCGCGCGTAGTCCAATGGTAAAAAACCATTGATTTTACGAGAAAACGGGTTGGTAGCTCAGCTGGTAGAGCGGCTCCCTTTTAAGGAGATGGTCCCGGGTTCGAGCCCCGGCCGACCCACCAACAAAAAAATCACCGCGAGGTGATTTTTTTGCGCAAACAATAAACAGCCCTGATAATTCATCAATTATTCGAAACCGGCGAAGAAGTCGAGGAAGCAAACCATTTGAAAGGCGCCTTATCCGCCAAAATATCCTTTAGCCCCGACCAAGGCATAGTAACTACCGATATGCCCGCGACATATGGAGCCACTTGATATTCGGGAAATGAAATCACCAGCCCGTCCGCCGACAAATTAAACATCGCAAAATTTTCATCTTTGGGCTTGGTCCCGGACAAAATATCCTTTTCATCGGTAAATTTACTTTTGGCATTGCGAGTCTCAAGCTCTTGGCGAGAAAAATTGGATAAAGTATCCAAATATTTCGCTTCCGGCTGAAAAATATCCGCAAGCGTAATAATCTTGCCGGTAGTCAAATCAAAATTTAATACCGTCATCGGATGCGAGGGATGAGCGGAACCGGAAATATATTGCTCGCCGCTCATGAGGACGCTGATCAGATTTTTGTCCTGATATTTCAAATCATACGCCCAGGTAAAAGAATTTTTAGCGCCGGAAATATCAATGGCGGACAAAGACTCTTTTTTAAACTGCGCGACGAAATTTTCCACCATCGCCTTGATGGTATCGTTGAATTTCTTTTGCCCATCAGTCGCCGGATTGATTATTTGGGGATAAAACGCGCGAATAGTACCGGAAGCGGTCTCTTCGCTCATATCTAACGAAGCAAACTGAATGACCGCGTCAAGTGGAGCCAGCGCGATTTGCTCGGTTGAAGTGGGGGTGGCAATATTATTTTCGGCGGGCGCCACCGCCGCGCTATCTAAAGCCTGCGGACGCGACACGATTTGATATTTTTGAAAAAACCAAGCACCCCCTAAAGCGACTACTATCAGTAGTACCATCCCCCAGCCGATTTTATTTAACATATACACACTAATTCAGAATTACAAAAATATTAACTAAACCAATGCGCCGGCATTTTTGACAATTTCAAGCCAACTGTCCAATTTGGTCGAAGCCGCGCCCACGAGGACGCCATCAATCGACGGCTGATTAAGATAGTAAGCGGTGGTATTTGGTCGGACACTACCGCCAAACAATACGGCCGGCTCCATATTTGGCAATAAATTTTTCACAATTTTTTTGATGAGTCGATGCATCTTTTCCGCTTCTATGTCGTCGCAGTGCCGACCCTCTTCTCCCGCTCCGGCCCCCTTGCTAATAGCCCATACCGGCTCATAGGCAATGATCAAGGCTACATTCTTGGGCCAAGAAATATTATCGAGAGCGCTACGCAATTGAATCTCCACCACTTCTGCGGTTGTGCCGGCTTCGCGTTCTTTGAGAGTCTCGCCGACGCAAAGCACCGGTGTCAATCCGACCGACAAACAAGCATCCATTTTTTGACGCACTTCATGGTTGGTCTCGTGGAACTGCTGACGGCGTTCGCTGTGGCCGACAAGCGCGTAATCACAACCGGCGGTTTTATACATTGAAGCGGAAATCTCACCGGTATAACCGCCTTTATCCACCCAAAAAACATTTTGCGGCCCCACACCCACTCCCACATCGCGCAATACTTGTCCCGCGGTATAGAGCGAGAGCGTGCTCGGGAATATGGCCATTTTGATTTCATGGCCAAATTTTTTTGCTTCGCCGGCCAGCCCATTGGCCAAAATATTACTCTCGTCAAAATCCAAATACATTTTCCAGTTGGCAAATAAATAAATTTTGTCCTTCATACGCGTGTCATTTTAGTAAATTAATGACGGCTGATTTATCTGCACTGCCGATCACCGCGAGACGCGCCTCGCCCCAGACAAATAATTTTTTGGCAAGACGGGCAACATCGCCGGTGGAAACTTTTTTGATATTTACGAGCACCTGTTCATAAGTCTGAATTTTTTTCGCGAACCAAAATTGTTTGGCGAACCAATCAGCCATCGCGCTACTCTCTTCCATTCCGAGCACCAGGCGACCGGAAAAATTTGATTTGGCTTCACACAGTTCTTTACTTGACACCGGTTTCTCCGCGATCTTTTTTAATTCGTCTTTGATCACCGCGATTGCTTCCGGTAAACGGGCCGGATCAAGCCCGGCTTGAATTTGCACCGTGCCGGCATCGCGAAAACTATTGCCGCTCGCATGCACCATATAACATAATCCGCGTTTATTGCGCACTTCCTCAAATAAACGCGAACTCATGGTGCCGCCCAAAATATTTAATAAAACTGATTGCGCGAAGCGATCCGGGTGATTTTGAGGCAAACCCGGAAATCCGAGTATCAGATGCATCTGATCGAGTTTGCGCTCTTTGGCGCTGGCTCTTTTTTCGGCCGACAAGTTACCAGTCCAAGAAAAAGTATCGAATTGTTTGTGATTAAATTTGTCACCGCGGGTCACTTTGATATTTTCAAAATATTTTAAATCCGTACGCAATTTTGCGGCATTGATATTTCCCGCCACTACGAGCACCATATTGCTCGGTCGATAAGCGCGGTGATAATAATCCAGCAAATCGTCGCGTTTAAGCGCGCGCACACTCTCGACCGTGCCGCCAATGTCAACACCAAGCTGATTGCCGGAGAAGCTAACTTGGTCAAATAGCGAATCAACGCTCATGGTGGGATTGTCCTCATACATGCGCAACTCCTCCACTATCACGCCTTTTTCTTTGGTGATCTCCTGCTCATCGAGCAAAGAGTCAAAAAGCATGTCCGAAAGCATGTCAAAAGCCAGCTCGCTTTGAGCGGAATCGATTTTAATATAATATCCGGTGTGGTCTTTGGATGTAAAAGCGTTGTATTCGGCGCCGGCGGCATCAAGCTCACGCGAGATGGCTTGGGTGTTGGGGCGACGACTGGTGCCCTTAAACATCATGTGCTCGATAAAATGCGACCCGCCGGAAAGCGCCGAAGTCTCGTAGCGCGAGCCGACCGGAAACAGTGCCAACACAGTGATGGCTCGAGTGCCTGAAACCGGCACTGTGATCAAATTGATGCCATTTTTTAATTGAGAAATTTTGTGCATATTTACTTACCCAAAAACAGATCTTTGCAATCTTGCAACTCCGACTCAATGCGCTCAATCCGAGCGCGTGTATTGGGATCAAGCTCGACATTGCGTTCGTTGACCACAACTCGTTTAGCCAAATTGTCGTATTCAACAGCATAATTTTCCGCCCCAAGAATTTTATCCAGGTCCATTTTTAACAACGACAATCTTCCTGTTAATTCTTCGCGCGAAGGCATGGTAAATTCGCCATTGGCATCAAAACCCATATGATAAATATTATGAATTAAATTTAGCTTGTAAATATTTTAATAATTCCGCCATCGCCACCCGCTCTTGCTTCATAGTATCGCGATCGCGCACCGTGACTTTTTTATCTTCGAGACTGTCGAAATCCACCGTCACGCAATAGGGCGTGCCGATTTCATCCTGCCGACGATAGCGCTTGCCGATACTCTGGGTCTCATCATAGTCCACCGAGTAAAGCGCGCGCAGGTCATTGGCCAAATCACGGGCCACCGATGACAACTGTTCTTTTTTGGATAACGGCAACACCGCCACCTGGATCGGAGCGAGGTGTTTGGGAAATTTCATGACAATACGCTTTTCTGATTCACCCTCATCGGCAGTCGGCACATCTTCTTCGTGATAAGCCTCGAGAAGCGCCACGAGTAACATACGATCGATGCCAAAAGTGGGCTCGATCACATGCGGAATAAATTTTTCGTTAGTCACGGGATCGGTGTAGTGCAAATCCTGTCCGCTCACTTTTTCGTGGCGCGACAAATCATAATCAGTGCGATAAGCGATGCCATGCAACTCACCAATCCCAAACGGATATTTGTATTCGATATCCACCGTGCGCTTGCTATAAAAAGCGCGGTCGCCCTCCGAGAGCTCGTGCCACACTAAATTGTCCATATTGATCTGCATGGCGTCTTTCCACCAACGGCGGATTTCACCGAGCCACATCTCAAATACTTTTTCCCAATCTTTGGGGTCGATAAAATATTCAAACTCGCCGATCTCAAACTCACGGGTGCGAAATATAAAATTACCGGGAGTGATTTCATTGCGAAAGCATTTGCCGATTTGAGCAATACCAAACGGCAAGCGCTTGCGCGTGACGCCTAAAACATTCTTAAAATTCACAAACATCCCACCGGCGGTCTCGGGACGCAAATACGCGGTAGTGGCGCTATCTTCATTGGTACCGATAAAAGTCTTAAACATCAGGTTAAAATTCTTTGGCTCAGTCAATCTACCGTCGCAATCCGGACAAGTGACCTCGGACGGCACCAAGACTTTTTCTTTGTCATATTTGGGCTCGATGCCTTTGGCCGCGAGCAAATGATCGACGCGAAACCGATGATGGCACTCCTTACACTCCACGAGCGCGTCTGAAAAATTTTGTAAATGCCCGGAAGCCTCCCAAACGCGCGGGTTCATGATGATGGCGCTGTCCAAGGGCACCATATCATCGCGCTGTTGAACGAAAAATTTCCACCAAAGCGACTTGATGTTTTGTTTGAGCAAATGCCCGAGCGGTCCGTAATCCCAGGTATTGGCGAGACCGCCATAAATTTCCGAACCCGGAAAGATAAATCCCCTTCTTTTACACAGCGACACTATTTTTTCGATATCAGCCATATTGATGAATTTCGAATTTTGAATTTCGAATATTGTAAATTGGAAATTATTTAAAAATTGAAAATTACAAATTAAAAATTTTACACTGTAGTGATTTCCTCCTCTTTCTTCTCGCCTACGGATTTGATTTGATCGTTAAAATCTTTTACCATTTTTTCCAGCTCATCGAGTAATTTAAATTTCTCGTCTTCGCCGATGGATTTCTCTTTTTCTTCCATGATTACCATCTCGCGCGCCTCTTCGCGCACCTTGCGCACCGACACGCGCGCGGATTCGAGTTTTTGATGCAAAACTTTGATGAGCTCGCTACGGCGATCGGCGGTGAGCTCGGGCAAACACAGACGAATAATGCGTCCATCGTTATTGGGGTTGATGCCGATGCCGGATTCGCGAATACTTTTTTCCACGGAGGCCAAAACAGTTTTATCCCACGGCTCCAAAACCAAAGTCTTGGCGTCTTGGACTACAATCGAGGCCACCGCCTTGAGCGGCTGGCGTGTGCCATAAGCCTCAACCAAAATCCCCTCCACTAGTGCCGACGATGCCCGCCCGGTGCGCAAACCCGAAATATCCTGCTTCAAAAAGTCGATCACTTTGGCGAAGTCGCTCTTGAAATCATTAATGTTCAACATATGGATTAGTTATCTAACAAAGTAAAACCTAAAAATAAAATTTTGGTATTGACCGGATGAATGAGCATCGAAGCCGGCACGGTATTAGTCGGCAAGTTTTTGGTCACCCAATTGATGCCGCCGTCCACTGATTTATAAAAAGTGGAACGGACATGAACATTTTTATCACCCAAAATAGTGCCGGTGTAATATATTTCTTTTTGATTTTTTGGATTGATGGCAAAAGCATAGATACTGACATTACCCGGTGGTGTCAGTAATTTGAGCTCGCTCCAGGTAACTCCGGCATCGTCTGATCGCAAAATACCGTATTTGGAAATCCAAAACAGACTGTTGGTCTGGGCCGGATTTAACACCAAACGATAAAATGTTTTGCTGTCGTTATAAGCATTGAGGCCGGCGTTCAAATCAACCCAAGTCACGCCACCGTCATCAGAACGAAATAACCCTTTGCGGTATGCCGCCGCATAGATGCGCTTGGATAACTGCGGATCCGCCACCAAATGCTGGAGGTCAAAACCAAATCGCTTGACAATTTTCCAACTGACTCCGGCATCACTGCTTTGCAAAATATCTCCGCCCACTTCAGCGGCATACAAATAATTACTGTCGCCTTTATCAATCGCGAGCGACACAAACCGTTGGGTTGGTCGTTCCTCGGTATAGACAGTCACCCAAGTGCGCGAACAATCGGTGGATTTATATATATGCGCGTTGTCGGCCGCGTAAAGAGTGCATTTATCTTTGGAGTCGATATCAAAACCGTAAATAAACTTGCCGGCCAAAGCGGAAATTGTTTGCCAGCTATCGCCGTTGTTATAGGTAAAATACATACCCTGCCCGCGCGTGGCCGCATAATAGGCATTGGGATCGGTGGGGTCATTATACAGACGAAAAATTTTTAAACCGGAAATACTGCCCACTCCTTTGGCGGTGGGATAGGCGGTAATCGCCGACCAAGTATCGCCTTTATCGACAGAGCGAAACATACCCATCGGACCCACCGACGAAGATCCGCCACCCAGTGAAATACAACCCGCGCCAAGTAAAACCGTCGCGACCGCGAGCGCCCCCAAAAGAAATATTTTTGACCGCATATAAATTAAATTATTTTTTAATGTTTTAAAATTCGGTAATCAATTCTTCGATAAGCAGACGCGGATTGATATTTTCTCCCATTAATTTTTCCGCGTTCGTGAGCCGATCGATAATCATTGTGATTTTTTGCGCCGGCACCGCGCTATATTTTATCAAATCGCTTTCAGTGCTCTCGCCTTTGCCCGCTGATAATTTTGACAATAAAGCGTCGCGCCATACCATTTGCCAAATTTTAATTACCTCGCGCCAGCGCCCGCGCTTGAGTTGAACATCTTCATCTTTTTTCCCAAATAACTCATCCACTTGCGCGATTTTGACATGAAAAGGGGCGCCGATCATTTGTGATAATCTTTTTAATTCAAAATAATACTGTTGACGCTTGGCGCTATCCTGCCAAAACGCCAGCGCCCTACCCGGCCGGCCCCATGATAATTTGGCCGCTGTATCCGCGGTGTCCTCGTCGCAACCGAGCGCGATCAATCCCGCCCTGATTTCCATACTATCCACGAGAGCAAAATAAAAAAGCTGACAGCGCGAACGAATAGTGGGCAACATCGTCTGTTCATCGGTAGTGAGTAAAAAGAAAATACTTTTTTGGGGCGGCTCTTCGAGAATTTTCAAAAGCGCGTTGGCCGCCGGAATGCTTAATAACTCCGCTTCGTCGATAACGATGATTTGATACCCCCCGCTCCAAGACATATTTTGCAGGCGTTCACGCAAATCACGCGCCTGGACTACACTGATATCTTTGTGTAATTTGTCAGTCTTTTCATCTATCGAACGCGCCAAATAATAATAGTCGGGGTGGGATGAAACGCGTTCCGGCGCAATTTTGATCAGTTTGGCGGCCAAATGCTCGACCAACGCTCGTTTACCCACGCTTTCAACCCCCACCAAACAATAGGCGTGTCCCAAACCGCCATAAACGCTGGCGTTATCAAAAAATTGCTCGATTTTCCGGTGACCGATTAGCATAGTAATATTTTATCAATTTTTTGGATTCTTGGCAATTATTTGGTAGCCATGATACTGCGCTTGTAATTTTCCAGATTTTCCAGAGCAATGCCCGTCCCCTTTGCCACACATAGGCTGGGCTCTTCGGCCACATAAGTCGGCACGCCGGTGGACTGCGCGATCAGCGCGCTCATATTACGCAATTGCGCCGAACCACCGGTCAAAATAATGCCCTTGTCCATAATATCAGCGGAAAGCTCGGGCGGAGTTTTGTGTAAAACATCTTTAATAGCGTCTGTGAGCAGGTCCAAATCATGCTGAATAGCCTCGGTGATATCGTCAGAATTAACGGTAATAATACGAGGCAAACCGGCAATCATATCGCGACCCTTGGTCTCAACGGAAATCGGCTTGTCCATAAACATTGCCGATCCCACCTGAATTTTAATCTCTTCGGCACTGTGTTCACCGATAGCCATATTATATTTATGACGGACATAATCTACGATTGAGCTGTCGAATTTATTGCCGCCGATGCGCACCGAACCCCAGGTCACGATGCCACCCAATGAAATAACGGCGATTTCGGCCTTGCCGGCGCCAATATCGATGACCATATGACCGGCCGCGGCGCCAATCGGAATATCCGCTCCAATGGCGGCCACAATCGGTTGCTTGATAATATAAGCGGCGCGCGCGCCCGCGGCGATAGTGGCGTCGATCACGGCTCGGCGTTCGGTAGAAGTAATGCCGGCCGGCACCGCAATCATCACTTCCGGCCGAAACAAACGCATCCCACCCAAAGCTTTGTTCACAAAATAGCGCAACATTGCTTCGGTAATATGATAATTCGCGATCACTCCTTCTTTGACCGGTTGCTGCGCGCTAATGGTATCGGGTGTGCGCCCGATCATATCTTTGGCCTCCAGTCCGACCGCAAGCACCTTGCCGTCGCCCTTGGACAAAGCCACGACGCTCGGTTCGTTTACTACGATTCCTTTTTTGGAAACATAAACCAAAACATTGTTGGAGCCGAGATCGATGCCGATTTTTTTGATAAACATACTGGATCAAATTACAAGTTCTAAATAAATTTCAAAAACCAAAAATACCGCTCTAAATATCACCACTTGATTTCAAATTTACGATCGGTGGTCAAATCAGTTGGTAAATCATAGCGGTTGTCGCCAAATTTTTCTTTAGCTTCAGGCGGCGTGGCCGACACCACCTTTTTCCCAAAATCCATACCCAGTGTTAATTTCACATTTTCACTGCCCAATTGTTTTTGAACCAAGAGTCCATAATCATTCATTTCAATCATCTTTACGATTGCGGGCGCGGGCACATATTTAAAAGACAAGCGCAAACTTTGACCCGGTGCCACGGTCACAAAAGCGCCAAACCACTGCCGACCATTTTCCACCCCTTGATCAACGGCTAATTTTTCGACTGTTTTTAAACCAATGGTATTTGCCTGCCCGGCCACCAATTTACTGCCCGCCGGCACATACGCGCGGGCGTAAGTTCGATAACGACTGGTGCGCCAATCAATGTTTCCGGAATGTTGATAGGTCATCGAAATTTCCGATTCATAGCCAATCGAAGTGGTGGTCAAACTATATGATAACGATTTCTCGACCGCCAAATCGGTCTTCAGCGCGCCCAAGTTGGCATCGGCCCACAATAAATAATCACCCGCGAATTTTTTCATTTCTCCGGCCCAACCAGAATTAATCAATGATTTCTGCTCTCCGGCATCGGTCGAATAAAAAATGATTTGTTTTTCCGCGATCAATCTCTCGACCAGAGCGAAATATTTTTTCCAGTTTAAAAATGCGTCGTATTTAATTTTTTGCATGAGAGCGCGCGCCAAATCACCCAAAATCAACTTGCGATCACTGTGGGCGATATCATCCTCCTTGTAACCATACTCCACTTGATACTCCAGCTTTTCCACAAAATTATCGCTGTTAAATTCAAGGCCGCCCATTTTTATCGGTCCGGTAACTTTTAAAATCTCCGCGATCACGGTCGGAGTAAGGCCGATCACTCCATCGATGCTATCGGCGGCCAAACCTTTTTCTCGACGATAAAAATCCAGCGCCCGCTCTGACGATGACGCGAAATCCGGCGACCAATTGCTATCGCGAAAATACCATTTTTTCACTTTTAAATATTCACTGATCGGCTGGGGTGGAGGCGGCAAATCAAAATCATCTTGACTGTAATCCAAAATTTCGGTGCCTTCGACTTTCAAAATTTCCGGTCGGCCGCCTTCCATTTTGACTACTCCGTATGACCCGATAAATCCGCCGCCGGGACGCATTTCGGTATTATTTAAAAATAACAATAAATAATGCCTTGTGGCCTTCAGGCCTAAAATATTTTGGATAAGATCATCGGGCGCGGTCGCGATCGCCGGTATTTGTTTTCGCGCTTCGTTAATCACAGTTTCTTGCAAAACGCCATTTTGAAAAAAATAAACTCCGATCGCGCCCAAGACCGCCAATGTTGCTGATATTAATAATAAGATTTTCAATAATTTCATAAATTTAGGTGCGTTTTTTGGCAGACACATTAAAACCAAGATATTTGCCAAACATGAGATGCGTCATGGCGTCAATACACGGCAACGAAGAAAAACAAATCAAAGAAATGGGTAAAAGCGCCCATTGCGCAATCATAAATAAATATTTGTGCGGTGAGTGGCGATCGGGACGACGCGGCATTATGAGCATGCTCATAATGGTCGAAATAAAAAGACCGAGCATGGCCAGGCGCATCAAATTTTCCAAAACAAACGGCGTGTTAAAAAACAAAGCGCTCTGTCGAATGGCATCCGGCGCGACCCAAAGCGGCAAACGGCCGAGAATCGTGATCAAAATCGCGACCACTCCCCAGCTCCACTTGCCTTCCCACTCGTGAAATAATAAAATAAATTTTTTTACGAAGCTGATTTTCGGATGCAGACGAAATTGCCACAACAAATACGGTATATTTTCCACGCCCCAAGCCCAACGCCTCTGCTGATAATAAAGATTGCGCAAGCTGCGCCAAATCTTGTCGTCGCGCACCGTGTCCATTGAAACCGGAATATATAGCGGGGTTACTTCGTAGTCGCCATCGTAATGCAAGTAACATTGAAAATAAATGCGCGAGTCTTCGCTCACGATATTTTTGGCGTGGCCGCCGCAATCCATAATTGCTCGAAAGCTCATGCTATGCGAAGAAAAGGTCACCAGATTATCGAGACGCCCCAAGCTAAAAAGCATCCAAAAGCTGGTGCTAAAGGCCATGATCCGCAAAACTGCCGGCGAATCCCACAAATTATTATTATACAGCGTCACCGGTTGATAAGAGCTCCTGGTCGGACGCGCGTGACTGCAATACATATAAGTAAGATGGGCGAAATACTGGGGATGAACCAAGGTGTCAACATCAAATATCGACGCGATGATATCATCGTAATTCCAACCGTTTTTGTCAGCGTATTTTTTAAATTCAAATTCAGCATAATGAATATTCGATCCTTTGCCGGGAATCTCATCGGGTAAATGATCGGGGTGGGTGTATAAAATCAAATCGGCAAAAACACCGCTAAACTCCGCCGATATTCGTTTTTGCAAAGATTGCCAGTGATCCAACATTCGTCCTTCGCCTGAAATAACAACCAGTAATTTATCGGCCGGTAAGACTGACTTTTTTAAACCAAACAAAGTCGCCGATACCACTTCGTATGATTCATTATAAACCGGTAAAAAAATAACATTGATTTTATCTTTCCACTGCGGTTTGTCCAGCTGTAGCTTCTGATGCCAGTCAATCCGGACGAAACGATGAAATCTGGTCCATGATAAAATCAAATAAAAAGAAAAATATGTCACACGCAAAACCCAATAAACATCAAACACCAAAATAGCATAAATCATCCAAAGAGGCTGAAAAAACGACAATAATATCCCGCCAATCAAAGTAACCCAAACAGACAAAGCGGGTAATGTTTCGTAAATTCGATAGCGCTGATAATCAGAAATCATATTATTCGATGAATTTTTTCCCGATATTGGCCTCGGCGCTGTATTGCGCGCTAATATATTGACCGACCGGTTGAACACTTAATTTATCCAACCATTTTTCTCGGCTGTCATTAACAGCGACAATTGGAATTTGTAAAGCATAAGCCAAGGTATTGGCGACCGTCGCGGCAATCCGCGTCGAGGTAAAGCGCCCCCGACCAACCACAACGGCTAATCCGGAAACATCCGCCAATTTAACATTTTTCTTTTTTAACAACGCTTCCAAACCAGCCAGCACTCCCAATTTTTGCCCAAACTCAAACCACTCGCCGTTCTCCGGCATCCAAACGATAGTGTCATTGCTTGAATTGTCCAACAGTAAACGCATGTTTAATTTAAGTTAAAATTGTCAATCACTAAAATATGTTTCGCCTCAAGCACGCTATATAAAAAACGATCCCCGATCTCCCGTCGATCCTCGAATTCTTTGTCCGTCATTACGGTATAACGAATAGGCGCGCTTACTACTTTTTCAAATTCTTTTACGAGACGCTCCAGCGTGGTTTCTTTGATATCGCCCACCAAAAGCATGTCGGTTTGGCTGTCGCTGGCATTGGAAAAAATACCGGAAAGCAAAAAATAATTTAATTTACCGACTTTATCTTTTAAAATATTGATAAACTCTTGTTCTTCCAGCACTTGCGCCTTGAATAATAAGGCTCTAAGCTCGGGCAAGAGCAAATTCGCTGAATTAAGCTTGTAATAGCGTGATCGCTCCGTGCCGGTGGCTTCCGATCCACCTACTCCTTCCACTGTCGCGATTAATCCCACCCCTTCGAGATTGGCCAATTCACGGCGAATCGTATTTAATTGCAAATCAGCCAGGCGAGAAAGCTCGCGCACAAAAAACGGTTTTTCCGGATGACGAAAAAATATCTGTAGTAACTTGACTCGGGTCTTTGAACCAAAAAAGTGTTCAAGCATATTTTTGATCGATCAATGATTTTATTGAAAATGATATGATAGGAAAAATGCCGTTAACGCGTTTGCGCGCCCGCATCTTATCCACTTTACGCATATCGACGCATATAGTATAATATCTATGAGTTAAAATGTCAAAAATCACTATGGAACATGCTTTGCGCCTCCATGAATTTTTTGTAGAGGGGAAGAATCAACAAAAATCTCATGTGCTTTTGCACATTACGGAGCCGGCCACCGATGAGGAAAGACAAAGGGGCTATTTTTTTGCCGTCTGTGAAATCAACGGCGGCGATACTAAAACCATACTCAAATTACAGGAAATTATTGATCAGATTGAGAATGAGTACTACGAAGCCGTGGACAGCGACAATCCCGACTTACTGTTTGAAGAAACTATCAGTAAAATTAACCCGGCCGGATTTGCTTTGCTCCAAGACACTATTTCGCTCAGTTGCGTCGTTGGTGTGATCAACAAATCCAACATTGTTTTTTCTTTTTACGGCCAGCCGATAATGGCGCTTTTTTATAAAAATAAAAACGGTTTATACCAAAAATTAAATTTGATCGAAGGAGATGCCGACAGCGGGTCAAATTCGCTGTTTGCCCAAGTGGTACAGGGCAAGATTAGTCCGGACGACTTTTTATTTGTCGGCACCCCGCATATCACACAATACTTCGATCTGGACCGATTGGAAAAAATCGTGACCACGAGGCCGGCGCGCCAGAGCGCCGAACATCTCGAACGCGTATTGTCCGAACTGAAAAACGGATTCTCGTTTGGCGGATTGATCATTAATCTTTTCCAATCAGCCAAAATCGTCGAAACCGCCCATTATCACAAACAAAATTTACCCAAAGGAGGATCGGCCAAATCGTTAAACTCTTTTTTTGACACGGAAAAGCAAACCTCAAGTATTTTATCCCCCTCCATGATGCCAAAGATTAACGATAGGCTCAAAGGGATGTTCTCAGGATTTTCCGAAGTAAATCGCGGCACCTCCAAATCAAACTCAACGATCGCAATGCGTCCGCCGGCCGCGGAAATCAACTCCGCTCACGCGCGCTCCCACTATTCAGAAAAAAGAAATCGACAGGCGTTTGCTCAATCGTTGGATGGCGTCGTGATGGCTCGCGCTTTAAAAAAATCAATAGCGCTTTTTGGTAAAATACTATTTTATATCATTGGTTTTATTTGGGCCGTTTTGCTCCGCCTGATAAATACGATCGGTCTTTTATTTTTGATTGTCACCAATTGGCAAAATCGCCGTGGATTGATTTTGGACAATTGGAGACGCGAATGGAAAAATTTTGTCGTTTATTTCAAACAGTTGCCATCAATGACGAAAATAATGCTTTTTTCATCAATTGTCATCGCCATTATTTTTGTGCTTAGCGTCATATATATTCGTCATCAACAAACTCGGGCGATGGCGCGAGCTGATTTCAAAACCGTTTTTGATCAGATTGTCGTCAAAAAAGACGCCGGCGAAAGCGCCTTGATTTACGGCGATGAAATCACCGCGCTATCCCACATCGCGAGCGCGCGCGAGCAATTGGAAAAATTGAAATGCTCGGACAAAGATAATATTGTCGACTGCAACACGATGCATAAGGCATTGGACGATATTGCGACGCGATTGCGCAAAATCATCACTGTCACGCCGCAAATTTTATTTGACTGGAACGAAGCATCCGGTAAAACAAATTTTGAGGGACTGGCCAAAGTGGGGACTAAAATTATTGCTTATAGCCACAACACCTCAACGCTATTTGTCTATGACGCTCTCACTAAAGAAAGCAAAACCGTGCCGGGAATATTGCCGGGTATCGATGGCTTCAGGGCGGCGGCCACCCCCAAAGAAAACGATTATATTTTGTTTGTTTTCAATAAAAATCAATTGGCATTTTTTGACCCGAAAGAATTTTCATTGCGAACCGCCACTGACGCGTTTGCTGATTTGAATAGCGATATCAAAGGTATAGTGATTTACAATCGGCGTTTATATTCGCTTGATCCTGCCAATAATACGATCTACCGTCATGATTCAGTCAAGGGCGGATTCGCTCGGGGTAATAATTGGCTAAAAGATAAATCAGTCGACATAAAAAACGGCAACAGCATCACGATTGATGGCGATTTATTTGTTCAAAAAGCCGACGGAACCATTGTTAAATTCAACGCGGGAGCGATGGCGCAATTTTTCATCCAAGGAATTGACCCCCCGCTGACCAATGGAAATAAAATCTGGACCTATACTGATTTGAATTATCTTTATGTTTTGGATACCGCCGGCAAACGCTTGATTGTTTTAAGTAAAGACGGACGATTAAAAAATCAGCTGATGGCTCCGGAATTGGATAATCCATCCGACACGGTGATTGACGAAGCCAATGGTCGGGCGTATATTTTGAATAACAATAAATTATATCAGATAAATTTGAAGTAATAAAAAAGACCTTCCGAATTACTTGGAAGGTCTTTTTTATTTTATTAAACGATCGACGATTACAGCGATGGCTTTGGGATCGGCGATGGGCAAAATGCGATGAATGTTTTCGCCAAGCACGCGTCCGCGTTGAGGAATCAAAATTAATTCTTTGACCATCTGCACCAGCTTCAATCCCCCGTCCTGACTTTGGTTGAGCGTCCAGGCCGCATCATGTTTTTTAAGAAAATCGGCGTTGGCTTCCTGGTGGCCGGGAGCAGGCGATAATATCGCCGCCTTGGACAACAAAGCCAGCTCGGTAATCGTATTGAACCCGGCCCGCGCCACCACCACATCGGCGGCCGCGTAGGCGTAACGCATCTCTTTGGTAAAAAAATCAAAAACATGATAATTATCAAAAACCTCACTCGCTTTGGACGCTGTCTCCCGAGGCCGATCGCGACCGACCAGATGAATTATTTGCCAATCCTTGGGCCAAGCGGGCAAGGCCTCAATCATAATCTGATTGAGTCGAGCGCTGCCGGTGCCGCCGCCAACCACAAAAACGACCGGCGCGCCGAATTTAAAACCAAAAAAATTTTTTCCTTCCGCCTGAGTAATGCCGGACAGTTGGCGGGCGGGATTACCGAGCCAGATGGTTTTTTTACGAGAAAAGTATTTTAAAGATTGTTCGAGCGCCACGGTCACCTGTTTCGCAAGTGGCGCCATCAATTTATTGGCGAGACCGGGTACGACATCTTGCTGGTGAACCCAAGACGGGATCCCCAAAATCCAACCGGCGCCATGCAATGGCACACTCACAAAACCGCCGGCCGATATCAAAGCCTGCGGTTTTTCTTGCCACAAAAAAATCAAAGACTGAATAAAGGCGTAGAAAATTTTGAGCAAATCAATCAAATTTAAAAAAGAAAAATACCGACGCCACTTGCCGGCGCCCATGATATAATATGGAATATTCAACTCTTCCACCAAAGCTTTTTCCGGACCATCGGCCGTGCCGACCCAGACAAAATCGGCATCGGGAAAACGCGACAAAACCGCCTCACGCACGGCGAGAAGCGGGGTGACGGGTCCGAGAGTGCCCCCGCCGGATAAAACTATCTTTAATGACGACATACTAATAATCTCTTAGTTTCGTCATGATGTCGGATTCAGAAATTCTTTCCAAAGCTTTGGCTTCAATCTGACGAATGCGTTCACGCGTGACGCCAAATTCCTGACCCACTTCTTCGAGAGTATGGGTAACGCCATCAGCCAGCCCAAAACGCATTTCCAGTATTTTTTGTTCGCGCGGAGTGAGATTTTTGACCGCATCCTTGACATAATCGCGTAAAATCTGCAAAGCGGCGCTACGGTCCGGTGAAACATTTTTTACATCTTCGATAAAATCCTGCAGTGAAGTATCATCGTCATCATCACCTACCGAAACCTCCAAAGATACCGTGTCTTGCGATATCTTCATGATGTGCTTGATTTTTTCGACATCTTCGCCCATTTCAGCGGCCAATTCTTCCGGGGCCGGATCGCGGCCCAAATCTTGGGTCAAACGGCGATGAATCTGTTGAAAACGATTGATGGTCTCGACCATGTGCACCGGAATACGAATGGTGCGGCTTTGGTCAGCGAGCGCGCGCGTGATCGCCTGGCGGATCCACCAGGTAGCGTATGTCGAAAATTTGTAACCGCGGCGGTGGTCAAACTTTTTCACCGCGCGAAACAAACCGATATTACCCTCTTGAATCAAATCCAAAAGAGACAAATTTTTTCCGACAAATTTTTTGGCGATCGAAACCACCAAACGCAAATTAGCTTCAATCAGCTTGCGCTCGGCCACCTTATCTCCGCGCTCTTTGCGTTTGGCGAGCGACACTTCTTCTTCGCCCGAAAGCAAAGGAATCTTGCCGATCTCACGCAAATACATCTGAATTGAGTCGCTCGAAATCTCACCTAAATCAAACGGGATATCCATATCCGGCTGTTCGCCTTGAAACTCTTTGAGCATTGATTTATGGCCTTCCTTCACGCCCAACAGATTGCTTTGAGTCTCGACAATCGGCATACCGTTGCGGTCGGCCAAATCCAAAAATCCTTCAAACAAATCCAGGTGATATTCCGGTCTCGAAAAAAGACCATTTAACTCAATCTCGGTGATAAATCCGCGATTGCGCCCCTTGCGCACGAGCGACCAGATCTCATCCAAGGTCGGCTCGCTCACCTCCTCATTGATCAATGACTGTTTGCTTTTTAAATTTTTCTTATCAAAAAATACCGTAGTTTTTTTACCGGCTTTGAATTTAGACCGTCTCTCTTTGACTGATTTGAAAGTTTTTTTGGCCGACTTGGACCTAAAAAATTTAGTCTTTTGTTTTCCGCGGCTTGCGGCCCCGGATTTTTTTACTCCTTTTTTAATTTTTTCGGCTTTCCCCCGCTTTTGAGACATAAATTTTAATTAGATGGATTGTAATTTTTGTATTAATTCCATTACTGTTGATTTTTCGCCTGATTTTTCCGCATTGGCGATGGCCATCTGAATATCCTGCCGATAATTTTTCTTCCACTCATCAGCTAAACTGCGCGCCAAGCCTTGCGCTTCTTTACGCGCTTCGACTATACTTAACTCCGAAAAATCCTTTTCGGCCCGGAGCGAAAGGATATCTATATCATAAGACGCGCCGACACTCAAAACACGCAGGTCGTCTAATGAAATTTTCTTGGTTTCATTATACTGCTTTTCGCTGATTTCGTAAAGGCCGACAAAATCCGTGGCGACAAAATACTCTTTTTGAAGACGGACGCGCGTATCCGGATATAATTCCGGCCATTTCATCAAAAGCGACCACAGCCCCTCGGCCAATACTTGAATCCGGGAATGGGGTGCTTTTTTAACGACATTAACCGCTACTGCTGCGGATTTTTCCAAGCCGGCCGCGACTCGCGCCGGCATGGCCCCTTTATTTTTGATCGCCTTTTTTAATTCTTCGCGTAAAACCGTCGAATCGATATTTAACTGCTCGGACAATCGCCGCAACCAATCATCGCGTTCGACCGCGTAAGTAAGCTTCGCGATTTCGCCAATCAGTATTGTCGAAGCCAATTGTTTTTCATGAGGAACGGATAACTGGTATTTGGATAAAACATTGGTGAAATACCAAGACATGATTTCCTGCGCGTTTTCGACCGCTTGGAACCAAGTATTTTTATCTTTTTTGATGCACTCATCCGCATCCTTGCCCGCGCCCGCCGGAATACTGATCACTTTTACACTCATTCCTTCGGACAAAGCCGCGTCAATACCGCGCTTCATCGCCTCTTGTCCGGCGTTATCGGCATCAAAAGCCATCGCGATATTTCCGGAATACCTTTTCAACAGTTTCACCTGTTCCCCGGTCAGAGCTGTGCCCGAAGAAGCAACGACATTTTTCATTCCGGCTTGATGGCAAGCGATCACATCCATTTGTCCCTCGACTATCACGGCCAAATCACGATGCTTGATCTCCATCTTGGCTTTATCGAGACCATAAAGCACGCGCGACTTGTCATACACCAAAGTCTGGGGCGTATTGACATACTTTCCACCCGAACGATCAGTCTCGACAAGCACGCGCCCGGTAAAACCAACCACACTGCCGTGCGCGTCGCGAATCGGAAACATAATGCGACCGCGAAAACGATCGTAAAAACCTTTGCCCGCAGGCGCGCCTTCTTTTTTGATTGTCAACCCGGACGCGACCAAATCATCGATGGCAAAACCTTTCTTAACTAAATATTGCGTGAGCAGCTCCCATTGATCGGGAATAAAACCGACTTGCCACTCCACAATAGTGGCTGACGAGATTTGTCGATTGGTCAAATACGCGCGCGCTCCGGATGCCGATGGAATTTCGGTCAAAAAGCGATGAAAAAAAACCGCGGCCGCCTGATTGACCTCCACGATCCGATTTTTTTGACTTTTATCAATTTCACTGCGGTAGGTATCGAGTTTGACGCCGGCACGCTCGGCCAGATGACGCAAGGCCTCGGGAAAATCCAACCCCTCGATCTCTTGAACAAACGAAAATATATCTCCGCCTTTACCACAACCAAAACAATGCCAAATTTGTTTTTCGGGATGCACCATGAATGACGGTGACTTTTCGTTATGGAAGGGACAGCGCGCCTTATAATTGGCTCCGGCTTTTTTGAGTTGAATGTATTCGCCGATAACCTGCGCGATATCCAGCCTATCTTTGATTGTCTGTGTGTCGGACATGAGGGCGCGGTGGGTTAAATAATATCACTAATCAGCGATGCTTAAACCGGAGAGGAGTTTGTCAAAATTCGTGGCGTAAGTTTTGGTATCATCCTTGACCGACAAAACATACACATAATTACCTCGGCCCACGATCACATAGCGTTCGGCTTTGTTGCGCGCGCCCTTGGCGAAACTCACGATGATTCCTTTGCGGTCTGATACCAAAACAATATTTTGATAATATTTTAATTTGCGACCGCCAAACGCTTTTTTAACTTCGGCCTCGACAGTGCTACTGACAACGCGCAAGCTAATCGTCTTGTCTTTTTCGTCTTTACCACAGGCAAATAGTTCGACTTGCACCGGCGGATAAACCTGATCGGAATTATTTACAAATACACATTCTTCAGGATAGCGAAATGTAAACGCATATCGTTCGTTGGAATACAATTTGCCGTTGCGAATTTCGGGCGGAACCGTGCTCGTGGATTCATCGCCCTCATCCACGATGATGGCCGGCAATTGATTGGCAAAAATCCGCACCGAAGCAATCACTTTTTCGACTGTGGTCAGAGCGCCGGCGGTGGTGTCGTTTTTTCCGGTAGCAATGTAGGTATAGTGATACTGGTCTTGATCCAAATAATACGCGGCTCCGGGCAGCGCTCCCCGCCAATCGGATTTGGCCACCTTGATGGCGCCACGACCGCCGATACTGACCGACTCGATTTTTCCACCGGGCAAAATTCCGGTTTTATTATTGAGCGCTATCTGACTATCGACCCAGGCGGATAAATCGGTAAATTTATTTTTTATCACCCCGGCGCGAATCTCCACCCCGACAAAATCCGGCGGACACTGCGCGCTCGCGCAATCGGCATTGCCGAGACGAACACTCAAAAAATCATCGGAAGTGCTATCTTGCCTGGTCCAATTGGATGGATAATCAAAACTAATTCCGTATTTTTTATTTTCATAGTGACTCCAACCGGAATTGGTCGAAACGGTGACAACACCACCGGCATCGTTTTGCTTGGTATCGTCAACATAAAGCGAAACTCCCTGACTGGCGCATCCGGCGCCCAAAAATGCTAAAACGCCTAACGCTAAAATATATACGGTTAGTTGATTGCGCATACAAATTTATTGTTGAATTATGTAGGTATATTACAACATAACCATACCCTTGACAAGAGCGCGATTTTGTGTATATCAAAATACAGTTTTGGCTAAAATTGGCCTTATTCGCGTCTGAGCGCCTCAATCGGATCCAAACTCGCCGCTTTTTTGGCGGGATATAGACCAAAAATCAAGCCCACCACGCCGGAAAATCCGACCGCCAAAACAATGGAAGAAATGGGTACAGAAAACACCCACGAAAATTTAAAATAAGTAGCGATAAAATAGATCAACAACGCCAGCAGTACGCCCAAAATAATCCCAACCAATCCCCCGCTCAAAGTGAGCAATACCGCCTCGCTCAAAAATTGCCACAAAATGTCTTTGGATTTGGCGCCCACGGCTTTGCGCAAACCGATTTCAAAAGTTCGTTCGGTGACCGACACATACATAATATTCATGATCCCCACCCCACCCACCGCGAGCGACACACAAACCAGCGCTACGAGCAAGAGTGTCAGTCCATTGACCACGCTCGATAGCATATCGGCCGCCTCTTGCATCGTATTGACCGCAAAATCATCCTTATCGGGATTGGTAATATCATGATTATCGCGAATGATTTCTTTAATATCCTCTACGGTGGAGTCAATCAGCGCGCGATCTTTGGCTTTGGCGATGATGTTGTGATAATAATCAATGCCGAGAATTTTTTTCTGTAATGTCTTGGTCGGCATGAGCACAATGCTGTCCATATCCATACCAAAAGTGGCGCCGCGTTCTTTGGCCACGCCGATCACCCGAAACGCTTTGCCTTTCAGATAAATAGTTTTACCCACCGCGTCATCGTCGCCAAATAAAGTTTTTTTGGTCGCCGAACCCAAAATCCCCACTTGCGCCTGCGCGTCCTCTTCTTCTTTGGTATACATTCGACCGGCAGTAAGCTCAAATTTTTCCACCTCTTGCAAATTGTATCCCTCACCCATGAGCATGGTGATTTTGGTGGTGTCGCCATATTTTACCGCCGCCTGCCCTACTTGCCAGCCATAAGCCGCCACAATATTGGGATGACGAGAAACATCGTCCAAATCTTTTTCATCTAAAGTGGTAATGGTGATCCCCATGCTTTGACCCATGGCGTTTTCGTTGGATGCTTGTTTGGTGGATGGGATTTTCACTTCCACACTGATGGTATTGGGAGAATATATTTCCAACTGCCCCATCACCATGTGATCCAACCCGCGCCCCGCCGCCATGATCGCGATCACGACCGCGATCCCAATACTCACCCCGAGGATCGTCAAAACCGCGCGCGTTTTTTGCGCGAAGAGAGATTTGTAGGCGAGGAGGATGGGGGTGAAATTCATGGGAATTTAAAATTTTCAATTTCTACAATTGCTGGTTCGCAGCCAGTTTTTTAAACAATTTTCAATGCAATAATTTCTAATCTTTCAGACTTGAAGAAATTTTATTAAATATCAAAGTTAATTCGTGTGCTTCTTTCCACAACACTCGCATTTGATTCCTCCTACATTCGTCAGAAATATCGGCAAGCAACTCAATCCAATATTTGGTCTCTTGAATTTCTTTTCTACAAATAAATATTTTATTTCTAAAATCTTTTTTGGAGCTACCAGCATTAGCTTCCCGATAATTTGCCCCGACACTAGTGACGGAACGAATTAGTTGATTGATTATATTACTATTGATTAAGCTAATCGGCATTGTTTTTAAAATATTCAAAACTGCTTTGGCAAATTTTAATGTACGCTCCTCCAAATCATAATTCATAAATTGAATTATTTGGTTATTGTTTGAAAATTAAAAATTACAAATTAAAAATTTTACTCGTACCTCAACGCCTCGATCGGATCGAGCGCCGCCGCCTGACGCGCGGGTGAAATCCCAAACAATAAGCCCACGCCAATGGACACGCCGCAACCCAGCAAAATCGCGCCAAAACTGATAACAAAATCCCAATCATAGCCCATCCCTTGGGCGACTTTGGCGACGATAAACGAAATCAAAATACCGAGCGCGATACCGATGGCGCCACCGACAAAAGTAATCATCACCGTTTCGACCAAAAACTGCTCCACAATATGGCGATTTTTCGCGCCCACGGCCTTGCGCAGTCCGATCTCACGCGTGCGCTCTTGCACGGCCGCGAGCATGATATTCATGATCCCGATTCCGCCGACGATGAGAGCGATCGCCGCCACCGCCACGAGAAAAAATTTGAGCGCGTCGGTAATTTGAGTAATCGCTTCCACGCCCTGCGCCATACTGCGGACATTGAAATCATCGTCGGTTGGATTGTCAATATCATGTCGTTCCCGCAAAACTTGACGCGTGTAATCCATCGCCTCATCCACATTTTCCGGTTTGTCCACTTTGAGCCGCGCGAAACTGATATAATCAATGCCGAGCAAAAGTTTTTGCGCGGTTTTCATCGGCACAAAAACCTGCGTATCCTGATTTTGAAAACCACTGCTCCCCCGTTTTTCCATCACGCCGATGATATTAAAAGTAGTTTTTTTTATTTTAATATTTTTACCTATCGGATCGTCATCACCAAACAAATCGCTCGCCACCTGATAGCCGAGCACTACCACGCGCGCCATGGTTTTGTCCTCTTCGTCGGTAAAAAACCGGCCTTGCCCCACTTTCGCGTCCTCCACCTCAATCAAAGACGCGTTCACGCCGGTAAACGAGCTGTCAACTTCGTTGCCGTCCCAAGTAATAGTGTTCGACCCCTTCACATAGCCGGTGCCGGCGGTAATATGCGGAAAATCTCCGCCGTTTTTGACCACTTTTTCAACATCTTCGGATTTGAGAGTGGTAATCACAATCCCCATCGCCGATGCCGGCGGACCTTTTTCGTCACTTGCACCGGGCAACACTCCAATCAAATCCGAACCCAAACTTTTTACTTGATTCAAAATCAGACTCTGTGCTCCCGCCCCCACCGACATCACCACGATCACCGCCATCACCCCGATAATAATCCCGAGCATCGTCAAAAACGACCGGATTTTGTTGCGACCCAGTACGCGCCAGACGCTGTGGATGTTTTCGAGGATGTTCATAGAAGGCTTGAAAGGCTTAAAATGCCGGAAAGGCTAGAAAAGCTTGACGTTGTTGACGTGACCTTTTGAGCATTTCAAGCCTTTCCGGCCTTTCGGGCTTTTACTTCACCAACTCACTCGCCCCCTTCGCGATCTGCCGATTCGCCACCTTTTCATCGCTCTCCACCACCCCATCGCGAATACGCAAAATGCGTTTGGCATGTTCGGCGGTGTATTTTTCGTGAGTAACGAGAATAATCGTATGGCCTTGTTCGTTTAAGTCCTGCAAAATTTTCATTACCTGCAAACCAGATTTACTATCTAAATTTCCGGTCGGCTCATCGGCAAACAGTACTGCCGGATTATTGACGAGAGCACGCGCGATTGCCACGCGTTGTTTCTCGCCGCCGGATAATTGATTGGTAAAATATTCCAAGCGATGACCAAGCCCCACCGATATCAGGGCGGCCTTGGCCTTTTCACGGCGTTCCTTTTCCGACATTTTGGTGTACACGAGGGGCAATGCGACATTTTCCATCACGGTCGTGCGCGGCAAAAGATTGAACGCTTGAAAAATAAAACCAACGGCGCTACTGCGCATCTCCGCCAGTTCGTCATCGGTCAGCTCGTTCACTTTTTTGCCATCAAAAATATACTCGCCGCAACTGGGCTTGTCCATAAAACTAAGCACATGCATGAGGGTGGATTTGCCCGACCCCGACGGTCCCATGATCGCCACAAATTCACCTTTATCCATCGTAAAATTCAGATCATGAAGCACCGGCGTTTCCACATCGCCGCTCAAGTAGGTTTTACAAAGATTTTTGACTTCGATGAGCATATTGTATAAATTGTCATCCCCGCGCAGGCGGGGATCCAGTCGCCAATCAATAAATTGGATTTAATTCCTCATACAAATCACGCCAGTGTGGATTCATTTCTTCAATAATTCTTATTTTCCATTTTCTATCCCATTTTTTTAGTTGCTTTTCTCTCGTAATAGCATTCTCGACCTCATTGTAACTTTCATAATACACTAAATTGTGAATGCTGTAATTTTTAGTAAATCCATCAACCAAATTATTTTTGTGCTCATAGATTCTGCGAATCAAATTATTTGTGACACCAATATATAATGTACCGTTTCTTTTACTAGCTAAAATGTAAACATTATAATTCCTCCCTAACATAAAATAATACTCTGGATCCCCGCCTGCGCGGGGATGACAATTTAAAGGATTACTTCGTCCCAACAATCACGATGTCACCCTCATTCACTCCGCTCACAATCTCCACCTTACCATCGTCGGCTTTGAGTCCAAGAGTTACCGGCACATCAGTGACCGTTTTGCCGGTCAAAATTTTGACATATTTTTCACCATTGGTACGGACGGCGCGACTGGGGACATACAAAACTCCCGCGCGTTTTTCCGTCGCCACCGTCACATTGGCAGTCATGCCGGTTTTGATCGGCTTATCAGTGTCGTCGAGTGAAACTTTAACTTTGTAATACACTACATCTTGGATGTTGGTGCTGGCCGGATCAATACTGATCACTTGGCCGCTAAATTTGGTGTCATCGCCAAACGCATCCAAAGTAATCACCACCGCGTCGCCCAATTTTAATTTGGACACATCGGTTTCGGGAATATCCACTTCCACTTCAAAATGCGGAGTGATCATTTCGATCGCGATATCGGCCGCCGATACCAGCTCACCCACCTTTTTGTTTACTTTTGAAATCACGCCGTCAATCGGCGCGCGTAAAACCGCCTTGCCGTAATTGGCTTGCGCTTGTGAGAGAGCGGCGCGTAGCGGTGCGAGGTCGACTTCGCGTGAAGGTAAAATTTTATTTTCATAATTCGCGAGCGCTTGATTATACATCGCCTCCTTGATCGCCACCACACTCGTCGCGGTACTCTTGGCGTTATTCAAATCATTGACCGCCTTATTGTACGCCACCAAATAAGTATTATAGCTATTTTTCGCGTCGGCAAGCGCTTGCGACTCACTGATCATAGTCGTATATTGGGTCGAAATCGTCGTGCGCATCGCGGCAATAATCGTTTTTTTGGCATCCAATTCTGTTTGCGTCAAACCACCCAACGGCGGAGTGGATGCGAGCACATCGGCCACGCCGGAAAGCAATATACTGGTTTTGGACAGCGCGTCCTCAGCCCATAAAACGGCGCTGTCAACGGCAGAATGAACACTAATGGTGTTCAACGCGATGATAGCAGCGCGAGCGCTATCGCGCGCGGTGCGAGCGGAGTAATACGCAGAATTGGCCACATTCAATTTACTGGAATTTAAGAGAGATAAATTGGCTTCAAAGGTGTCGTTAGCGAGTGTATTGTCAATACCCAAGATATTGTCGGCTTGAGTCATTCCGTCATCAAGCTTGGATAGGGTCGCCTGCAAAACCGCCACCGCGTCATCGTATTCTTGATTGACAATCCGACTATCCTCTCCGCCTTCGGCCAGCTTCATGTTGTTTTTCGCGGTTTCCACTCCGGCTTCATAAGAAGAAATGGAATTGGCGGTGTCCGAGCGAGTTTTATTGAGATCGGCGAGCGCTTGATCGGCGAGCGCTTTGTAATACGCGCGTTCTTGATCATTGGCGCCGGCGATTTTTTGATTTAGATTAGCTTGGGCTTGAGCAACGGCGGCGGATAATTCGCTCGCGCGCAAAGAAGCGAGCATTTGACCCGTCTTGACCACATCGCCTTCTTGAACTTTGATTTCACCCAAAGTACCAGCGGTTTCAAAACGCATCTGCAAGTCGTTAGCGGATTGAATCTTGCCGGTCGCCTCCACGGTTTGAGCGATGTCCCCGCGCGCCACCGTGACCGTATCATAATCAGGCAGAGCGGTAGATTTTTTGTACTGGCCGTAACCGATCCAAGCGACTACCAAAACCACTGCGGTGATGATCCAAAATTTTTTTGTCTTGAGCATGGATAAATTCATATAATTTTATTACTTAGTTAATTTTTCCCAATCAAAGGCTTGTTTTGAATATTCATCCTTTATTTTTTCAAAATAATTTTTACTGGCCTCGTAGTCATTGGGGATTTCGCCCTCAAGGATCGCCTCTTCAATCGCTTCTTTTATTTTGCCAACAGTCGGTCCGGGTTTGAGACCGGCCAGGGTCATAATCTCGTCTCCGCGCAAAGGCGACTGAAACGCGCGTAATTTATCTTTTTCGATCACTTCGTCGATGCGCGCGCGCAAATAATCGTAATTCTTTTGCCGGCGCGCGAATTTGGTCGGATTGCCGGTGGTAATATCCGACACCCCCAGAATCAGCAGATCTTCCAATTGATCGCCCAAGTTCACTATTAGCCTCCTGACCGCGCTATCAGTGATGCCGTCGTCCATAAGAGCGATCGGTTGCTGATGATAGCGCACGAGTTTGGCGACATATTTTATATCGCTGATTGGAAACCGCAATCGGCGCATCAAATCGCTCGCTAATTTTTTGCCCAGATGCTCGTGCGCGTGAAATGTCCAACCGATTTTCGGCAGAAATTTCTTGGTGCCGGCTTTGCCAATATCGTGCAACAGTCCGGCTAAACGCAAAAGCGGCTTGTCCGAACGCAAAGCGATATTGTCAACTACTTTAAAGGAGTGGATTAAATTATTTTTGTGAATATGTCCCCAGATTTCTTCCACCCCGTCGAGCGCCGACACCTCCGGCAAAACCAAATCCATGAGATGGGTTTGAAACATCAACACCAGCCCGTTGCCGGGGGCGTTCGTCGTCATCAATTTCATCAGTTCTTCTTGCACGCGTTCCGCCGATACAATCTTGATTCGTTCACGATTGCGATATATCGCTTCCAAAGTTTTGGGTTCAATCGAAAAATTGAGTTGCGCCGCAAACCGAATCGCCCTCAACATCCGCAACGGATCATCGGAAAAAGTAATATCCGGGTCCAGCGGGGTGCGCAAAATTTTATTTTTTAAATCCTCTTGACCATTAAATTCGTCAATTATCAATTTTTTCCAGGTTTTTTTGCCAATCGCATCGACTGGCAAAGCCATCGCATTGACGGTAAAATCACGGCGAGATAAATCGTCCTTGAGGGTGGTAGCGACGACTTTGGGTTTGCGTGATTTGTCGTGGTAACTTTCCGCGCGCGCGCCCGCAAATTCCAATACAATTTCGCCGTCGTTGTCGTTACTCCTTACTCCTTTTTCCTTACTCCTTATCACATAACGAGCAGTATCAAAATCCGAAAACTCCACCAAACTCCCCTCTTCTTTCAATTTCTTATCCAACGCCCGGGCAAAAGCCAGCCCACTTCCCTCCACCACAAAATCAATATCTTTTTTCTGATCACAATCCAAAAGCAGATCACGCACAAAACCACCCACGGCATAAACCGGGGTTTTTTCTTGTTTGGCCAGAGTGGCGATTTCTTTAAATAATTTTTCTACTTTCATGATTTTAAAACACAAAAAACGCCAATTGAAGCGCTTTTATTTTAGCATAATTTATAGAAAATAGCAAAATTCACCCCTTTGCCTGACCCAACGCCAATTGTCCACAAGCGGCAGCGATATCTTGCCCCTGTGAACGCCGAATAGTAGTGGTAAAACCACAGTCCATCAAACGATGGTGCCAGTGTTCGATCGGGGTATCGAGCGGATCGTTGATGGGCGCGAAACGAATATTCGAATTTGATCTGAGCTTAGTGGTTGTCGGTGCCAAACTGACGCGCGGGCTGATGGCAGTAGTGGTGTTGAGCGGTATCAAATTGATACGCACCTTGCCGAGTTTACTCGCGAACTTAATCATCGCTTTCAGATGGCGTTCGCTGTCGTTTTCACCCGGCACGATCGTGTATTCCAGTCCGATAAACTGCGTCCGCGAATTGAAACGCGCGTGATATGTTTTGCTCCATTCAACCAAAAATTTTAGAAAATCTTTTTGGTGCGAGGGAATCAATTTCTTTCGTTCTTCTTCAATCGGATTATGAAGCGAAAGCGCGAATCGCACCGGGGGCCATTCCGGATCAACGACCATTTTTTCCATCACTGCCGGCACCCCCACCGTCGAAACGGTGATCTGACGCGGACCCATCTCGGCGTATTTCAGAATGATATTGAGCGCCAGCTTGACATTGTCATAATTCAACAACGGTTCGCCCTGGCCCATGAGGACGATGTTAGAGATAGCTTGGCCCAAAAATTTATTTTGTATCCCCTGCCCACCACTGGTCGTGGCCGGCTCTTCGCGCTTCAAATAATCAATCCAAAACCGCACCTGATCGACGATTTCGCGCGCCGTCAAATTGCGCTTAAATCCCATTTTGCCGGTGGCGCAAAACACACACCCCATCGGACAGCCGACCTGCGATGAAATGCAAATAGTATAGCGTTGATCGCTCTCGCGTGTCGCTCGTTTATTTTTCCGACCCATCAGCACTGTCTCGATACCCGCGCCGTCGGCCAGCGTAAGCAGGGCTTTTTGCGTGCCGTCGAGCTCACTGCGTTGCATGATTTGCAGCTTCACCGTTGTCCATGGTTCGTCTTGGAGCGCTATGCGCAAATTTTTGGGAAGAGTGGTGATCGCGGTATACGAAACCATGCCGGTGGAAAACCAGGCGCGGTAAATTTGATCCTGACGGAATTTCGGTTCATTTTTTAGTTTGTCGATTAATGACATATATGTATTTTGGTCTTGCCAAAAATTATTTCTTGGAAACCACAAAACTCACACTCGCCATCACGAACACCGGAATGATAATCATGTAGGAATACAAATATGCCGGAATAGTCGCGAAATGAAACACCGCGCGCATCGGCGCGAACAGGAGCGCCACCGCGAGCATCGCGGCCAAGACGCCGACAATGTATAACATCAATCGATTACTCTTGACTTGCGACCATTCACGACTGAAAAATGTCAGTAAAATTTGCGACCAAACCAACACCGCGAATGTCATAGTGCGACCGAGATCGAGGTCGCCCATGCGCCAACCGAAATAATAATAGAATCCGAGACAAACCGCCAAGATTCCCATGCCCTGCCACAAAATCTGTCGCCACAAACGCGGATTGACAATCGGCTCCGACACCGGTCGAGGCGACTCGGTCATTAGTCCTCGGCGCGCTTTTTCTTTTTCAAATCCGAGAACCGACACCGGATCGCAAATCAGCTCCAAAAAAATAATATGAATAGGCAAAAAAATCAAGGGCTGTCCCAAAAATAACGGGACTACCGCGAGCCCGATAATCGGCAGGTGAAACGAAAATAAAAACATAAAGGCGTGGCGCAAATTGTCATAAATACGACGGCCCTCGTGCACTGCGCTCACGATCGTAGTGAAATTGTCATCGAGCAACACAATCCCGGATGCTGATCGGGCCACCTCGGTGCCGCGCAGACCCATAGCCACGCCGATATCGGCTTTTTTTAGCGCCGGCGCGTCATTGACGCCATCACCGGTCATCGCCACCACTTCACCATTTTTTTGCAAAGCCTCAACAATGCGAAATTTGTGTTCCGGACGAACGCGCGCGAAAATATTATGATCTTTGACTATCGCGCGCAAAGAACTTTCGTCCATTTTCTCAATTTCATCACCACCGATAATTTCTTCGTTATGCTTGAGCCCGATATGTTCGGCGATGCTGTGCGCGGTTAATTTGTTGTCGCCCGTGATCATGATGATCCGAATGCCGGCATTTTGACAGATCTCGATGGCCTCTTTCACACCCGCGCGCGCCGGATCGCTCATCACCAAAAATCCGACAAAATCCAAGCCGGTTAATTCCAATCGTTTTTGCGGCAAACATTTTTTGCAAGCGACAGCGATCACCCGCATACCTTCATTTGACACTTGCTCGTTCACAGCGATCAATTTTTTTCGATCTCCATCACTCAAAGCGCAACTCGCGATTACCGATTCGGGCGCGCCCGCGGTGTATTGAAAACTGCCATCGTTTTCATCTTGCCACACATGGTGGACCATTTTTGTTTCGGCGCTAAAAGAAAAATCCGCCACCAAACTGCGGGAATTAAAAAATTTATTCAAATCCACTCCTTGCGACTCGGCAAATTTATGCATCTCGATCTCGATCGGATCGATGGGCACTTTTTCGAGCGCCAACAGCGAGGCGGTGATAATCGGCGCTAAATCAGATTGAGCTTTTTGATTTTTCACATCAATCATCTCACCGTGGAAATATAATTTTTCCAATGACATGCGTCCTTCGGTCAAAGTACCGGTCTTGTCGGTGCAAATCACAGTAGCTGAGCCCAGCGTCTCTACCATCTCCATCTCGCGCACCAAAGCGTTTTTCCGGCTCATCCGCCACACGCCCACGATGAGAAACACCGAAAACACCACCGGAAATTCTTCGGGAATTAGCGACATGGCGATCGCGAGCCCGCCCAAAACCCCTTCTTGCCAACCGTGAAAAACAGTCAGAACTCCGGCCACCAATAAAGCGGACGCGATCGCTCCAATGGCAATACCGCGCACCAAGCGATTGATTTTTTGTTGAAGCGGAGTCTGTTTTGATTCGATATTTTGAAGCAAGCTGCCCAAATGCCCGTAGGCAGTCGCGACACCAGTCTTATCCACGAGCAAATACCCTTCGCCGGAGGTGATCAGCGTCCCCTGATACAAACGATGCTCTTCGCCGGTGTGTTCATGGTTGGTTATTTCCGATTTCACCACCGATACCGACTCGCCGGTCAGCATGCTTTCGTCGGCCTGAAGTCCGGGCGAATTGAGCAAATACCCGTCGGCGGAAACTTTGTCTCCGGCGGTCAAATACACCAAATCACCGGGAACAATATATTTGGTCTCAAACTCTTTTAAAACACCATCGCGATATACTCGGCAATGACCGACCATCAATTTATCCAACGCGGAAATAGCGTTATCAGTGCGCTGTTCTTGCAAATATTCCAAAAATAATATCGGGATAATCGAACTCATCAAAATCACAGCGTCGATTTTTTCGCCCAGAAAAAAATACAAAATCGCGGTGACAAAAATCAAGGCGATCATCGGCTCAGATACGATACCCCACAATCTTTTCAGCCAAGTGGCGGACTTGGAGCGAGCGCGTTCGTTAAAACCGAATTTTTCCAATGCCCAACCAGCTTCGACTGATGTCAAACCCAAATAGGTGGCGCGAGTAGAGATGATTTTTTCAAAATTGATTTCCCTCATATCGCGTTACACTTTCTTTTGTCTGCCCACTCGTTTGCCGGCGGTATCGTCACTGATCCATTTCTCCTTGAGTAACTCTGCGATCGAATTTTCCATCGTCACCATGCCGTCCTTGGCGCCGGTTTGGATCACCGATTTCAATTGATCGATTTTATTTTCTTTGATCAAATTGGCCGCGGCCGCCGTGTTTACCAAAATTTCACGCGCCGGCACCCGACCACCGTCTTTGGCCGGAAGTAATTGTTGGGCGATGACCACGCGCAATACTGACGACAACTGAATCAAAATTTGCTTTTGCTTCGATCCATCAAATACATCGACGATGCGCTCGATCGCTTCGGCGGCGCTCGGAGTATGTAAAGTAGACAACACCAGATGACCGGTCTCGGCAGCGGTGAGAACGGTGCTAATAGTCTCGGCATCGCGCATTTCACCGACAAATATCACATTGGGATCTTGACGCAAAACATATTTAAGAGCCGATTCAAATGACTTGGTGTCAATACCGACTTCGCGCTGCTCAATCAAACTTAATTTATCCTTATAAACAAACTCGATCGGATCCTCGACTGTCATGATATGCGCCTTGCGCGACTGATTGATCTGCTCGATGATCGAGGCGATCGTGGTCGATTTACCACAGCCCGTCGGTCCGGTGACAAGTACCAAACCATCAAGTAAATTGGGGACGCTCGCCAAAACTTCTTCAAAATGCAAATCCTTGGGACTGGGAATCTCGGCCGGGACCAAGCGCGCCGCCATGCCGATTTTTTCCGCTTGTTGATGCAAATTTACCCGAAAGCGCACACCGTCAATTTCATAGCCAAAATCCAATTCCAAAAATTCTTCGTATTGGGCGCGCTGGGCTTTGCTGACAAGCGCCATAAGCGCGTCGCTTAAATCGCTGTTATCAATCGGCTTATCCCCCAAATTTGTCAACTCGCCCTCAATGCGGATCATGGGCAACTCCCCGCCCACCAGGTGCAAATCCGAGGCAGATCGTTTGATGGCTTCTTTAAAGAAAGACGATATATTTAGCATAAAATATAATAACAGCTAAAAATTAACTACTGTGCGTATAATATCATAATCACAAAAATATATCCAGAACACCCCATACCAGCATTTGCTCAAATCACATAATGGTGCTAAAATGAGCTTTGTTATCTAAATATGAAATCACGCTTCAGAAACATAAAATATCACGAGAAACTGTTTCATCGATATGTAAAAAAACAATCGGCCCGCGGGCGCGACATCTTGACGCGCGCGTTTTTGATGGCGCAAACAGCTCATATAAACCAGCGACGCTACGAAGGCGACCAATATTTTATCCATCCTCTACGCGTGGCCAATTCATTGATTTACGAATTCAAAAGTAAGAATTGCGCCATGATCGCCGCCGCTCTTTTGCATGATGTAGTCGAAGATACCGATATAAAATTACCAACAATTGAAAAAGAATTTGACCGAGAAATCGCTCGGTTGGTAAAAAATCTGACTCGCCCGCGCCATGACAATGAATGCGAGCTATCCAAAAAAATCAGCAAGGGGCGCAGATATAATTTTATTATGCGCGCTGACAAAAAGACGCGAATAGTAAAATGCGCTGACATGCTCGATAATATGCGCTGTTGGTGCGATTTATTTTTACTTTTTCCCAAATACAATAAAATTACGCATTGGTTTGGCGAAGCCAATCGCTATTATCTGCCACTGGCTCAAAAAACCAATCGCGCTATTGAAATACAGATGCACCTGGCGCTTGATCGCGCCATACACACCCTGCGCCCTTGATTTTTTCGCGATAGGGTGATACAATCCATCTCACTACGGGGTGTGGCCCAATTGGCTAAGGCGCGTGATTCGGGTTCACGAGATTCCGGGTTCAAGTCCCGGCACCCCGACCAACAAAACAACGCTTGTAACATAGCGTTGTTTTGTTGTCGTAATTACTGAACGAAGCTCGAACCTTTTTTAAAAAAATTATTAATCGGGCGGGCAAATGGTGCTCCCAATTTTAGAAAACAAAACCCCACTTTTTAGCGAGGTTTTGGAAACAATTATTTCGGTCGCGGTTGGGTTGGGCTTTCGTAATTACCAACCTCCTCGGATCTTGGCACTCCTCCATCCCGCTCGCTCTACCTACTTCAAATTATTTGGGTTCACGCCAAACATACTTATAACCCAATGGTGCTATTGGCTTTATCGGTCTGATTGATGGGATTTTTGGTATTTTCGGCAAACTTGGCAACCGAGGTAATCGCGGTAAGCTCGGTAACCTTGGGAAAAAATTTGGATCCTTTACTTTTATCCACGACATAAAATTATTATTATTATCTACCTCCTTTTTCTATCATTTCCTCGACCTTTAATTTTGCCTCTTCAAGTAACCTCTTCGCTTTTTTACGGGCTTCGTGCGATTTAACGATCAAGCCCGCGATTTTTTCTTGAGTTGCGGCAGGCAAAATTGGAACTACTAAATTTTTTATTTGTTCTGGTTTCCAGTGAGCGATAATAGAGCCACCGGCGTCTCGTTTGGCCTGCATTTGACCAACGATAGAATTTAACACTAAAGCCAAATATTCCGGATTCATCTTTTCCTTTAATTTTAATCGTAAAACTCCACCAGCCACAATTCCTTCAACCGACTCTCGTACCACACAAGCAACGCCTATCGAAGCATCTTTTGTCAAAAGTACATCACCAACCTGTGGTTGGTAATCTTTTTTATATTCATTATACAAATCATCACTCAAATATTTTTGGTCTTTATCTATTATGCCATCTTTGGAAATACTACTAACGCGGATAAATAATTTTCCTTCATCTTGATACGCGTCGGCCCCAGGCTCAACACCTTTTGTCATGTCCGCCAGGTCGCCTAATTTGGCGGTTTTGCCTTTAATAATCTGCGTTAGAATTTTATTGCACGGGGAATTAAAATATTCTGCGTCAAAACGATTGACGGTTTGTACTTCGAATAAATTAACAACGGAATAATAAATTTTATTCTCACTAAACCAATTTACATTTGTTTCGCTTAAAAAAATATCTAAAGCGTTTTTATATATATTCTCTGATTCATCCAATAAATTATTCGCTTTAGTATAAATTTTTTGAATATTTTTTTGTTGCTCAATGTCAAATATTGGAATTAAATAATTTTTAATTTCTTCGTATGCTAGCGCTGGTCGGGTGTCACCTGTAATTTTTCTATCCGATTGAAATCTACCATATTTTGAATTTAAAAAAGTAGCAACATATTCAGGTAAAATTTTTTCAATAAAACGCATTCTAACAGAATGTTGATTAATATTACATGGGCCACAAGATTTTTTATACACCGCCGATTTGCCATAAGAAACACCAGTGATGGTTAATAACACATCACTGTCCACTAATTGAGATCGTTTTAACTGATTATCATTTGTTTGCTGAGAGATAAATACAACATCATCAAAATCTAAAAATCCTTGCATAATATTTTGTACACGCAAAAATCTAACTCCACTACTTGGGTAGTCTGCGCCCAATGGAGTGGCACCTCCGGTCAAAGAATTCTCCTTTTCTAAAATATCACTAAAAAATTTTAGGGATAAATTATTTTTTCCCAAATTACTCTCCAATTTTAAATACTCTGGCTGATAATATTCAGCATCTAATCGTTGTGCGCCCTCAAGTTGGGACTTTTGTATTATTGAAAAAACCATAAATTAAAATGATGGCATCAATGTATTATAAAATACCGGAAAATGTTTATTGTTGACAATAAATACGCCTCTGTAAACCAGTTCATCTTGTTGCAGATAATCAGGCAAACCAAAATCATAAAAAACCCAATTCTTCTGAACCCAGGTGACACTTCCATTATCAATTTCACCGTCTTTAACATTATTAGGATTAAAATTAGCCACATATAAGTCCGATGTGGTCAACACTATTGGTATAAAAATAATTGTCGGGTATGACGGCGGAAGTGTCCTACGACTTAATCCATTAATTTTGTCTTCATTCAGCCGCAGCTCCGGTATATTGGGAAACTTTTTTTTCTCAACATAAGTAATACCGCTTACGCTT
This sequence comes from Candidatus Magasanikiibacteriota bacterium, assembly GCA_041666265.1. Taxonomy (GTDB): domain Bacteria; phylum Patescibacteriota; class Patescibacteriia; order Magasanikbacterales; family GWA2-37-8; genus GWA2-37-8. Next base: position 52,033 of record JBAYHH010000001.1, on the reverse strand, counting down.
TGAAGTAGCGACTTATAAATTTTTTCTTCCTGATTTCTATTAAGAGATTCCGCAAGTATGTTGCTTTCAAACCCAAAATTTACAACTTCATCAATTGTTACCATTTTGTCGTTAAAAAATTTCAATCTATCAAATGAGTATAATTCAGATGAAAATGATAATTTTGCTTCACTTTCCGCGCTTACTATTGAAACCACAAATAATGGTTTTGTTCCATAACCACCTCTATCCGTCTTAATAAAGCACCAATTTTTAATACCGGGTTTACTTTTTTTACATTCAATAGACATGATTGGCCAAAAAGAATCGCCAAAATCATCAAGGGGCGGAATCTTTAAAGTCAAAATATCTACCGAACCATCAACTCCGATAAACGAATATGGATATTCTTTTGTAACAAAATTTTTTGTATCTTTAATAAATTGGTAGCATTCCTCCTGGAAAGGAAATCCGGTCTCATTAATCCTTTCGGTTAATAAATCTGCTAATGTCATATTTTTTCTGTAAATTTCAAATACTCCTCCGCAATTTCATCCAAATCATGCTCCAATATTTTTTTCCCCTGCTCATCAAACATCAAACTGCCTTCTTTGTCCTTGCGATAAACATAATCGCCGGAATTATCCTTGCCTGATTTTTTGGAAACGGCCATAAAAATAGGATAATCCTTTGGTTTGTTTTCTTTTGCGCCCCATTTTTGTAAAAATATTACACTGGTCTTGGTGCCGGTGTGCGGTTTGAATGTGTTTACTTCTAATCCAACGACTGCCAAAATACGTGCTTTGTCCAATAAGTAATCGCGCACATATTCCATGTTGCTATTATTAAACACGCCCTGCGGTAAAACAATCGCCATACGCCCACCTGGTTTTACCAAATCAAGCGAGCGTTCAATAAACAAAATGTGTCGCTCCATTTTATTACGCAACTTGCCTTTGTCGTTTTTTGCCAGTTCGTATTCTTTGAGTAGTGGGGTTTCGTGAATCTCGCCAGCAAAGGGTGGGTTTGATAATAAAATATCAAAGTCAAAATATTTAAAGTTATCTTTATTATTTTTGTCTTTGTCGTAATCATCAAATTTGTGTAATCGATCGCGCAATTCGGCGCGCGCGCGTTCTTTTTCGCTTTCATCACCCTGCCACTCTTTGGTGTTAAGCGAATTCAATTTCAAGATGTGTGATTTACCGTCACCAGCAATAAGCATCATGGCGCGGGCGATTTTTACCGGTTTATCATCAAAATCAATTCCATAGATATATTTGCGGGCATAATCTGTTTTGGCTTGTTTGTCAGCGTGTTTTAAGTTGTTGTTCCAAACATAACGCATGGCGTGAATAAGAAATCCACCGCTCCCACATGCCGGATCAATAATATATTCACCGTCCTTGGGATTGAGCATTTTTACCGCCATATCTATCACATGGCGCGGAGTGAAATATTGCCCGCGTTTGCCCTTGGCGACATCAGGTAATAAATATTCAAAGGCGGCATCAATTACTTCCAAATTAGCGTCCAATAATCTTATTTTTGAAAATTCATCCACACAAACAGCGAGGTGATTGGGCGTAAGTTCTATTTTTTCATAACTACTAAATATCCCTGGCCACTCTTGGCAGGCGCTCTGAAAAAGTTTATTAATAACATCAAGAGTAATTTTTGGATCTTTGGACTGTCGGAAATACAATTCATTATCTTTTCGTTTGCGCGCCTCTTTTTCGTCAAATAACTTGGCGTAAATGAGTTTAAAAATTTCATTAAACGAATCTACACCCGCGCTGGCCAAAACAAGTTCCTCTAAAATTTTGAGAATTTTTACCAAATCATAATCTTTGTGTAAATCGTCAAGGGTTAATTTTTCCTCCAAGACATCGTCAATTGTTTGATCTACGCGTGGTAAATCGCGTAAAGTTTGGAATTCGCGCGGATAAGGGCGGTACAAAACGACTTTTTCCACGCCATTGCTCCACACGCCGATAGGCGCGCCTTCGGAATTGATATAGGTTTTTAATTGATCTAAACCCTTTTCTACCGCCGGATTTTTGGTTTCAATGATTATAAGCGGAGTTTCTTTATCTTCACGATAAATAATGATATCCGCCGCTTTAGCGTGAATCTCATGTCCAAAACGAATATCTTTTTCCAAATCAATCCGGTCAAGCGGGTAATTATAATATTTGGTCAATTTAAATAACCATAATTGACGAATAACTTCCTCGGGCTTGGATAAATTCTTTTCGTTGCTAAACAATAAAATATCTTTGTCGCGCTTGAGACATTTAATATAAAATTTGCCTTTTTCTTTCTCAAAAATATCCAAAACCTCCACCGGTTTGACATTTTCAAATTCTTTAAGGCCGTATTGCGCGCCGGAATCGTGAAAAATTTTATTTAGCACCGCGCTGTTAATTTTTTGGTTCATACATTCTTTTTAAAGTACTTAAATTGGCAATTACTTTGCCATCAAAATATGTTTCTTCAAAAATTGGAATATTTTTGTAGGCCGGATTTTCCGGCTTTAGATAAGCGCGTTTATTTTCTGCAACGAATCTTTTAACGGTGGTGCCGTCATCGCTACGAGCGACTACAATATCACCATTTTTAAATTCGCGTGTCTGTTTTACCAATAACATATCCCCATCATAAATGCCGGCGTTAATCATACTATCGCCACACACCTGAATGGCAAAAATTTTGTCCTGCGATTCTTGTACTTCGTTGGTTATGCCCGGCAACACAGTCCAGTTGCCAATTTCTTGCGTGGCCTCAATAAACGGACCGCACGAACTCTGCCCTACGACCGGAACTATCGGGTCAACGCCGAGGACACTGAATCCTTTTGGTAAAATTTTTAATCCACGCGCAAGCCCTTCTTCGCGTTTTATACAACCTTTTTCCTCCAAAGCCTTCAATAGGTTGATTATTGATTGATTTGATGCTACACTAAGTGCGTCGCGCATTTCTGCCATACTAGGCGGAAAACCAGAGCTCTTGGTATTCTGATATATCAAATTTAGTGCATCAAGTTGTCTTTTGGTGATAGTTTTAGCCATATATTCTATATTATATGACTATTTGGTCTATGTCAAGTAGTGATAATTTGGCTAATATAAGATAAATTTAGAAAAATATCAAAAGTTATCCACAAGAGTAAAAATGAGAACGGCGGCGCCTTTTTGCCCGCCCCATTTTCGTGGCCTGCCTACCGGTAGGCAGGGGTTGTAGGGGCGAAGTCCCTACACAATAGCCCTTAATAATTTTTTTCAAAAAAAGTTCTAACATCGTTTAGGATGTTCGACCAACAAAACAACGCTTGTAACATAGCGTTGTTTTGTATATAATACGATTATCACACAAATAATTAAATTATGCCAAATAAGATTATTATCCTGCACGACTATTTTTTGTACAAAGGCGGAGGCGAACGCCTGGTCATTAGTATGGCCAAAATTTTAAACGCGGATATTGCTACGGCTTTTATCGCCAAAGACGCTTTTGACCCGCGCGGTCAAATTTCCGGCCGAGTGATTGAACTATATCGCGAAAAATCTTGGTCGCGCGTCCCGGGCTTTCGTTATCTTCAAGTCCAATTATCATTTTTACTTAAAACCGGTTTTCTCAAAAATTACGACACCGTCATCTATAGTGGCGATTGCCTCACCGCCCTGCTACGCGCGCGCCACGCCAAAAATATCGCCTACATGCACACCCCGCCCCGTCATTTGTTTGACTGTTACTCCGAAAAATTACGCTCATATAGCTGGTGGAAGAAAATATTGTTTGTGCCGTTTGCCGGCTTTAATCGCTGGCGCTTTCGAACGCTATCCAAACATTTCGACAAAATCATTACCAACTCCAAAAACACCCAAGCGCGCATCAAAAAATTTTTAGGACTCGAATCTATTGTCGTCTATCCACCATGTGATACTTTGCCTTTCAAGAATCTAAGTCAGGGTGATTATTTTTTTTCTTGGGCGCGCCTCTACTCGGTCAAGCGCATCGATCTCATCGCGCAAGCGTTCACGCAAATGCCAGACAAAAAACTGATCATAGCATCGGGCGGACCGGAGCTGCAAAAAATTCAAAAAATGGCCGAGGGGCACGACAATATCAAAATCGTCGGCTGGATTAGCGATGACGAGCTATTACAATATCTCGGGAAATGCTTGGCCACTATATATATTCCGGTGCGAGAAGATTTTGGCATGAGCCCGGTCGAATCAATGACCGCGGGCAAGCCGGTGATCGGCGTGGCCGAGGGTGGACTGCTGGAAATCATTGAGGATCAAAAAAACGGGGTGATGTTGCCCGCCGATCCTACCGAAAATGATTTGATTCAGGCTGTAGACGAGCTGACACCGGCCAAAGCGCTCGCCATGGAACAAAACTGCTACGCCACCGCGCGCAAATTTACCGAAGCCGAATTCGCACGCAAGGTGCGAGAGGAAATATACAAGCTAAGAAGCCGCGCAGTCTGATATTCTTTGAGCGGGTTATGGTCCCGCAGGACCATCCCTGAGCGCTCGCGCGCGAGGAAAGCGAAAAGATTATCGGACTGTGCGGCTTCAACAATAATATTAGACAATTTTCGCACTCATCGTCGAGTCGCGACTAATGACTATTTGGTCAATTTCCACCGGGGATTCAACGATGCATTCTTCAAATACGATCGCGTTCGATAAGCGCGTATTTTTTATTACGCTGTTTTTTCCGATCGCCGTATATGGACCGATCGCGCAATTTTCTAAAACGCAATCATCGCCCACGCATACCGGCTCGACAATCTTCACACTGCCGATCCGCTTCACATTTTGTCCAATCTCGAATTTTATCCCACACAAATCCATCAAAAGTTTATTGGCCAAAATCAGATCCTCGACTTTGCCGGTATCTTTCCACCAGCCGGTGATTTCTTCGTGACCCACCTTACGACCGGTCTTCAAAAAATACGAATGGATATCGGAAATTTCGTATTCGCCGCGCGCAGATTTCGCAATATGATCAAAAGCTTCAAAAAATAATTTCGGGCCATACAAATATATACCGGTGACGGCGAAATTATTGGGCGGGTTAGTCGGTTTTTCTTGCACCTCGATGAGTTCGCCCTTGGCATTGAAAATCGGCACACCAAACCGTTCCGGGTCTTTTACTTGCGACAGCGCGAGCAGACAGTCGAAATTACCAGTGGTAAATTTGTCCACGAGCTTATTTAGCTCGGCCAAAATAATATTATCGGATAAATAAAACATGAACGGATCATCGCCGATGAATTTTTGCGCGAGCTTGACGACATGAGCGATCCCCTGCGGTCCGCCCACTTGCTCAAAAAATGATATTTTCACCCCGAAGCGATCGCCATTACCGATTATTTTTTGTAATTCGGTTTCACCTGGATTGGTATTGATAAAAATCTCAGTAACCCCGGCCCGAGCCACTTTTTCGATAGCATGAAAAATCATCGGCTTATTAGCCAACGGAATCAGGTGTTTATTGATTGTATTGGTGATCGGCCGCAAGCGCGTGGCGCGCCCCCCGCCGGTCAATATGGCTTTTTTGATCATATCCATCAGTAATGCTACAATAAAAAACCGCCAAAGGCAAGGGCAATGGCGGTGGATTGTGGCCTTGTTGCGAGGCCGATGAAGTAACTTGCCCTGGGGATTCCTATTCTTCGGGTGTCACACCCAATCCTTCGAACAATTTTAGTTGTTCGCTCTTGGGTAACCCACCATCATCGGACAGTTGTTCGATGGGTTGCGACGAAGCGTTTTTCGTCGCGACCGCTATCGGCATAACGAGCCGAACGGCCTCGCCCACCGCCGCCTCACCGCTCAGCAAACTCGCCGCCGGAATCCATGCCACCGCCTTGATTTCTTCTTCGTTGGCGCGTGGCCCCAAATTTACATTGTATTGCCTTCCACAATAATTAAACTGGTAGACATGGAAATCGCGTTCCTTTGTCTCCGATTTAATCGTATGGATGTGCAACAATGACAACCGGGCCGGATTCAGATTGCGATTAGTGAAACGAAGTTCTTCAAAAATCTCTCGCTCCACCGTGCCGAACAGGTTGGTTTTGGGATCCCAATGGCCTCCGGGCAACATCCAGAGACCATTCTTTAGAACCATCAGGATGTTTCCAAGATGGTTCCAAATCAGAGCCAGGAAAACCACTTCTCTTTGCGGTTTATCCATGGCAACCTCCTGAAAGAACCGTGAAATCCGGTAATTATTTGAACCCGAGCGCCTTTAATAAGCGCGCGTATTGAGTCAAAACATAATTTCCAAATCTCACAAATCTTCCACCCATTCCTTCAAACTCGATAGCCGAGACCGCGTCTTGCAATAAATCACGGTCGCTCAATTTTCTACTTTTTCGCGTCAAAACGCGTTTATTTAGCCAAAATCGCCAATTTGACCATTTTAGCCAATAGACCTGAACCATCGCCCACTCCTTTATCCAACCACATTTTAACGAAAAAAACAATAGTCCAAAATTTAGTAGAATTTCTATGGGCGCGAGGAGCAATAAAGTGCTCCAATCCAAATACATCAGCCACATTCCGATCCGATTGCGTTCCATCAAAAAATACTTGGTTGTATTTTTTTTATCAAATTCGTACTCGTGAAAAAAATGCGCTTCGGGCGCTAAAATAATTTTATAACCCTGGGCCTTCAAGCGAAAAGAGTATTCAAAATCTTCGTGATAGGCAAAAAAATCCGCGTCCAGCATGCCGTGCGCGCGAATCAGATCGACGCGCATCAAAAGCGCCGCTCCGCTCGCGTATCCGATCGCATGCGCATTTTTTTCCACACCGATTACCGGTAGACGGTAATCACCGCAAAAACCAAACCCGAGATAATGATATTTGTTGCCTGATGTGTTTACCAGATCAATCTCCGGAAAAAGACAAATCAACGCCTGGGCCGCACCAACGGTTTTGTCTTTTTCCATCGCCTCGACTAATTTCGCGAGACATTCCGGCGCCATGAACCCGTCTTGATTGTGTAAAAAAACATAATCATAACCATTTTGCACCGCCCAATTGATGCCGATATTGTTTCCTCCGGCAAAACCGAGATTGGTTTCTTGCGGTAAAAAAACCACCTTTGGCAAAACATTGCCCGATAAAGGCAGTGCTTTCTCTTGAATAAATTTTGCGCTTGATCCGTAGTTTTTATGCTGGTTGTCCACTACCACGATCACCACCTGCTCTTTCGGATAATCCAACTTTTTCCACGCCTCAATAGCGCGCTCCAAATAGAGCTCGCAGTGGTAGGATAAATATACGATCGCCACCTTAGGAAAGTTTGGCATAAAATTTATGATGTCGGCGCCATTTCCAGAGATATTGCATCCAACTGCGCAAATGCACGCGCGCCATTTTATTTTTTATTAGCGCCGTGAGCGCCCCGGGTACGGAAGCAGACGCGCGTTCGTGCGCGTGCGTGACCACGATGTCGTGCAAATAATATACCGCCGTCCCCCGCTCCCAAAATTTTTGACACAAGTCACAATCCTCCAAATACATGAAATATCGTTCATCAAACCAACCGATGGCGCGCGCGCACTCGTGACGCAAAATCAGAGCGGCGCCAAGAAGCCAATCCACCGGCCGAGTTTCATTGTGTTCAAATTCGCGCATCTCGAGTCGCTCGGAATATTTTTTTATAAAACGATATTTTTTGTCCCAATTGATATGTTTAAATGGTTTGATCATGATCGACGGTCGATCAAAACGATAACATGAATTCTGTAATTGACCATCCGGATAAACTAATTTCGGACCGGCGATGCCGACATGTGGATTATCGTCCATAAATTTGACAAGGCGTTCAATCGTGCGATTGCCGGAGGGTATCAAGGTATCGGGATTTAGCACCAAATGATAGCGCGCCAAAACCGCGTTAAATCCAAAATTATTGCCTTTACCAAAACCCACATTACCACCCGCATCAACATAGCGAATGTTTGGATGTAATTGCGGTAAAAAATCTTTGATGCCATCCTTGTTTCCCGAATTATCTACCACCGTAATTTGCCAGTTTACCGGCGCGCCGCCAAGATCGGCCAAAACCGAACGCACGCCGGTTTCCACGGCGTCTTTGGATAAATAATTTACGATGACGATATTCAGATCGAGCATATTGCGAAATCAAAAATTCAAAATTACAAATTCCAAATAAATCACAAATATCAATTTCCAAGTCAATTTGGAATTTTGCATTTGTCATATATCACCTCTCTCATTTCTCGCCAGCCGATCTTTCTAAACTGTTTGATTCTTGACCTTTTATCTTTTATTTCCTCCCTTTGTCGCCAAAGGTCAAATAACCCTTTAAACACGGCAAAATCAAAGATTAAATAGTAAGCGAACTTCTGTAACTCATACCACAAAATCCAAGGAAAGTCAATGATAAAATTTTCCCAATACTCATTTTTTAACAAAACCAACAAATGATTGCGATAGCTATAATATTTCACCAAATCAGATTGACGCTGTTTATTGAACGCTTGGGCATGATTACTGTCACTTCCTGAATCAGCTCCGGTGCGCACATGATACGCGCTCGCGCCTAAAACCAAGACACTGTCATAACCGGCGCTATTTAATCGATAGGCCAAATCAACATCTTCTTTATAGGCAAAAAACATTGGGTCAAATAATCCTCCGACTGTGTCAATCGCGCTCCGGCGATAAAACGCGCACGCGCCGGAAACGCCAAAAATTTTAATATAATTTTGATTGGCAAATCTTTCATCGTCAAATTTTTTTATATCCACCACTCTCCGACTGCGCGATACTTTGAGCCCGAAAGAATCCACGATGGTCGTCTGGATTTTCTTTTCGCTGTCCCATTTAAAAAGTTTTGGAGTAGCGGAAGCAATATTGGTATGGGCGTCCAAACATTTAATCACCTTCTCCAAACAATCCGACGACAAAACAATGTCTTGATTCAGCGCCAAATAATATTCGCTGTCTGATAGAGCAAATATTTGATTTTGACCGGCGGCGAAACCGACATTGCGTTCGTTTTGAATTAATTGAAAACTAACGAGCAGATCCTTCGCTTTGCTCAGGATGACAGAATGAGATCCATCGGTTGAGCAATTGTCTAAAACAATCAATTCAAAATCGCGAAACGATTGTTTTTTTAGAGATTCGAAAAGAGCGGGTAAATGTTTCGCCCCGTTCCAAGTCAATAGTCCGATTGTCAATCGCGGTTGCGCCATTTGAAAAAATATTTTAAAGCATTTTTAAAAAATAATATCTGCTTCCAAAAAAATCGTCGCTTACCAAAACTCCGCCCCACACTGTCTACACATTCCACCTTTGGATGCCAAATAATTTTATATCCGAGTTTTTTCACTTCTCGACACAGATCGACATCTTCCCACCACAAAAAATATCGAGGATCAAAAGCAAAACCGAGTTTAGTCGCGATCTCCGAACGAATGAGCATAAATGATCCGCGCACGCTATCGACCGCGACCGGATCCGCCATGCGAGAAAAATCAAAATCGCGATAAAAATAACGATCTAAAATTTTTGGAAATAAATGAGGTAATTTTAAAAATTGCGCCCAAATCTCGATCGCTTTGGGAAAACGACGCGGAGTGGCGGATAAATTTATTCGCCCATTTGTATCCACTAATTTAGCGCTCGCTATCCCCGCTTCCGTGTGCGCGTCCAAATAATCGATTAACGGCCGGATCGAACCGCGTAATTTCATGTCCGGATTAAGATATAGAAAGTATCGTCCGGTCGCATTTTTGATCGCCAAATTATAGCCGGCGGAAAAACCTAAATTTTTATTATTCTTGATCAATCGCACCTTGTCATTTTGAATGACACTTGCCGTTTCGTCAGATGAAGCGTTATCAACAATAATTTGCTCCCACGCAAGTCCCTCACAACCCAAAACCACCGATTCAATTTGGTCGGCAATATACTTGGCGCTATTCCAAGTGACTGTGATTACGGTGAGATCCATACTCACGCTCTCATTACTATGGCTCCGGCTTTGACGGGCTCGCTGATTTTGATCGCCACTTCTTGGCCGCTCGCGGCGCTTTTGATTTCCTGCCGATCGATCTGCATCGACGCCACAGTATCGATAAACTCATGGCCATTCCTGATGATCTTGATGCGATCGCCGACTTTAAGCGCGCCTTTGAGTATTACCACCGCCACGCCGAGCTTGTCGAAGTAATGCACCACTTGGCCGAGTTCTTTGTTTTTTTTGCCAAACAACCAATCTAAAAACATATAAAGTTATTCTTTCTTTTTTCGACCTTTATTTTTTTAATTGCTCTTTGAAATAATCCACAAACGGAATAGCGGTCGGATCGATACCTTGCAAAAGCGCCGAGTAATAACTGACCAAACAACTAAGCGCTAATGCCTCGCACACCTGGGCCAAACGATTGTCCGACCCAAATTGATAAGACAAAAATTTTATACCGTTTTTCTTTAAAACATCCTTGGTGACGCCATATCTTTTTTGCACGCGCGCGTCGTACAATTTTGATTCCAAAAGCACGCACACCAAATTATTTTTGTTGCTTTGGGGATGCATCATGCCTTCGAGCAAATGATGGTTCAACTCGGGTATGATGAAATATCCGCCGAAGCGCTTGGCATTTTCGTTCATCTGATTGCCGGCGGCATGCGCGCTCCCGGACAGATGCTCTGATCCGAAATACCAAACACTGCGACCAAAAATGTCCTGCGCCATTTTTTTGGCGGGATTGGCCTCGCCCAAAACCGTAGTACCGAATTCGAAGGCGAATTTTTCTATGGCTGATACCGCTGTTTGCATTTCTTTCACGCCAAACTTGATCACTCCGGCCTTAGCCCAAACGAACGCATGACCAAAAATAGTGTAACCAAGCCCCATACGCGGACTACCGCAAGGGTTATGGGCGGTGCTAAAAACGAGCGCCGGCACTTTATGTGTTTTGGCCCAACTCGCGAGCTCTCCGCCGGAACTAATCGCAACAATCTTGGCTTGTTTATTTTTTGCTTCTTGGACAGCATTGATCGGCTCTTCGGTACCGCCCGAATAGCTCGAAACGATCACCAAAGTTTGGCTATCGACATACGCCGGCACATGGTAATCATTGACAAGCTCAATCGGAATTTTAATTTCTGACTTATATAACTCGGAAAGAATATGCGCGCACAAAGACGACCCGCCCATGCCGAGCACGACCATTTTTTTGACACTTTTGTATCCGGCCGGCAAGTTAAACTTTTCTCCGAGTGCCCAGACTTCTTTCACCTGCGCGCTCAAAAGCTGTATGCTACCGAGCATATTCTTGGAATCCAATTTTTTGATCGCTTCAATATTATCTAAAATAGTGTTCATAAAAATTAGTGGAATATTTTTTAAATACATCCTCGATGGCTTCATCGATTGACCGCATCATAATGCCAAATTTCGGTAAATTCACCGAAGTCATGATATTATTCGACCGTTTTTTGGCCGCGAGGCCGCAGGACACGAGCTCAACCTCGGTAATCCACTCATTTTTATGAGTCGGATCGACATATTTTTCATAGAGCGAGACTAATTTTTTGTGGGTAATTGACCCGGGGTTGGTACAGTGAAAAATTCCGGACGCTTTTTTTTCAAGCAATTGCCGAAAAACCAAAATCATATCCGGCACTACCGTAACGCTGTTTTCCACATCCACCACTTGCCGATAAGAAGCCAATTTGTCAATCAAATTTCCGACAAACGGATGGTCGTCGATCGGCATGCGAATACGAGCAATGCCAACATTGGGCAAGGTGGACAGCGCCAAATCAGCGGCGTATTTTGATTTGGAATAAACTGCCACCGGATTGCCGGCGTCGTTTTCGGTCCAAGGTCCACCATGAGGCGAAGCGCCATAAAAAATACATCCGGTCCCGATATGTAATAAATACACGCCTCTTTTTTGACAAGCGCTCGCGATTGTAATCGGTAAAACCGTATTGCCGGCAATCGTCTCGAGTTGATGAGTCTCACACCAATCAACATTGGGTTTGCCCACCACGCCGGCGGCATTTAGGATCGCGTCGGGATGGTGCTCGTCAATCAGCGCCAAAACATCTTTTTCGTCGGCAATAATTTTTTCAGAAATAATCGCGTCCGGCCAAGCGCTCGCGCATTTACCTCCGAGCCACCCCTTGCCGATAATTAATATTTTCATAATTTATTAAATTTTTACCGTTAAGCCTCTGTTCACTACCGTAGTTTTCAATCCCAATTCTTCGGTGAGTCTTTTGGCCAACGCGTCCGATGCGGTCGGCTCGCCATGATTGAGATAAACTTTTTTGGGCAAAGATTCTCCTCCCCCGATCCAGTCCATCAATTTTTCTTGATCGGCATGCGCTGAAAAGGCGCCCACCGCTTTGACATGGGCGCGCACAGGCACGGATTCACCCATAATTTTTACCGGCGATACCCCGTCTAAAATTTGCCGACCCAGAGTCCCGCGCGCTTGATAGCCAATAATTAAAAGGGTGCTGTCAGACTCCGGTAAATACCTCAAAGCATGGTGGACAATGCGGCCGCCGTTCATCATGCCGGCTCCGGCAATGATAATTTTCGGCCCGCGAATGGAATTTATTTTTTTTGAATCATTACGCGTCTCGCACATCGTGAGACCGGGAAACTGAAACAAATCGTCACCTGCTTTTACCAAGCGATCCGCTTCTTGGTCGTAATATCCTTTGAATTTACGATAAACTTGAGTGGCATTGATGGCCAAGGGGCTATCCAGAAAAATAGGAACGCGCGGCAAAGAGTGTTGGCGGTCGATAAGGTCATTTAGATCATACAATAATTCCTGCGTGCGTTCAAGTGAAAATGACGGTAACATCAATACTCCTCCGCGCTTCATCGCCTCGGTAATTTCTCGCTCCAAAATCTCCCGTCGTTTGCTTTGATTTTCGTGAATACGATCGCCATAGGTGCTTTCGCAAATCAAAGCGTCAATTCCTCCCGGCAAAGCATCGGTGTCGCGCAGAATAGGCGCATCAACATTGCCCACATCGCCAGAAAATACCACTTTTTTATCGTCAGCGTTTATTTCCACAAAAACCGAGCCAAATATATGTCCGGCTTCGTGAAATCTTATTTTTGCTTCAGCGATCGCAAATTCTTCGTAATATTCGATTGGTTTAAACTGCTGTATCACACCGACGATATCCGTAGAGTCATATAAAATCGGCGAACCAAATTTGCGATTATTGTAACCCATCACCTCGAGAGCGTCTTCAAGGATGAGACGGGTCAAATCAATAGTAGCCGGAGTGGCATAAAAATGGCCGTCATATCCACCCTTGATAAGCAAAGGTAAACGCCCGGTATGATCAAGATGAGCGTGAGTCACGATCACCGCATCCAAAATTTTGGGGTCAAAAACCAGCGGGTCGCTATTTTTGCCTTCATTAAAATCACTCCCTTGAAACATCCCGCAATCAATGAGAATTTTTGTATCCCCCGTCTCGATCAAACTGCAAGAGCCGGTCACTTCGCGCGCCGCCCCAAAAAAGGTAATTTGCATAATAATACAGGTATTATAATACCGTTAATTATAACACACTTTATCCTCTATACAAATGGGTGAAAACATGGTATTATATGAAAAGCATTTTATCAAATTTTTATGCCCAAAGACATTGATAATATCGAAATCGTCGAACCGCCAATCGAAGAACTGACCAAAAAACGCGGCGGGTTCATTCGCACTTGTCTGACCAGTTGCTTGCTCATCGTGATCCTGTTTATTGGAGGCGTGATCGCTTTGCGCCTGTCGCTTGGACCCGGACCACAGTCAATCAAGACTTTACCGGCCGATTTTCCCGCCGATATCATGGTGTATGATCGCGACAATATCGATAATATCACCTTTGTTTCCGGACGCTACAAAAATCGTGGAGTAGAGATAGCCGCTTTTTTCCCAAAAATCATTTTATCTCCTTTGATCGCCCACCTGTCGCCCGCGAATAGCCCGGACAGCTCCGCGAATCAAAGCGGGTCATGGCGCAGTATGTGGAATGTCGCCACCACGCCGGTGAGCGACCAAACCGACTCGATCCAGATCGAATGGCGCGATCTCGACACCTCGCCCGGTTTTTTAATGTCATATTACAAAAAAGAATTGCAAAAGAAAAATTTTTCGATTGATGTCGAAAGTACCGGCAAATCATTTCAACAAATCACTTTTTCGCGCGCTGATGGAATTTCGGGGGCGTTTTATGCGAGTTGGACCATGGGAGATAAATCCCGCACTACCTATGCCATGCTCACGGTTAATGCCTCGTTTCAGCCGATTGCTGCCACCACTACCGCTCCGTAATTATGATTTGGAAAAAAATATTTAACCATTCTTCAAGCAGTATCACCGGAGGCGCCATCATTATCGCTGGCACTTCGTTGTTAAACAAATTTATCGGTCTCGCGCGCGATCGAATTTTGGCGCATTATTTTGGCGCCGGCCCGACTATGGACGCGTATTACGCGGCTTTTAAAATTCCGGATTTAATTTACAACTTGATTGTCGTGGGCGCTTTGACCGCCGGTTTTATTCCGGTATTTACTCGACTCTATCATCGAGGCGAGGACAAATCATCCGCGTGGGATTTGGCGAATAATATTTTAAATATTTTTGGCGTCCTATTGCTTTTTTTCGCGCTTATCGGCATGATTTTCGCTCCGCAAGTGGCGCACTTGGTCGCTCCCGGTTTTGATACCACCGCCACCGCTTTGACCGCCCGTTTTATTCGTCTGATGTTTTGGTCGCCGGTACTGCTTGGACTATCGATGGTAATCGGCGGAATCTTACAATCTTTGCGCCGATTTGTTTTATATGCGCTCGCGCCTATTTTTTACAATCTCGGCATTATTTTTGGCGCTTTGGTTTTGGTGCCTGCTTTGGGATTGATCGGATTGCCGATTGGCGTGATACTCGGCGCTTTTCTTCATCTCGCGCTCCAGATGTTGGGCGCGCGCTCGGCCGGTTGGCGCTGGGGATGGAAGTTTAACTGGCGCGATATTGATACGCGTATCATCGGTCGGTTGATGATTCCACGCACATTGGGTCTCGCTATTTCCAATGTCAATTCGGTGATCATCACTATTCTCGCCTCCACGCTCGCTGTTGGCAGTGTGGCGACTTATTCGTTTGCCGACAATTTACAGTGGGTGCCGATCGGCGTAATCGGTATTCCCTTTGCTTTGGCCGCTTTTCCCGCTCTTTCGGCTGCGGCCGGCAAAAAAAACATGAATGACTTTGTCGGCTCGCTCGCGGGCACGGCTCGACAAATTTTGTTTTTGATTATTCCCTTGTCAATTATTTTTTTGGTGTTGCGCGCCCAAATTGTACGCGTAATTTTGGGATCGGGCGAATTTGACTGGACTGCGACCATCAATACCGCCGATACACTGGCTTTTTTTTCAATCGGCATGTTCGCGCAAGCGCTTAACCCCCTCATGACGCGCGCTTTTTTTGCCCTCGAAAATACCAAAACGCCGTTTTTCATCAGTGTGACCGCCGAAATCGCGGCGATCGCGTCCGCTATATTTTTTAAAAATCATTTGGGGGTGGCCGGGCTCGCTCTCGGTGTGGCTATCGGCGCGGTGATCAACTTTATCTTATTAACTATTTTTCTTTTTCGCATTACCAAAAATCTTGAGATCACCGAAACAATTCGTTCGCTATTAAAAATTTTAGTAGCGGCCGCTCCAATGGCTATCACTATACAGCTACTAAAATATCCCCTGGCTAAATTATTTGATTTGCATTATTTTTGGGGCATTTTTGCTCAAGGAGCCATTGCCGGCATTACTGGACTTTTGGTATATTGTTTGATATGCTGGGGTTTACAATTACCGGAATTTATGGATATAAAGACGGCTTTTCAACGACGATTTTTAAGGATCGCCAATATTCCGGCGGAAATCGATGGTGAAATTAAATAAAAAACCGGCGAACAGTCGCCGGTGTTATAATGAGTAGGCGGCTTAATCACCCCACCTATCTTCATCACCACCCTCATCAAAATGAGTGGTCATGAAGCAATCACCGCCACCATCCTCCTTTTGGAGCGGGCGACGGAGATCTTGAATTTCA
Source organism: Candidatus Magasanikiibacteriota bacterium (assembly GCA_041666265.1). Taxonomy (GTDB): domain Bacteria; phylum Patescibacteriota; class Patescibacteriia; order Magasanikbacterales; family GWA2-37-8; genus GWA2-37-8. The sequence goes on along the minus strand of JBAYHH010000001.1, from coordinate 35,907 downwards.
CTTTCAATGGCCGTTGCGACCACGAAAGCAAAAATAAGATCTAATAAAACGAACGATAGAATAGCTAACTGAATATTAAGATAAAGCGTTTCCATTTATCACCTCCTGATAGACAACTGATTAAAAATATAGCGCAAATCAACATAATTGTCAACATGAATTCTCTAATCAGAAATTTTTGCATTATCGCCCATATCGACCACGGCAAATCGACCCTTGCGGATCGTTTTTTGGAATTAACCGGCACGGTGGCCAAACGCGATATGAAGGCGCAACTGTTGGACAGCATGGATCTCGAACGCGAACGCGGAATCACCATTAAACTCACACCGGTTCGCATGACCTACAACCTTACACCTCATACCTATACCCTAAACTTAATCGACACTCCCGGCCATGTGGATTTTAACTATGAAGTGTCGCGCTCGCTCGCGGCTGTGGAAGGCGCGATTTTACTCGTCGACGCCACCCAAGGCGTGCAGGCTCAGACAATCGGCAATTTGTATCTGGCACTCGAACAAAATCTGACCATCATTCCGGTAATCAATAAGATCGACATGCCGATCGCCAATGTGGAAAAAACCAAAGCGGAAATTATTCATTTATTGGGATGCAAGGAAGACGAAATCATTTTAGCGTCGGGCAAGACCGGCTCGGGCGTGGATGAAATTTTGCGCGCGGTCGTAGAGCGCGTACCGCCTCCTCAAGACAATGTTTCCGCTCCCTTGCGCGCCTTAATTTTTGACTCTTCATACGATGAGTATCGCGGAGTAGTGGCGGCAGTACGCGTGACCGACGGGATACTCAAAAAAAATGACAAGATTTTTTTAATGAGCACCCACTCCCCGGCCGAAGCTCTTGAAGTGGGATATTACGCGCCCAAATTTCATCCGACCGAACAAATAAATAATGGCGAAATCGGCTATGTTGTCACCGGCCTCAAAGATGTGCGCGACTGCCGCGTCGGCGACACGATTACCAATTACGACAAAGAGCATAGTCGCGGAACAGCCGGCGTCGAATTACCGGGGTACAAAGAAGTAAAATCAATGGTATTTGCCGGAATTTTTCCCAAAGAAGGAGACGGCTACGAGGATTTGCGCGACGCGATCGAGAAACTGAAATTAAGCGACTCGGCGCTGTCGTTTGAGCCCGAGCATTCCCATGCTCTCGGGTTTGGTTTTCGATGCGGATTCCTTGGCATGTTGCATTTGGATATTTTTCAAGAGCGCATTCGCCGTGAACACGATCTCGACATCATCATCACCGTGCCGAGTGTCGCCTACAAAGTTACCAAGACCAACGATGAACAATTAGTCGTTAAAAGCGCGCAAAACATGCCCGATCCGGTGCGCGTCAAAAGCATCGAGGAACCCTGGATGACATTGGATATTATCACCCCCAAGGATTTTGTCGGCAATGTGATGGCGCTTGTCAGTGAACGCCAGGGACGATATGTGAATACCGAATATTTGTCAGCTGGCGCGGATCAACGCGCGCTTTTACACTACGAAATTCCATTGGCATCGCTCGTGACGGATTTTTACGATAAACTAAAAACCGTGACCAGCGGCTACGCGTCGATGAACTACGAATACATGAATTACGCGAGCACCGATGTGGTAAAATTAGATATTTATGTGGCGGAGGATTTGGTGGAAGAATTGTCGACTTTGGTTTGGCGAGACGAAGCGTTTAAGACTGGCAAAAAAATCGTCGAATCGCTCAAAGAGAGTTTACCAAAACAGCAATTTATGGTAAAATTACAAGCATCAGTGGGTGGAAAAATTATCGCTTCCGAACACCTATCGGCCTTGCGCAAAGATGTTCTCGCTAAAATGTCGGGTGGCGATTATACGCGTAAAATGAAATTGCTCCAGAAGCAGAAAAAAGGCAAAGCGCGCATGAAATCGCATGGCAAAGTGGATATTCCGGCCGAGACTTATCTGGCGGTACTCAAGAGATAAATGTAGTTTTCGCTCGTGTTTAATTTGTCTATACGCTCCTTATGCTTCGCAGTGTCGCTTTATAGACAAATTAAACACTCGCTCACTACTATCATTGTAATTATCATGCAATATTATGCGTCACAAAACTATTAAGTCTCTCTGGGCATTGGTGGCGATTATCGGCATTTTTGCCATGATTTTATTTACCATCGCGCCGGCTTTTCAATAATATGCAAATATTACGCAAGTATCAGCTCGATATAGTTTTTTTATTTTTCGCATTTTTGCTTTTAGTTTGGGCGTTGTTTTATTTCTTCAAATTTATCGGGGTTGATCCGCATCGTTATGAATGGTTGATTGCGATACCGATTTTGATTATTTATATTACCGGACTTTTGCGCGTGCGCGCCACTGTCGTGCTGTCGGATCGACGCACCCTTACCGGTAAATCGTTATTTTACTGGATCGCGCTCGGAGTGATGGTATTCGCGTCATATAGCTCGCCCATCCCCGCTTCCGACTACTGGTCGATCAACGCTTTATTTTTAGCTTTTACCATCTTTCTCGCCGATAGTTATTGGGATTTTCGGGCCATTGGCCTGCACGGACTTTTAAAAAAATAAATTCTATTTGTTCTGGTATGTCGAAAAAATGGATCATCCCACCCGCCCCGCCGGCGGATTTTATATCTATTCACCCCGAACTGCCGCCGATTGTGGCGCGCCTACTTTGGAATCGCGATATTCGCACGCCGGAACTGATTGACGAATTTTTAAATCCGGATTATACGAGCGATATTCATGATCCGTTTTTATTTCGCGACATGGAAAAAGCCGTGGCGATTATTTTTGAAGCTATTCAAAACCAAAAAAATATCACTGTACATGGCGACTATGATGCCGATGGCGTCTGCGCGAGCACTATTTTGGTAAATACCTTGCTTGCGCTCGGCGCCAAGCCATTTGTAACTGCCGAAAATATGGAAGGCACGCGCGTTTTTCTTCCCCATCGCGAAATTGATGGTTATGGAGTGAATAAAAATACGGTCAAGCATCTGAAGGAAAAACACAAAACCGATTTAATCATTACCTGTGATTGCGGTGTCAGTAATTTGGAAGAAATCAAACTGGCCAAAGATCTCGGAATGCGGGTGGTCGTCACTGATCACCATGCAATTCCCTCGGCGATGCCCCCGGCAGACGCAGTGATCCATCCCAAATTACCGGGTGAAACTTATCCCGACCAGGGATTATGTGGAGCGGGCGTGGCTTTTAAACTGGCACAAGCTCTACTGCAAAAGCACTGCCCGGCGACTGAAGGCAAAACCGCCACTGGTGAATCGTGCGAAGGATTTGAAAAATGGATGCTCGATTTGGTCGCGATCGCCACTGTCGGAGATATGGTGCCTCTCATTGGTGAAAGTCGCACTCTCACCCGCTACGGGCTCACCGTCCTCAATAAAACCAAAAATCTGGGACTGCGCGAACTCATGATTAACGCCGGAATTCTGGACGAAAATGGCAAACAAAAACGCGGACCAATCGACACGCACGCGGTTGGATTTCAAATCGTTCCCCGTCTCAATGCCGCCGGACGCATGGATCACGCCAATACCGCCCTGGCGCTTTTGATGAGCGAAGGTGTCGAAGAGGCGAAAATATTGGCTGAACAACTAAATAAAAATAACACTGACCGCCAAAAATTAACCGATCAAATTTTGACCGCGGCGCGTGAACAAATCATTAATTCGGACCAAAAAAATAATCCGGTACTATTTGCGTTTGACCCGTCATGGCCAACCGGAATTTTGGGATTGGTGTCGGGACGACTTAAGGATGAATTTTACAAACCGGCGCTCGCCCTCGGACTCAACGCCGACAAAGAAATTGTCGGCAGTGGCCGTAGTATCTCCGAATTTAATTTAATCGAGGCTTTGCAGAGCATGCCGGAATATTTTCTTAAATTTGGCGGACATCCGCAAGCAGCGGGATTATCGATCAAAGACGAACAAACTTTGGAAAAATTCAAATCTGCCATAATGGCCCGTGCTGAAACTTTGCTGACAGGCGTCGAACTGGTGCCACAAATTAATATTGATGCCGAAGTGAACCTCGAGGATGTCAACTGGAAACTTTACGATTTACTACAAAAATTCGAACCATTTGGGATGAATAACGAGGAGCCGGTATATGGCGCGCGCGATCTCACTTTGATTTCCGCCGACCCCATCGGCCAAAACGGTAAACACCTTCGCCTGATGGTAAAACACAACTCTCACACCGTGCGTAAAACTATCGCCTTTGGATTTGGAGATAGCAATCGCCATCCTTCTGATTGGAAGAAAAATCTCAAACCGGGTGACAAAATCGATCTCGCTTTCACGGTCGGCGTCAATGAATGGAACGGCAACCGTGAACTGGAACTAAAAATAACCGACATTAAAAAAACTATCTAATTTAATAATTGGCCTTAGATAATATATTTTCAGCCAAGCTCGCTTCGCTCGTAGAGTGCTGAAAATACATTATCAAAGGCCAATTTTTTGTGTATTTAAAAACAGCCGGACAGATATTTTAAATGAAAAACCAGCATGACAGATATTCTTTGAGCGGGTTATGGTCCCACAGGACCATCCCCGAGACCTCGCGGTCGAGGAAAGCGAAAAGATTATCTGTAATGCTGGTTTTATTTTAAGAGATCGGTTATTTTTTCTTCAACTCTTTTTCCAAGTCCTTCCATTTACATTTGAGTTTTTTGATAAGCACCGCCTTCATTTCATCGGCCATTTCCTTTTTGGCGGAATATTCTTCGACCGCGCGATCAACGAGCGCCTCATACATTTCACGAGTAGGGCCTTCAAGTTGTTTAATGCTTTCTTTGAGCTCGATATAAAGCGGATTGAGGTGCTCCACTAATTTAGCGCGCATTTCACGGCCTTTGGGAGTGGCATTAAGCCACATCATGCCGGCACCGAGTAATCCACCAAGGAATAATCCTTTTTTGAAATTGCCCATACCATTTAATTACTGAATTAAATTACGGTCCACACTCTGCGCCGGCGGTATCAGCGCCGGTGCCGGCGCCAAATCCGGCCGAGGCGGAAGCGGTGCTAAGTGTTTGCGAACACTCTGCCGGCTTATTATTAAAAGCCTCACACACAACCGTCTTGATAGCTTCAGCAGAACGATTTGATTCCACTTGAGCGCCATTGATCACGAGAGTGGGAGAACCTTGAACACCATATTTTTCATTTAAACTGGCGTGAACCGGGTATTGCGGATATTGACCGGAAAGCCAAGTGCTTTGATCGTTGAATAACTCCATGGTCTTGAATTGCTTGTTGGTTTTGTCCACACAGGCATTCATCTTACTTTCGTTGATACCGACAGTTTTTTGACATGCTACCGAGTCGCTACTAACGGAAAAACAATCAACATAGGCAATAAATTTTGCCGGCTGTTCGCTTTCAATACAATATTGACGAGTATTCTCTTCGACTTCTTTTTGGCCGTGCATGGCGTATGATACAAATTTGATGCTCATATCAGCCTTGCTACCCAATAATTTCATCACGGGAGTAAAAGCCTTTTGCATTTGGAGGCCATACGGACAATAAGACATTACAAATAACTCAACCACCGGTTTGTCGGACTTCGGCGCCTGCACGACCGGCGCGGCATCTGCCGGATTGTCGGCTACATCATCTGCCGGAGCATCGCTTTTATCAATAATACTATTACCTGATTTCGAAAAATACATGCCGAGCATTACCAAAAAACCGACCGAACAAATAACTAAAACTCCGGCCACCAATCCAACAATAACAGCGCTTTTGGGTTCAAGCGAAGCAAAAAACGATTTCTTTTCTTCCGACATAAATAAAAAATTAGGAATAAATTTCTGTTTGATGGGTTAATTTTACCATACCCCCCACTTGAGTCAAGTGGATAAGTTATTTATTTAAATCACCGTCATCCAACGCGATTTTTCGCGCGATTTTCGTAATATTTTTGTTAATTTTTTCCACCTTGACCATCAGACGAAAAAATAAGTAAAATAATAGCGCGATCGAAGCGTAAACCACGAGATCTGTCCCGCGCCCGATGCCAAACCAACGCGCCATTGGCATGGTAAGATCGGGTTTCCAAACAACAACACCGGCGCCTACCCACAAAGCGGTCCAAAATATAAATGCGCCTATCGCCACATCGCCGCTACGATAACGAGCAAATACTTTGATAATCGCGAAAAAAAAGAATATAATTAACAAAATTTGAATCAATAGCATAGAAAATTAAATTCAAAATTTCAAATTACAAATATCAAAATCGATTCGTTTTTAAAATTTGAGATCTGATATTTATTTGGGATTTGTAATTTAATATTTATAATTTTCACCGCATCATTAGTTCTTTAATCAAATCAGTGATGATGCGCACCCCGCCCCCGATCCCCTGTCCGTATTCATGGTAGCGCACCTCGACCGGAAACTCGATTAATTTCAAATGATGTTTTTTGACCTGACAAATGATCTCGGTGTTGTGCGCCATGCCATCTTGACGAATCGTGATCACCGCGAGCGCGCGCGAATTTAGAATCCGAAAGCCATTGTGCGCGTCGCTCATCCAAACTCCAGTGAACAAATAATTGATCAAACGCGAAATCGGCAAAAGTAAATATTTTTTTGACCACGGCAAACGAGAACGCACATCCAAGAATCTCGAACCAACCAATACATCAGCGCTGTTGTTTTTCAAAACATCAATCGCCGGACCGATATCACCGGGATTCATCTGATCGTCGCCGTCAAAATGCACCACTATCTCGGCCCCGATAGCACGCGCGTATTCATCACCGGTTTGTAGCGCCGCCCCCTGCCCGCGATTAATCACATGCGTCAATACCTTCGCGCCCGCGCGCGTGGCCTCGCCGGCGGTATCATCGGTCGAGCCGTCGTCAATCACGACGATATCTTTCCAACCGTGTTCAAAAAGGCCGCGCACCACGCGACCGATTTGTTTGGCTTCATTGTGGGCGGGCACGACGACCAAAATCATATTATTTTTTCGCGGCCATCACGAGCGCTTCTTTATTGGCCGATACATAATCGATGGCGCGTTGGAGTCCATCCTTGATTCGCACAATCGGCATCCAACCAAGCGCATCTTTGGCCACGGCAATATTTGGGATTCCTTTGGGCGTCAAAAACAGTATCCCTTTTTCAAATACTAATTTGGATTTGGAATTGGTTAATTTGATAATCATCTCGGCCACTTCGCTGTATTTAAATGATTCATCGCCGCCCAAATTCACCAACCGCACTTCCGGTCCGGCCGACATCAAACGCACCAGTCCATCTACCACATCGCTGACATAGCAAAGCGAAGTCGCGAAATTTTTTTCTCCATAAATCACCAAATCATCGCCATTGAGCGCGCTCATAATAAAATCCGGAATCAATTGTTTTTCAAACAAGCGCATGCGCGTGCCATAGGTCGTAAACACGCGCGCTATCTTGGCGTCAATACCATACACCTGCGCGTAGGTCTCGACGCAAGTCTCGGCAAATCGTTTACCCTCGTCAAAACACGCGCGTTCGGACAAATGATTGAAAGTCCCGAGATCGGTTTCTTTGAATACCGCTTTGGCCGGAGTGGACGGACCATAAACCACCGCGCTTGAAGTAAACACATAACGCGCTTTGTATTGGACAGCCAAATCAAGAGTATTGATCATGGACGAAGAATTCGCCCACAGCGCTTGCATTTTGGATTTTTCAAAATCTTTGGGACTGGTCGGACAAGCGAGATGATAAATTTCTTGAATGCCTTGATACTTTAATTTAAATTTGTCGAGCTCGACAAATTTTTCCAAATCAATCGGTTTGTTAATGTCGAAATTTATAAATTCAAAATCCGGATATTGCAGTAAGTGGTTAATGTTTTGCGGAAGAGAATTAGAAAAATCATCGATACAAATGACCTTGGCTTCTTTGAGCAACCGCTCGCACAAATGCGAACCGATAAATCCCGCTCCGCCGGTGACGAGCACATTCTTTTTTTCAAAAATTTGATTGTCCATAAATAGGTGATAGGTTAAAGGTAAAAGGTGTTAGCCGTAATTATTGAAAACTAAGATAAAAGCCGACAGGTATTTGCCTAATACCTACAACCTTCTACCTTCGACCTAATTATACCACCCCACCCGCTTGGTCGTCAATTTACCTTTAACCTTGATTTTCGCGTCGATTCCCGCGTAATTGGGGGCCATCTGCCAATCGCTCACCACGCCTTTGTAGCGGGCGTTTTGGAGCAAATCACCGGTCATACCATACACTTCCCACACGGTTTGATTGGTTTTTCTGATATATTTAGATATCGTCAAAATTGACCGGCCATCGAGGTCGCGCCCAACGAGGATTTTTTGTCCAAGCGCGTTTTTGGAATTCTGCAAAGAAAATTCGCGCCAGTAACGGCCGTTGTTTTTGTATAACTGTACATACAAAAATGGCGGACGAGAAATCAAGACCGCGAATTCTGGCGACCAACTGTCGGTGAAGTATTCAGTGGCAAAACTTATCGGACGCGCGTCTAAAACTGTAATTAGATCAATTTTTTTGGTACCGGTGGTCATCCAAATATTATTTCCAGTGAGTCCATAAGAAATATTTTCGACCGGCAAACGCGAATAATATGCTTGCTTCACAACCGTGCCGACATTGAGCCGAGGTGGCATGGTAATACCAAGACTCTGATTGATGGCGGAAATATTATCGCCAAAATTTAAAATCGTTTCAATTATTTTTCCGGCCGACCATTCGGGATGTAGAGACTTGATCAACCCGGCGGCACCGGCCACGAGCGGAGTCGCAAACGATGTCCCCTGCCAGGGTCCGCCAAAATTTTTCTTGTAACCATAGTCGGGAGCGTAGCGTTCGATGCTATATATTTTTTCTCCGGGCGCGGCGATATCCGCGCACTGACCATAGTCCGCGAATCGGCTTAATTGATCGTTTTTATTGACCGCTGTCACGCCGATGATCCAATTTTCTTGGTCACCACTATCAAAACACGCCGGATAAACCGGATTTGTGTCGAGATCGCCTCGGCCATCATAGCGATTATTACCCGCGGCCGCGACCAGCACCACCCCTTGGTCATACGCCCAACGCATCATTTTTTTCAGATTTTCATCAAACCCCTCGCCCACCACGCTCATACTGATCACGCTCGCACCATTTTTGACCGCATAAACCACGGCCTGCGAAATACTATCATATGAACCCGACCCTGAGCTGTCCACCGCGCGCAAAGCCATAATTTTTACCTGCCAATTGAGACCGGCGCCATTTTTGCCATTGTCGCCCACCGCCCCGATCAATCCGGCCGCGATCGTGCCGTGTCTGACTGCTTCCGGATCATTGATATTTTCAAAAACCGACGGCCGAATATTGTTGTTATTTTCGACAAAATTCCAACCGTGCATATCGTCAATAAAACCATTACCGTCGTCGTCGATGCCATTATCCGAAATTTCATACGGATTAACCCAAACATTGGTCGCGAGATCGTCGTGCCACGAGTCAATACCGGTGTCGATGATCGCGATCACGACTTTGGACGAGCCGGTGGCATAATCCCAAGCGTCCGGCGCGCTGATTTGCGCGTAAAATTCCGACTGATCGAGGTATTGCGGGTCGTTTGGTGTTTTGGCGTGCGCAAAAACCGGTGCCAAAAACACCGCCATCAAAAAAACGCTAATTATTGATTTTATTCGGGAAATATGATACATTAGATTACGATTATTATACCATGTTCTACCGCCTCAAACAACTCACTCTCATGGCCGGGGATTTTGTCGCCTTGTTGTTTGGGTTATTTTTGGCGCTGTCGGAACGCTATGTATTCACTCCCGGCGCGCCCGATATCGCCCTGCTTTGGCCGATGATAGAGCTATTCATCGGCGCTTTGCTGATTATTTTTATTTCCGGCCTTTATGATATCGGTCAAAACCGCAACAACCTCCAATTCTTCCAAAAAATTTTGATGACGGCGTTTGCCTGGGTGATGGTTGGCATGATCTACTTTTATCTCCGTCCCGCTCTCGCCATTTCTCCCAAAACTATTTTGGCGCTGACCGCCCTCAACGGCTTTGGCTTGCTCACTGTTTGGCGCTACATTTACAATCGATTTTTATCCACCGGAATTTTAAAAACCACCGTGGTGTTTACCGGTGTTACTCCGGAAATCATCGAATTGATCGCACTGCTCGAAAAACAACCGGAGCGCGGTTATCGAGTGGCGGGATTTATCATGGCGGATAATTTGCCGGCCGAGCTATCCCGCTACGCGAGCGCGCCCACCTTAAAAATACTTTTAGAAAAAAACAATAATCAAGCGCCCCAGATCATCGTGACCGCGCCGATGCTCTACAAAAACGCTTCGCTACTCAAAGAATTATACGAGCAACTATTCGCGCAGACGACCGTGATGGCTTTGGCGCGATTTTATGAGGATGTGCTCGGACGCATTCCCCCGTTTACTTTTTCCGAGGGGTGGTTTCTAAATAATCTCAACGAGCAACAGAAAAAAATATACGACCGCACGCGCATTGTGACCGATTATTTTTTTGCTTCGCTCATGGCGATATTTTTTGTAATTTCTTTTCCGTTTATTTATTGGGCGATTCGCCTGACTTCACCGGGCCCGATATTTTTTCGCCAACAACGAGTCGGACGCATGGGGCAAGTATTTTTTATATATAAATACCGCACGATGAAAGTGCTCGCGATCGACGGTAGCGCCGAGACCGCCGGAGCGCAATTCGCGAGCGTCGATGACGCGCGCGTCACTCGCGTCGGCAAATTTTTACGCCAGACTCGCCTCGATGAAATCCCGCAATTTATTAATATCTTTCGCAATGAGATGGGGCTCATCGGTCCCAGGCCCGAACGGCCGGAATTTGTCTATGAGCTCACCCGCCAAATGCCATTTTATTCTTTGCGCTGTCTCATCAAACCCGGGCTCACCGGCTGGGCGCAAGTGCAAAAATCGTATTACGGCACTTTGGAAGAAAATCTGCGCAAGCTGGAATACGATTTGTTTTACATTAAAAATCGTGGCTTTTGGCTCGACTTCGCGATCGTGATGCGCACGGTGAATATCGTATTGGGGATGCGGGGGCGGTAGCGGTAAATGATAATATTTAATTTCGAATTTTGAATTTTGAATAAATATTAGAAATTATAATATTAAATATTGATTCGAAATTTTATGAAATTATTATCCGAGATTAGTGACAAAGATAGAAATAAGAACATGCCAAAGATGAATGTCCGCAAAGCCGCAAGAGCGGTATTATTTGATAATAATTTGATACCGCTTTTGTTTGTTTCAAGATATAATTATCACAAATTGCCAGGGGGGGGTATTAAAAAACATGAATCAAAAATTAATGCTCTAAAAAGAGAATCGATGGAAGAAGTTGGTTGTAAAATTGATGCACTGCAAGAATTAGGCAAAATCATTGAATACCGATCGCAGTTTAACCTCAAACAAACATCGTTCTGTTATTCTGGAAATATTATTTCTAAAGGTCAGCCTAATTTTACTAAAAAAGAATTAAGCGATGGATTTAAAATAATCTGGGTGACTTTAAATAAAGCTATAAGCATATTGGCGTCAGATGAACCAGCGAATTACGAAGGTAGTTTTATTCAAAAACGGGATTTGATTATATTGAAGGAAGTCAAAAAAACTTTACAATTTTAAACTTTGTATATTTTTACGCACACCAAAAACCTGGTGTTTTTTTGTTTGTGAATTTTATCCACAAACCAAACCCATTGACTCGGCGCGGAATATGTGGTTAAATATTGCGGATTCGCTCATTCCTAAACAATTTTCCTGGAGAGGAAAATGAACATCGAAAAAAGGGTAGAATTTCAAGCAAAGGGCGCGATGCTATTCGCCGTGAAATTTGACGAGCCTGTGTCGATTCAACAAATCGAACAAATTCTCAAAAATCACGGCCTCGTCATGTTGACCGTGGACAGCGCCCTCGACTCTCCTATCTGGCGTGATCCGGATAACGCGCGCGCTCGCCTGCTCCAAGGCGATAAGAGCGAAGCGAAGCTCGCGGTGTGCGTGCGCAAGCCAAAGCCCGCGCTTCCGGAAGATGTCGAAATGATGACACTCACTGGAAGAAACGGGATGAGCTTCCCAATGAATCCAGTCAGTCAATGCCGGTCGTTCGGCCGTTATTACCAAACAAACGGTTCAGACTTCATGATCTGTCCGGATGTTTGGATTATAACAACCACCCTTACTTAGTAGCCTGCACCCCCAGCAGGCTTTTTTTATTTTTTTAACCCCGCCTTGATCAGCCCGACAAATAGAGGATGCGGGTGGAGCGGACGAGATTTAAATTCCGGATGAAATTGAGAACCGACAAAATACGGATGATTTTTGAGCTCGATCACTTCCATTAGATTTTTTTCTTTGTTCACGCCGACAAATTCCAACCCCGCATTTTCGATTTGTTCGCGAAAGTCATTGTTAAACTCATAACGATGACGATGACGCTCGCTGATATGGTCACTGCCATAAAGCGCGCGCACCTTGCTCCCCTTTTTGAGCTCGCAATCATAGGCGCCGAGGCGCATGGTCCCGCCATAACGATTGCTCGCCACATTTTTGGCCTGCATCGGATTGATGTGGATGATCGGATTTTTGGTCCCCGGATCGCACTCCACCGTGTGCGCGTCTTTGATCCCGAGCACATTGCGCGCCAATTCGATACACGCGAGCTGCATGCCATAACACAGCCCCAAATACGGCACATTGTTTTCGCGGGCGAAACGAATCGCATTGATGATCCCCTCGATCCCGCGCGTGCCAAACCCGCCCGGCACGATGAGACCGTCGTAATTTTTCAAATCCTTGACGCTGGCCGGATCTTTTTCAAATCCTTCGCTGTCGATCCAGGTCATCTCGGCATCGGCGCCATTCCAAATAGCCGCGTGCTTGACCGCTTGAATCACGGAAATATATGAATCCGCCAAGGTGAAATCACCGGTGGCGAAATATTTACCCACCACCGCGATTTTCAATTTCTTGTGGACCGCGCTCACTTTGGTGGCAAATTTATCCCACTCGGTAGATTTTTTTTCTGGTAATTTAATCTTCAATAATTTCGCGAGTAACTTGGAAATATTTTGTTTTTCGAGCACGGCCGGTAACTCGTAAATACTCTCCACATCCGGAGCTGAAACAATATTTTCCGGTTTCATCCAGCAAAATAGCGCCAGCTTTTCTTTGCGCGGTTTATCGAGCGCGTATTTCCCGCGCGCCACGATGATGTCGGCCTGCAAACCGGAATTATTTAGTGTGCGGGCCGCGTGCTGGGTCGGCTTGGTCTTCATCTCGCCGAGATGGGACGGCACCGGCATATATCCCACGAGCACGATCGCCACATCATCGGGGTGGTCAAGCTTCATCATGCGGGCCGCCTCGAGATACAAAATATTTTCATACTCGCCCACGGTCCCGCCAATCTCGATCACCATCACTTCGGCTTTGGTTTTTTTGGCCGCGGTCTCGATGCGCTCGATCACCTCAAAAGGAATGTGGGGCACGACTTGCACGCAATGACCCTTGTAAAACATACTGCGCTCTTTTTCGATGACACTTTGATATACCCGACCGGTAGTCATGTAATTGGTGGAAAAAAGATCGGTATCCAAAAAGCGTTCGTAGTTGCCCATGTCCTGATCGGTCTCGTCGCCATCTTCGGTGACAAAAACTTCGCCATGCTCGACCGGATTCATCGTGCCGGCATCGACATTGATATAGGGATCGATCTTAATTGCTGAAACATTAAAACCGTAATTTTTAAAAATCCGCCCGATGGACGCGGTAGTGATACCCTTGCCTACGCCCGATAGCACCCCGCCAATTACAAATATATATTTGGTTCGCATAAATTTACAAAATATTTAATTTTAAATTTCTAATTTTGAATAAAACTTGAATATAGAATTTTAAAAATTAAAAATTCGAATTTTATTCAAAATTCAAAATTATAAATTCAAAATTACACCGAAACAACTATTGATATCTTGGCTTCTAATCCATGTCTTAATCTAATCTTGACCTCGAATTCACCGGCTTCTTTGATTGGCGCCATGCGAATTTTTTCTTTATCGACCGCGAATCCCATTTTGGTGAGGGCATCGCTGATCTGCTTGGGGCCGATAGCCGCGTATAGCACGCCCGAGGCGCTTGCCTTTTCTTTTAGTTTAACCTCGACTCCGTCGAGCTTGGCCGCGAGCGATTGTTGTTGTTGCAGGTCGCGGAGCTCGTCTTTGGACTTTTTCTTCTTTTGCGCCTCGATTTCGGCGAGTCCTTGAGAGCTCGAAAGCACCGCCAAATGACGCGGAAACAAAAAATTGCGAGCATAGCCCTCGGCCACTTCTCTGATATCGTCGGCCTTGCCCAAGCCGGCCACATTTTGCAATAGTATGACTTTCATACCTACCCTTGATATATTGGCTTAATTATGGTAGTATTGTAACATATCAAAAATAATAAATCAAATATTAAAGACTGTGTCCGAATTCGACATTTTTGATCTTTGATTTTTAATTTTTGATATCTTTTCATGAAATCAGGCTTCATTACCCTTGTCGGCCGATCAAATGTCGGCAAGTCCACCCTGCTCAACACGCTCGTCGGCACCAAACTGGCGATCGTCACCGACAAACCCCAAACTACTCGCCACAATATCCATGGCGTCTTGAACGCGGCCGAAGGGCAGGCGGTATTTGTCGACACTCCCGGCATTTTCAAGGAAAAAGCCGGACCGCTCACCGGCAAACTCACCGAAAAAGCGCGCGAGGCAATCCAAGAGATCGACGGTATCGTCTATGTGGTGGATCCGGAAAAACCGATCGGAGCCGAAGAGCGCTTCGTGATGTCGATCTTGCGCAAACTCGAAATCCCAAAAATTTTGGTGATCAACAAGTGCGATTTGCCGGCCAAAGAAAAAATGTATTTGGATGACTACAAACAGCTGACCGAGGAAATCGAATTTGTGGCGATGTATGAATTATCCGCGCTCAAAAATCGCCATGTCGAACCATTGCGCAAAAAAGTGTTTGAGATCCTACCCGAAGGCGAGCCGAATTATCCGCCGGAGCAATTAACCAATTTGGATCATAAATTTTGGGTGGCGGAAATAATTCGCGAAAAAATCTTCTTGGCTTTACGCAAAGAAGTCCCTTACACCACCAATGTGGAAGTGGACAGCATCGAAGAAAAATCCGATATCTTTGAAATTTATGCTACCGTCTATACGGCAGACAGTCGTTATAAAAAAATGATCATCGGCGCGGGCGGACGAGCGATCAAAGAAATCGGCATCGCGGCACGCAAAGAATTTGAGGCCGCGCTTGGTAAAAAAGTATTCTTAAAACTCGAGGTCGAGACCGATAAACATTGGGCGGAGAAAATATAATAAAGGTGATAGGTATTAGGTAGAAAGTAGAAGGTGTGAAACGGACAATTTTTAATATAACTATAAACAAATCACCGTATTAAAACGGTGATTTAAAATTCATGAATTTTTAACATCTACCCTAACACCTAATACTTGACAACTAATACCTTTTACCTAACACCTTTAATTATTACCTAACAAATTTTCAGCCTTGTTTCTGTTTTAATTTATCCAATGAATCTTGGCGATTATAGCCAAACTGCTCAAATAGTTTATTATAATTGACAGCCACGCGACCTTCATAAACTATCAAAAAGGGAAATTTATTTTGGTTTTTTGTTAAGTCAGCCAACAATTTGATAGCGGTGATATTGCGTACATCGCGCCCTTTCAAACCCTCAAGTGCGGTAAACGCATCCAAATAAGCTCGCAGTGATCCATCGGGAGCTGCTTTTTCATCGCGGGAAGACAAACCACCCATTAATTTATCGTAAAGAACTCCCTTTCTTTTTTGGCGCTGATCGGCAATCGCAAATTTCTGACCATACAAACTTTTATTGTTGCTCCATTGCGTATCGAGCTCATCCAATTGCGCGTCGATCTTTTTCAATTTAGATCCTTTAAAGAATCCTGATGCCTTTGATTTTTCAGCGTTTAGTACATTAATTTTATTTTGAATATCGATATACCGCTCCTCCACACCCTCCCAATAAGGGTGACTAAGATAATTATATCTCTCTTCTTCTACCGGCATCAGCATTAATGCCGCGTCATCTTCTTGCCACACATCACAGAGCTGTTTGGCCGTCTCCATTGCCGCGCGCTCTTTGTCTTCGACCACTTTTTCTTGGGCAGCCACTTTTTCCGCCAAGTCCTTTTCGATTTTAGCCTTGTGTTCGGCTACTACTTGAGAGTGTTGTTTTTGTTCGGCTAAATATTGAATTATCGCGGGATCAGATTCGATCGTTGCTAATTCTTCTCTCAACTTTGTCCACTCTTCGGCGCCTTGTACAACCGAACTTCGAAGCACAGACTCATTCTGCTTCATTTTATCTGTTGCGTCTGGTTTTTCAGACAACAAATCAGTGGCCTTGTTCACATAATCATTGGTCCTGTTTAATTCACTTTCTTTTGTCCCCAACAATTTATTGATTTCATCTCTTCGCGCCAACTTGGCGTCTCTCTTTTTTTTCTTTTCCTCTTCGATTTTGGCTTTTTCGGCTATCATTTCATTATACGCCGCTTCAGGTGTTGACATATGATGGCTGTTTATTTTTTAATAAATAATGCTTTTACAATAATTATAGTAGCACTCTTTTATTTTTTTGGCAAATCAATTAATTCAATATCTGAAGCGCTCGATCAATCATCACATCCTCGCCCACTTTTTCTTTTTCGAAATCCTCTATTACTTCGATGTCGGGCGTGATGCCGGATTCATTGATATTTTTGCCATTGGGAGTGAGCCATTCGGCTACGGTCAATTTCAAAGCGGAACCATCATCAAAAGTCTCAAACTCCTGCACACTTCCCTTGCCAAATGATTTCTCTCCGATAATCGTCGCTGATTTGTGATCTTGAAGCGCACCCGCCACTATCTCGCTGGCCGATGCCGAACCACCATTGATGAGCACCGCGGTCTTGAGACCAAACAAACGATGCTCCCCTTCGGTTTCGTGTGTATTGATTGTGGTCGAAGAAAATCTCTCGCTCACGATCTTGCCGTCTTTGATCCACTCGCTCGCCATCGTCACGGCGGAATCAAGGTAGCCACCCGGATTATTACGCAGATCGAGAATCATCGCCTTGGCTCCGTCTTTTTTAAGCTGACGAACATAGCGATCAAAATCACCGGTCGTATTTTCATTAAATTGCATCACGCGCACATACGCCACTTTGCCTGCCCCGTCACTGGCGGGGTCGCCTTTCCACTCAAACATCACCGACGGAACATTGATCTTGGCGCGAATAATAGTGATATCGATGGTCTTGGTTGATCCGGCGCGCGCAATCATGAGGACCACCGGTGTGCCGGCCTGGCCGCGAATCTTCATCACCGCGGCGGTCGAATCCATGCCGGTCGTATCTACTTTGTCGATAGCGAGGATTTGATCTCCCGGGCGCAGACCGGCTTTTTGAGCGGGTGAATCAGGTAGTGGCGATACCACTACGAGCTGGCCGAGTTTCAAGCCGATCTCCGCGCCAATACCCTCAAATTCGCCGGATAAACTTTTAGCAAATTCGTCAGCTGATTTGGGTGGCAAATACACAGAATATGGATCACCGAGCGCATACACCAGCCCTTGGACGGCGCCATAAAATAAATCCGTATCTTTGACTGTGCCGGACTTCACATATTTTTCTCGGATTTTATCCCAAACATTCCAAAATTCATTAAAGTCAACACTGTCGGATCGATTGGCGTTGCGCTTGAAATTTAATAGTTTGGAAATTTCCACATTACCGCTGTCGCCGGTGATTTGACCGCGCACATACCACGCCTGCCCGGCCAAAACGCCAAGGCCAAATGAAATAATAAACAAAATGACGGCAATGTAGATGCCGGCGTATTTATGCGCGCGGATTTTGGAAGGAGAAAGGTTCATAAAAACATTAATTTAAATCTCAAATTCAAAATTACAAATTCCAAATAAATTTCAAATAACAAATATCCAAAAATAACTTAAAATTCGAAATTCAAAATTAAATATTATCGTCAACTATCTTAATATCCGCTCCGGCGATATTTAAGGTCTCATAAAGATTCTCATAACCGCGGTCAATCTCGTAGGTATTGCGCAAAATACTCTGCCCTTTGGCTCCGAGCATGCAGATCAAAACATTGACCGCCGGACGAAGCGCGGGCGGAGCGATAATTTCGGCCGCCTTGAGCTCGCTTGGCCCCTCAACAAACACCCGGTGCGGATCAAGCACAGTGACGCGCGCGCCCAATTTCAAAAGATCAAAACTATACATCGCGCGATTTTCATAAGCCCAATCATG
Source organism: Candidatus Magasanikiibacteriota bacterium (assembly GCA_041666265.1). Classification (GTDB taxonomy): domain Bacteria; phylum Patescibacteriota; class Patescibacteriia; order Magasanikbacterales; family GWA2-37-8; genus GWA2-37-8. The sequence goes on along the minus strand of JBAYHH010000001.1, from coordinate 17,458 downwards.
CACGAGAGTGCGCCCCTCGGCCATAGCCAGAATCGGAATAAACAATGGCAAATTGTCGAGATTTAATCCCGGAAAAGGCCGACCATCGATCTTGTCAGGAGGAGCAACGAGGTCGCTTGGTAAAATTTCTATATCTACGATCTCAAAGTTTCCACCGACCGACAGGCGATTATTTTTCAATTTAAATTTTTGCCCCATTTTTTCGAGTTTGACGAGTTCGAGCTCTAAAAATTCAAGTGGGCAATTGGTGATAGTGAGGTGTGAACGCGTGACAATGGCGGCGGCGATATATGTCATGGCCACGATCGGGTCGGGCATGATCGAATAATTCTCAACCGGAGTCAATTTTTCCACTCCATGAATCTTGAGCGTGGTCGTACCGATACCATCGATACGAGCGCCGGCTCTCACCAAAAAATGACACAAATCCTGCACCATGTAATTGGCCGAGGCCATCTTGATCACAGTTTCACCGACGGTCTGCGCGGCCGCCATGATGGCGTTTTCGGTGGCAGTGTCGCCCGACTCATACATCACGAGGTGCGCGGGGCGAAGCAAGTTATTTTTTATTTCATAATATCCGTCTTTGGACTCGACTTCGACACCAAATTTTTCCAACGCAAAAATATGCGGCTTCACCGTGCGTTGTCCCAGCTTGCACCCACCTGATTTAAAAATTTTGTATTTTTTTTCGCGACTGGCAAGAGCGCCCATGAGCATGAGTGATGAGCGAGTTTTTTCGGAAGCGCTGCGATCAATATGCGACAAATCCAAATCACCCGAAGCATCCACGGTCAAATTTCCTTTGCCTGTCATCTCGACTTTCACGCCGATACTCCTGATGAGCTCAATAATCCGATTGACTTCTTCAATCTCTGGCACCGCTACCAAGCTGGTGCGGCCGCGAATAGCGCAACAAGCGCACAAAATCGCCACAGCGCTATTTTTGGCCGATTGATTGACGATTTCGCCTTGTAATTTTTTTCCGCCGTTGATGATGAGATGGGACATATCTTAGCTTGTAGGTATTAGGTGAAAGGTATTGGTAAAAATACCAAAAATGGCGGAATCATCTTTGACAATTACCATTTTTTTAGATAGTATGATTATACTACATAAATCAGTGATTGGCAACCATTCGCGCCTAACACCTTTAACCTCTCACCTAATACCCAAAATGGAATATCCCAATACCAGATTAACCCGTCCGATTCGGCGAGCGATTTTAGGCCTATTCATCGCCTCTTTTTTTATCATTTCGCCGCTCATCGTCATGTATACTCAAGGCTATCGCTATGATTGGCAAAATGGCCGCCGACGCGAGATTGGAGCCGTGAGCATCGATGTCGAGCCGATCGACGCTAACGCCAATTTGGGCGGGGTGGAAATCAAATCCGGCATGCCCATTCGCCTCAACAACATCACTCCGCGCAAATATCATCTCAAAATTTCCGCGTCCGGATATTATGATTGGAACAAAGACATCGAGGTTCAAAATAAACAAACGGTTTATATCAAAGAAATCGGACTTTTGAAAAAAAATAATCCGCAAATTATTACTACGACGACTGTCGATGATCTGTATTTATCATCTGACAGCGCGCTTCTTGCCGGAGTGAATGGCCGCCAGGTGATGATTTTTAACACTCAAAATAATTCGATGACGAAAATTTTTTCCGACAAAAAAACCGAATCATTGGCAGTAGCGTGGTCAAAAAAAGGTCATCGACTATTGATCACTGACAAGGTCGCGCCATTTGATACGGCGATGATTATTGATGCTGACAATTTTTCCAAAAAAATCGATTTAACGACAGAGAGCGCGCCGATCACCAAAATACAATGGTCTGATGATGACTCCGGTATAATATATTATTCCACTGAAAAGGAAATTCGTTCACTCAATCCGATCACCGGTAATAGCGCGCGGGTGGCAACTAATAAGTATGTAGATTGGTATATGGAGGGCGGAGCACTCTGGACGATGCAAACCGCTTCGAACACACAAAATTTGCGCATCGTAAAAGACACCGCCGGATTTGCATCCGACCTCTCCATCATTGATACCGAAGTGTTGCCGGCCGATTTTAACAATCTTTCCATAGTGACGGGAGCGCGCGGACAAATTTTACTAAAAAACGCCAGTCAATCGCTCATGTATCTGGTCGCTCCGCAAGGAACATACAAAATCGCGGCCAATGATTATTTAATTTCACCATATAATAACTGGTGGCTATTTTGGACGCCATGGGAATTGATCACTTACAGCGAAGGGGGCGAGCCGATGCTTTTAAATCGCTCGGGTGAAGGCCTAAAACAAGTTGTCCCATTGGATAAATACAACACTCTGGCATTATCTTGGAATAAAAATACCACCGCTCTTTTTCCGTATTATTTGGTAACCGACGAACTCATTAAATCTGCGGTGCGTTCTTTTGAGGCCGATAGCGTCAATCATATTTTATATTTCAGTGGGAAATATGGTGATAGCGACGGCGTCTGGAAATTAAATTACTAATTTTTTATGCAAGTTAAAATATTCTCGGACGGCGGAGCGCGCGGTAATCCCGGGCCGGCCGCGAGCGGAGTGGTAATCAAAAATATGGCCGGTGAAAATCTGGCCGCTTTTGGAAAATATCTTGGAGAACAAACCAATAATTACGCCGAATACATGGGACTGATACTCGGACTCACGCGCGCGTTGGAATTGGGCGCGACCGAAGTGGAATGTGTGCTCGACAGCGAGCTTGTTACCAAACAAATGAAACGCGAATATCGCGTGAAAGAACCGGGATTACAAAAATTGTATTTACAGGCATATAACCTGACGACAAAATTTAAAAAAGTAAAATTTACCCATATAATGCGCGCCGGAAACAAAGAGGCGGATAAGCTCGTGAATGAGGCGCTGGATAAACGCTAAATACAAAATACACCCCTAACTGAATTCTCTGAGCGGGTTATGCGCCCGCAGGCGCATCCCTGAGGCCTCGCGGCCGAGGAAAGCGAAGAGATTTAAGTTAGGGGTGTATTTTTGTACAATTAGGTTTACTCAGCGGTCGGGACAGTGATGGCGGTGGATGATGTGACTTCAGATCGATACGCGGCTTCATTGGCGGCCTTAGCAGCGCTATACGCAGTTTGAGCGGCTTTTTGGGCCAATTTAAAATCCGCATCCGCTTTTTTGACAGCGGCATTGCGAATATCACGCGCCGCTTTGACCACCTTCTGATATTCTGTCTGGGCGGCTTTATTTAAATCATTACGGGCTTTAAGCGCGTCTCTTTTGGCCTCCCAAATGGCGCCGACTTTTTCTCGCTCGTTTTTCAATTGCGCGCGCACCGCTTCGCGGGCGGTCTTTAAATTGGCAAAAGCGGCTTCGCGATCAGCCTTGAGTTGTTCCCAAACGGTTGTTGTTTCACTTGTCTGGTCCGTATCATCAGCGAAAGCCGGGGCCATTACAACCAGCAAGCCTAACACCACCATGGCAATTAATAATTTTTTCATATTTTAATTGTTATCGATAATATTTATAATAAAAATTTTCGCCTCGACCTGTGGCGATAAACTTATTATACCACAATTGATTTTTGTCGACAAATTTAAAAAGTGTCTTTTAAAAACGACCGGTGATCTGATCACAAGTCGTTTTTTATTTCTTCCAATTTTTTGCGCGCGTCGCGCGAGAGTTTTTTGGGCACGCGGATTTTTATTTTGATATAATGATCACCGCGCGCGCTACTGTTGATATGTTGGATGCCATGATTTTTTAATCGGATGAGCGCACCGGATTCGGTGCCTTCGGGGACCATGACTTTGAGCGGACCGTCGATAGTCTCAACTTCCAATTTGTCGCCCAGCACCGCCTGCGCGAAATTGATTTCGCTTTCAGTGTAAACATCAAAACCTTCGCGGTGAAAAAGTTTGTTGTGGCGCACATGCACTTGCACATACAGATCCCCCGCCCCAGCGCCATGCGGAGCCACTTCGCCATAGCCGGACAAGCGAATGGACTGACCATCGTCAATGCCGGCGGGAATCTTAACTTTTACATTTTGGGATTTGGCGAGTACGCCATCACCACCGCAGTGCTTGCATTTTTTACCCGGGTGTTCGCCTCGGCCTTGGCAGGTAGGGCAAGCGGCCACAGTCTGCATCACGCCCATAAAGGTGCGTTGTTGTTGCACTACTTGGCCCTGGCCGTGGCAAGTGCCGCATTTTTCCATTTTACTCCCGGGCTCGGCGCCGGTGCCACCGCAAACATCACAGGCGGATTGTTTGCGTAAATTCAAATCGCGCTCCACGCCAAACGCCGCTTCTTTAAAATCTATTTCTACATCGACTTGGATATCGCGACCGCGTCTCGCCGAAGCTCGACCGGCCCGAGCGGAGGCGGACCCGCCAAACAGATCGCCAAAAATATCTCCAAAACCACCCCCGAAGTCAAAATTCATCCCTTGACCACCAAAACCACCTTGCCCGCCCTGTTGGCGAAACGCATTCATAATATCTTCCCAACTACCGCCGGCGCCACCCCAACCGCCCTGCTGTTCAAAATCCGATCCAAACTGGTCAAACTTGGCGCGCTTGTCCGCGTCGCCGAGTACCTGAAAAGCCTCGTTTATTTCTTTAAACTTTTTTTCATCGCCACCCGGTCGGTCCGGGTGGTGTTGCATGGCGAGTTTTTTAAACGCCTTTTTTATTTCGTCGGCCGTGGCGTTTTTTTCGACGCCGAGTATTTTGTAGTAATCTTTGGACATAACCAGTAAATTTCTAATTTTCAATTTCTACTTTTCAAACAATTTTCAATTTTTTAATATCAAATAATAAAACTGTTTACTATTTGTCCAACTGCCATACTACCACCATCATTGACTTTTTTATGCAGTTATGCTAAGGTTAAAATCGGTTCTAAATTCACAAAGGAAGGGAAGAAAAAATGAAAAATTTATTGGTGTTACTCACGATTTTCTTCGTGGGGATGCTGATCGGTGGTGGGGGTTACTGCGCCACCTTCCAAATTCACCAGGGATGGGGCGGGAACATCGCCTTCGTGGTTGCCTTCGTGGGATTTTTGGGGGGCATCCTCTCCCCAATCGCCGCTGAATGGAGCGCAACCACCAGCACGACCGAAGTGCTGTGTTCCAAGCTCTGGTAACCACCCGCCCCGGCTGGCGCCTTCGCGCGCCCCGGGGTCTTTTTTTATTACACATCCAATCTCTCGGACAATGTTTTTATTGTTGCCAACAATTTTTCTTCCGATCCTTTATTTGGGGCATGCTTAATCAAATCTAAATAACCAGAAATGGGAGCTAATAAATTTCTTAACCAATTCATAAAAGGCGCATCCGGCGTACCCGTATCGTCTTTGACGATTTTATCAAACAGAACTTTCTCTTTTCTGTTCAACCCGTTTATCCATTCCGGTTGGCCAAAATCATCTCTTTCAGAAAATCTTAATATCGCTAAAAAATCCGTCCAATACTCTAACGCATCATGAGTCAAAGTATCAACATCAATTTTGGCCAAGGTCTTATCGGCAGACCCTAATTTTTCCTTTAATTTCCCCATCTGCCCTCTAAACCATTCTGTTTCAACATTAAAACGCTCAATATAAGCACTCATAATTAATATGGATAATTATCCCAAGGCAAATCCTTGGATAGTAGGATTTTATTTCACCACCTCGCCTTCAATCGGACCCTGATCTTGCTTAGACGCGTCACCGTCGTTCGTATTCGCATCATTCGCCTTACCATTCGCACTATTTGAAGCACTATTCGCACTATACATCTTCGCCCCCACCACCTGCGCCGCCTTGGATAGCGCTTCGCTGGCTTTTTTGATCGCTTCCACATCATCTTTGTCTTTGCAATCCTTCACATACTTGATCCCCTCTTCCACATTTTTCTTTTCATCATCGGTGATGGCGACTTTTTTTTCTTCCACTTCTTTCATCATTTTTTCGGTGGTGTATACCATCGTGTCCGCCAAATTGCGCGTTTCGATCAGTTCTTGTTTTTTCTTATCTTCATCGGCGTGCGTTTCAGCCTCTTTTTTCATGCGTTCCACTTCGTCTTTGGACAAACCGGTGGACGCCGTGATCTTGATGCTTTGTTCCTTGTTGGTGGCTTTGTCTTTGGCTTTGACATTCAAAATGCCGTTGGCATCAATGTCAAAAGTTACTTCCACCTGCGGCACACCGCGCGGGGCCGGCGGGATACCGTCGAGCATAAACCGACCGAGCGATTTGTTGTCGCCAGCCATCGGGCGCTCGCCTTGCAAAACATGGATCTCCACGCCCGGCTGATTGTCGGCCGCGGTAGAAAAAACTTGCGTCTTGCTGGTTGGAATAGTGGTGTTGCGTTCAATCAATTTGGTCATCACACTACCCATGGTTTCCAAACCAAGCGACAAAGGTGTCACATCCAAAAGTAAAATATCTTTGACATCGCCTTTGAGCACACCACCCTGCACACCGGCGCCAATCGCCACCACTTCATCCGGGTTTACCGTGATATTCGCTTTTTTGCCAAAAAATTTCTCGACTGTTTGAATCACCAGTGGCATGCGGGTCATACCGCCGACCATCACCACTTCATGCAAATCACTGACTTTGAGTTTGGCATCGTCGAGCGCCTTTTGCACCGGACCAAGCGAGCGTTGCACCAAATCCCCTACCAGTTCTTCCAATTTGGAGCGAGTAAGTTTCATGACCAAATGTTTGGGACCGTTGGAGTCAGAAGTAATAAACGGCTGGTTGATTTCGGTTTCTTGTGAAGTGGACAGTTCTATCTTGGCTTTTTCGGCCGCTTCCTTGATGCGTTGTAACGCAAGATTGTCTTTGGACAGATCAATGCCTTGATCTTTTTTGAATTCATCCAAAATATATTGAATCAAAACCTGGTCAAAGTCATCACCACCGAGATGGGTGTCGCCATTGGTGGAAAGCACCTGAACATTATCCGGCGCGACTTCAAGAATGGAAATATCAAAAGTGCCGCCGCCGAGATCGTACACCGCGATTTTTTGTTCGGTCTTTTTGTCAAAACCATAAGCGAGCGCGGCCGCGGTCGGTTCGTTTATAATGCGCAAAACATTAAGACCGGCAATCACACCCGCGTCTTTGGTGGCCTGGCGTTGCGAATCATCAAAATACGCCGGCACGGTGATAATCGCGTCGGTAATTTTTTCACCAATGCGTTCTTCGGCATCAGCTTTCATTTTGCCCAAAATCATCGCCGAGATTTCTTGCGGTGAATATTCTTTTCCCTGCATCGCCACTTTCACGCCCTCACCCGCTTGCACGATTTTGTACGGCATCAGTTTGAGATCGCGCTGAACTTCGGAGTCGGTAAACCGACGACCAATGAGACGCTTGATGGAATACAATGTGTTTTCCGGATTGGTGACGGCTTGACGCTTGGCAAGCTGACCCACCAGGCGTTCACCGGATTTGCTAATAGCGACCACCGACGGTGTGGTACGCGCGCCTTCTTTATTTTCGAGAACTTTCGGCTGGCCGCCCTCGATGATGGCCATACAACTGTTGGTTGTGCCCAAGTCTATACCCAAAACTTTTGACATAGTATTATTTGATTAATGATAAATGTTAATTAATAATTGAAAACCGAGATCGACTTGCCCTGCCGAAGCCCAAAGGGCGAAGGCGGGTACCTAATACTTTACTCATATGTTTTTATGTCATTCTGAACGAAGCGAAGAATCTTTGTCTTCCACTTGGCTCGTTAGTAATTTAGATTTTAATAAATTAAATTTTAATTTACTAATTTACAAAATAGTTTTTTCTTTTTTAGCTTTTTTTAGTAATTTTTCCAAATCTTCACGAGGAATGATTGGGCACGACTCGCCCCATGTCCACTTGTTAATTTTATTTCCATTTTTGCCGACCATATAGTAACCAAATCGGTATTCAATTTCGCCAATTTTCAATTTTTTATGAGTAATTGGGCGCTTTATTTTAACCCGCCGAAACCTTTCTATAATAAATATCTTTTCTTTTGTATTAAACTGTGGCATTAAAGTCCACGCCTCTCTTATAAAACCATAACGACCCTTTCTGTTTATGTCAGGAAGCCATTTTAATAAATTGTCCTTTTTGGTTTTTTTGTATTTATCTAAAACATCCTGAAAGTGTTTACTTCTACGATTGATAAATTCTTTTGCTGATTCGATTTTCATATTATTTTTCACTTTTATCCACAAACTTCTCCAACTCCTCAATCAACAGCAACCGCGAACGCGTGGCGGCGGTTTGAAGCGCCAGCGAGGGTTGGTGTCCAAAACCGACATACTCCACATTTTTGCCTTTTTCTTTTACTTTCTGCATCGCCGGCAACAAATCCGTGTCCGACGAAATCACAATCGCGTCATCATACAAATCTTCATACGCGCCCACGAGTAAATCCGTCGCAATTTTCACATCCACGCCTTTTTCGTGATAAACACCGTCGTTTTTCATCAAATATCCTTTATGGACAATTACTTTCTGATCACGCAGGTGATTAAATAAATTCCTTTGCGCCAAACGCAACATCTGTCCTTTGGCATCGTTAAACGCCGCTCTAACCACTCCGACATAATATCCAATAGCCACCAATTCTCTTTCGCCTGCCAATTCATTACACAAAGCATTATAACCGTACTTTCGTAAATTTTTTATCCCCAACGATTTCATCTTGAAGTAAAAATTACTTCCGTCAATGAATACCGCCGCCCGCCTGTTATTACCCATATGTTTCTATAAAATAAAAACCCCACCGGGCCCCCTTTCGGGGGCAGGGTGGGTGGTTTTAGTTAAAAATAGTATAACACACCACCCAGTGCTTGTCAAGTGGATAAATTGTAATGTACTTACTTCTTCCCTTTCTTCACAATCTTAATATTTACCTGTTTACTTGCAACCTCATTTGCTTTTGGACAAGTGATCTTCAAAATCCCATCCTCAAACTCGGCGCTGACTTTGTCCTCCACCACTGCGGCCGGCAAGGCCACTTGGCGGAAAAACGCGCCACTACGCACTTCTTTGCGGTAATAATTTTTGTCGTCTACTTCGTGCTCTTTGCGATGCTCGCCTTGCACGGTAAGCACGCCTTTTTCCACGGTGATTTTGACATCATCGGGGCTGACACCGGCCAAGGGTGATTCCACGACCACCGCCTTGTCGGTTTCATACACATCCATCGCCGGCGCAAAGGCCTTCATGGATTGATTTTGCAAAGACGGAAAACGGCTCATGGCCTCCTCCATTTCCGCGAATGGATCCCACATGGGGTTGTAGCGAATTATGGACATATATATATATATTCCTCCCACTCGTCTACTCCGTGCGAAGTAAACGGTGATTAAAATTTCTAATTTCTAATTTTCCAATTGCTGGTTCGCAGCCAGTATTTCTAAACAATATCTAATATCCAATTTTTAATTTAAAATTGAATAATTGAAAATTGTTTGAAAATTAATAATTGAAAATTTAAAATTATTTCGCAATAATCACCCGCGCCGCGCGGATCACGCGCTCGCCGACTTTATACCCACCGGAAATTTCTTTGACGATCTCCCCGGCTTCTTTGCCTTCCACTTCTTCTCCACCCGCAGCCTCGTGATATTTCGGATCAAATTTTTCGCCGACAGTTTTTATTTCTTCCACTCCGTGCGCTTTCAAAATATCCGCGAATTGTTTCAAAACATATTTCACCCCTTCAATCCACGCGTCTGGATTCCCGCCTTCGCGGGAATGACATGAGGCAACCGTCATTTTCAGATGTTCATACACCGGAATAAACTCCTCCAAAATCTGCACCTCGCTCATCTGCGCCCATTCACCGCGGCGCTTGCTGGTTTCAGCCTGCAGATTTTTGTAATCCGCGAGAGCTCGTTGCCAGCCGGTTTTGTATTCGGTACATTCCATTCTCAACTTTTCACAATCTTTGCATTCACGACCAAATAATCCATGTTTTTTATTTTTGACGCGCTCATTAAAAGCCAAAACAAATTTTTGCGTTCCATACGCGACTTTTTGCTCTTTAAGCACGGTCTTGGGATCAAACCAATTGAATTCCTGTAATTCTTCATTTAATTTAATCTCGCCTCCGCTGACGCGCGCAAAAAAATCCAAAAAAATATAATGCCTCTGTTTTTGGTATTCCGGCGGATTAATGGCGTCTTGAAATTGGGCGAACTCAATATTATCTATTTCCAAACCAGTTTCTTCCATGACTTCGCGACGCAACGCCTGATCTAAGGTTTCGCCCATTTCCACATGACCGCCCGGCACCACCCATCCGTCACCAAACTTCGCGCCGCGGAAAAGCAAAATTTTTCCATCGTCGTTGTAGATTAAGGCGCCGACAGTGGCTTCGGGGTAAATTTGTTTTTGTTCGTCAGACATAATTAAATGAATAGATCCTTCGCTTCGCCTGCCTGCCGGTAGGCAAGGCTCAGGATGACATTATAGTAATTCTTTTACTTTGTTCACTAACCCAAAATTGCGCGCGTAATTCATACGCATCGGACCCAACAGCGCGAGCAAACTATCATCGCCAAAGCGAAAAGCCAACACTGACAGCGCGTTGCCAAAACTATGCTCGGCCCCGACAAAATATTTGGGCTCGGCGCCGACATTATCAAAAAAAGTTTTCAAACAATCTTCGCAATGATCAAAGATCTGCGACACATCGGCCACCAGCTGGAGCTCTTGAAATTCCGGCTTGGAAAACAAATTTGATAGGCCGGTATAATACACCTTGTCCGGAGAAAAAGCGAGGATCACGGTCTCGTCCGACAACTCCGCCAACGCCTTCACCAACTCTTTGTCGCTTTGTTCCTTATTCGTTATTCCTTTATCCTTCAAACACATCCCAAACACATCATTATCTTTTTTGGATAACTTGGCTTTGGACATATCCAAATCTGCCAAATAAGCGAGATAGCCCTTTTCAGTCGGAATCCGGCCGGCGCTGGTGTGCGGATGAGTAAGATAACCATCGTCCTCGAGCGCCCGCAGGTCGTTGCGCACTGTGGCCTCGCCGACATCCAATTTGCCTTTGGCCAACAAAAATCGCGAACCGATCGGCTCGGCCGTTTTGATATAGCTATCAATAACGAGGTTTAGAAGCTGTAATTGACGAGTTTGCATAATTATCACTCAAAGCCTACGAGTGATAATATACCACAAAGTTATCCACAGGTCAAGGAGAAGCGGGTTTTACACCTGCCCCACTGGCGCGATCTCGGACAGCAGAACATTTTCCACAAAAATCCCGCGCGAATAAAAAATTCGTTCCAGTTCATTCTTGAGCTCGGTCTCGACGGTGTCGCGCTCAGCGCCGATCAGGTCGGCATAATCAAAACGACTCAAAACCATCTTGACGCGACTGCGAATGGTGGGACGAACAATCTTGGCCACGAAATCCTCGCCGATCGTCTGCCAAATGCTCGGGATCTGATGCACATCGAGACGCAGTAAAATCGTCCCCTCGACGCCAACCTTTTTGCCGTCTTTCGTCGGCGCGGAAATCGGGATATCGCCGAGAGCGCGCTCATGCTCCGGATTAAATTGTCGAGAAATCGAATATTCCAAAGTTTGGGTGTTGAATAATTTCGCTTTTTGCCAAAACGGAATTTTTAAATGCAACCCCGGTGTCAAAACTTTTTTGAGCACGCCTCGGCCGAGATCATACACGCAGGCCACATAGCCCGGGGGCACACTGATAAAAAGTCCCTTGAGCACATCATCGACGACGAACGAATACATGAGCTTGTCTAAAGAATCTTCGGACATACATTATATTTCAAAAATAAAAAATAATAAATTATTTTTTTATGGGAAAAATAATTTTACGAATCAAAGTGACGAGATCGGAAAAAATCATGGTGGTCAAAATAAAAAGCGATTTGACCATCGGCAACATCCACAACGCAAAAAATGTAAACAAAGGAAAAACCAACAAATAATACATCTCGCCCTTAGCCCATTTCTTTTTTCCGCGATTTTCGACAATCAACGAAATGAGCAAATAGCCGGCGGCAATCCCCGCCCATATCTTATCGTGAAAATTCCCCAAATTAAAACCGTAAAAATAAATATTGAGCCGGCCGGGATAATCGATGAACGGATAAAGCATCTTGGTCACGCGCTCGCCCGTGATCCCGCCCATAAATACCTGATACAGCAAGATCAATACGAGCACTTGGATCGCGAGCAATACCACTTTCGCCCAAGGCGAAATCTGGTGGCGCTTCATGATCTTGCGAAATTCTTCTTTGCGCGCCACCGGATCGTTTTTGTAGGCTTGGATTGCCCGACGCGCTTCTTCTTCGACGCGCGCGTGTTTGAGGGCGTTGCGCTCGCTCATAATCGTGAGCGGTAATAGCACCAAGCGTAAAAAAATAGTGAGCCACACGACCGCCCACCCGAGATTTTTTTCCGCGATATTGCTATAAATCCAAATCAACGCGTTAAAAAGCGGCTGATAAAGAAAAGTTAACCAAATATATGATAGCATAGGCCGGAATCTGTATAGTGGTTATTTTATCACAAAAATCAACAACTGGCAACTTAAAACGGTAATTTCGCCTGTCGACTCTCGATCCACTCGATCCAGTGTTTGATCCCCCGCCGAGTGATTTTGACCTCACGGATAAACCATTTTTGGGTGGTGCGCGTGCCAAATCCGACGAGAAACCCCTTGTCGATCAGTCGCTCCAGGCATTTGGTGATAGTATTGATCGCGTCTTTGCGCCTGATTTTTTTACTACGATAAAACACATGAAACACCCGACGATGCACCGCCTCCCCCTTTTTCGCAAAACATTCTTTTAAAATGTGCCGTTGGAGGAGCGAGAGCATAAACATTGAAATCCTAAATCCTAATTTCTAAATCCTAAACAATTTCAAAACTCAAAATTTTAAATTTCAAAATTGTAATTTAAACATTTGGATTTGTTTAGAGTTTAGTATTTAGTGCTTAGAGTTTCTTAATGTGCGCGTCTTTAAGCGCAGTATCCGGCAACGGACTCGGCGCCCCCATCATGAGGTCGCGCGCGTCGCCGGTTTTGGGAAAGGTGATCACTTCTCGGATATTTGGCTCACCCGCCAGAATCATCACTAACCGATCAATGCCGGGCGCGATACCACCATGGGGCGGAGCGCCAAATTCAAATGCTTCAAGCATATGGCCAAATTGATCCTTAATTTGATCTTCGGTGAATCCCATAATTTCCAATACCGCACGCAAGGCCTTGGGGTCGTGATTGCGAATACTGCCGCCGCCCACTTCATAGCCATTGAGTACAATATCGTATTGCGCGGCAATAATTTTTTCGATATTTTTTTGAGCCAACAAATCCTCCTGCCACTCGGGCATGGCCGAAGAAAAAGGATTATGAGTAAATGTCCACCCGCCCGCTTCAGTTTTTTCGAAAAACGGAAAATCAATCACCCAACAAAAAGCCAGTTCATTGGGATCATTTTTGTCTTTACGCAAATCCGGCCTATCCGTGCCGTATTTTTCCAACGCCTCTTTGTGTGATAGGCGCGGAAACGGCACTTGTTGTATTTTTTTCTCGGGTGTAACTTTGGCCACCAATTTGATTATCATATCTTCCACCAAACTCATCACATCCTCGCGATCAACAAATGACATCTCCATATCCAGCTGGGTGAATTCCGGTTGACGATCACCGCGCTGATCTTCGTCGCGAAAACAGCGGGCCACCTGGAAATATCTCTCCATGCCAGCGACCATCAGTAGTTGTTTAAATTGTTGGGGAGCCTGGGGCAACACATAAAACTGCCCGGGATAAACACGCGATGGAATAATAAATTCGCGCGCGCCTTCGGGTGTGCCTTTGGTCAAAATTGGCGTTTCAATTTCCAAAAAGTTTTGATCGTGTAAATAATCGCGGAAAAATTTAGTGGTCTCGTAACGCAACACCACATTTTTTTTCATGCGTTCGGATCGCAAATCCAAATAGCGATATTTCAATCGCAATTCTTCGGAAATGCCACTGGTATCTTTGTTGACTTCAAACGGCGGTGTAATGGCCTGCGACAAAACCGTGAGTTGTTTCGCGAGCACCTCCACCATACCGGTCGGCATGTCAGGATTTTGTTGTTTGGCGCCGCGCGCGTTCACAATACCGCGAATCTCTATCACCCACTCCGGACGGACGCGAGCGAGCTCTTCGTTGGATTTTTCATCAAGCTCTGAGGGCACACCCACCACTTGCACAATACCTTCACGATCACGCAAATCCAAAAACACAATTTTGCCCATGTTGCGACGGGCATTGATCCATCCTTTCAAAATTACTTCCTCCCCCACCTTGTTCGCTGTTTCAGTTGATAGTGTTCGCATAAAATGTTATTTTAGCTCATTAATTATTTTTTTCTTAATAGCCGACAAAATTTCATTGGTTGACAAGCTGACATCACCACCGGTAATTTCAGGGAATCCCTTTTTATAAATATATCCGGCGAGAGACCTGTACAAATCATCGCCACTAACAGAAATATGAGAACGGCTGATTATACCACTTCTGCCTTTCTCATACTCTTCTCCGGTGGCATCCCAAATTTTGATTTCAAAATTACCAGGGTTAAAAATAAAACATAAACCGGCTCCAAAATCAAACTGATTTCGCAAAAATTCTCTATTATCTAACGGATATACCACAGAACTATATTTTTCTATTTCTTCGGCAAATGATTCCGGAACTTGTTCGGACATATGTGGACAAAGTATATGTTGAATTGATAAATTATTATTTTTTTGGCTTAGCTTTATCAAACATTCCATTATCGTAGCATTCTTTATACATATTTGCTTCTGTATTTCTGATATGAAACCAGAAACTCCGTGAACAATCAGGACAGCGACAAACCATAGCAAACTGTTTATTTGGTCGCTGCATACTGATCGGCGCTTTTTTAACACCAATGGCAATGTGAAAAAAATTTTTTGCTGGCTCATTATACGACCGACATCCATCGGTAATACATGCTATATTACCACTGTAATTTGCCACTGTTGGCTCACCTTCACCCCAAGTTAAATCCAACGAATTCTTTCTCTCTTTATTTTCCACATCATCGGGATTGAATTTTGGTTCGTTTTCGGACATATGTGGACAAACTATTTGACAAATGTTTAAATATTTAGTATTATATACACGCTTAGCTACGGCTAAGCAGAACCAGGTCTTCTCCGCTCTCAAGGCGGAGAATTCTTTTTTTATTTCATTTCCAATTCCGTTCGTAACTTTTTGAAATCTATATACTTGGCTTGACGAATCAACTCAAACGCCACATGTCCCGATGCCGAAATTACTATACACCGCTTGTTAAACGATTTCAAATATTTGATTAATGATTCAAAATCACCATCGCCGGATAGTAATATAAAAGTATCATAACTATCTCGAAAATGAACCGCATCAATCGCTATATCCACATCAACATTGCCTTTGTGATGTCCGCCCCGTTCACCATCTTTTTCGTCCTTAATAAACTTAATTTCCTTGTGACGCACGACATAACCGATAATCTCCAAAAAATCATGAAACTTACGCTCTTTTGGATTATCCGGATTAATCGCTCCGTAAAAACCGATTCGATACAGATTCGTTTCTCTCTTAAAATACTCCAGCAATTTCTTAAAATCCACTCGCCAGCCCATGGTTTTTTGCGAAAAATATATATTCGCCGAATCAATGAATACCGCGGTTTTACCTTTGACAAATTTATTTATCATAGCCCCTCCAATTTATTATTCCTCGCCGCCACGGCGAAATGATAAAATTTACAACATTTCTTTTTCCGGACGATATTTGATTTTTATTAATTCTACCAACTCTTTTTCGTTGGCCACTTTGTGATGCATTGCTAATTCATTGAAATTCAAACCGTAATAATCTTCTAAAAATTTTTCCCAGGCCTCGCGCCAACTGACAATTTGTGAACCGGAACTAAGCTTACCCTCTTCTATTTCTTTATCATACTGATCATATAAAACCAAACATTCACGCAAACATTTTTTGAAATATGCCGCCTCGGCCGGATGAAATTCGTAATCGTAAACTGACTTTAAAATTTCTGTCCACGACAAATAATGCTTTTTAACCCTTTCCTCCAAACTCTCTCTCTTTATTTTTTTCGCTATCGGGATTAAATTTTGATTCGGTTTCGGACATAAACAATTTAACAGTTTATCACGCAAATAACTCCGCCATCTCGATCAGGCGATGAGAATAACCAACTTCGTTATCATACCACGCCACGACTTTGACGAGATTGCCACCGACCACATTGGTCAAAGCCAAATCCACGATGGACGAATAAGTGTTGCCGATAAAATCCGAAGACACCATCGGCTCATCGGTGCAAGTGAGAATGCCTTTAAAACGGTCGGTGCCCGAGGCCTCGAGCAAAGCCTGATTAATTTCTTCTTTGGTGGTATTTTTCTTCAAAACCACCGTAATATCCGACAATGAACAAGTCGGCACCGGCACGCGAAAAGCCACGCCGTCAAAAATCCCCTGCAAATTGGTTTTGACCTCGCCCACGGCTTTGGCCGCGCCCGTGCTGGTGGGAATAATATTTTCGGCGGCGGCGCGCGCTCGGCGCAAATCTTTGTGCGGGCCGTCTTGTAAATTTTGATCAGAAGTATAGCCATGCACCGTGCTCATCAGCCCCTTTTCAATACCAAATTTTTCATCAAGCACAGCCATCACCGGCGCGATACAATTGGTGGTACAGCTGGCGTTATTGATGATCGCCTCTTTTTCTTTTTTGACAAGTCCGCAATTCACCCCGCGCACATAAGTGGGAATATCTTTGCCCTTGCCCGGAGCGGACAAAATCACTTTTCTGGCGCCGGCTTTGAGATGCGCGCCAGCACTCTCTTTGTCGCGAAAGCGGCCGGTGCATTCCAATACCACATCAACTTTTAATTTCGCCCACGGTAAATTGGACGGATCTTTTTCGGCAAACACCGGAATTTTTTTGCCGTCAATAATTAAATTTTTATCGTCATAGGTAACTTCGTCGCCCCATTGACGATAAGCAGTGTCAAATTTTAATAAATGCGCCAAAGTCTTAGTGTCGGTTAAATCATTAACCGCAACAATATTAACATTACTATTTCCCCAAGCGGCTTTGAACGCTTGGCGGCCGATGCGGCCGAATCCGTTGATGGCGAGGTTGATCATAGATAAAAATTATTAAACAAATTGTCATTCTGAACGCAGCGAAGAATCTATTTAGTCGTGACGGGACAGAGATCCTTCGCTTCGCTCAGGATGACATAAAAAATTAATTAACACGCGCAAACACGCATTTGAGATACTCTCCCTCGGTAAACGACACCAATTGCGGATGATCAATGCCATGCGTATAGGTTTCTAAAATCTGCAAAGTCCGACCGGCGCGAGCGGC